>DAIRGH010000129.1:0-7625 GCA_036794585.1 Solirubrobacterales bacterium | reverse complement strand
GCTCCCGGCACCGGGATGCTGATCGAGCCCGAGAACCCGCGAGCGCTCGCCGACGCGATCGCCTGGTGCGCGGCGCAGCCTCTCCAGACGCGGACCCGGATGGGCACGGCCGCCCGCAGCCGCGTCGGCGCGCACTTCACGCTCGCCCATCAGGCCGAGGCGATCGATCAGACCTACCGCGCCACCCTGGCCGACGCCGCCCGCTGATCCGAGTCGCTAGCCGAGCTCGACGTCGCGGTGGACCACCCGCAGCGAGACGTCGTCGCGGCTGGCGAGGTGGCGGGCGACCCGGTCGGCGATGGTCACCGAGCGGTGGCGGCCGCCGGTGCAGCCGATCGCGATCGTGAGGTGAGTCTTACCCTCGGCCAGGTAAGCGGGCAGCAGGAAGTCGAGCAGCGACAGCAGGCGCTCGTAGTACTCCTTCGCCAGGTCGCCGGCCTCGACATGCTCGATCACGGCGGGATCGCGGCCGGTGAGCGGCCGCAGATCCTCGCGGTAGTGCGGGTTCGGGAGGAAGCGGACGTCGAAGACCAGGTCGGCATCGCGGGGCGGGCCGTTCTTGAACCCAAAGGTGAGGATCGACAGCGCCAGCTTCGAGCTCGACCTCGGGCCGAGCACGTCGGAGGCGATCCGCCGGCGCAGCATCGCGCCGGTGAGGTCGCTGGTGTCCATGACGACGTCGGCGCGCTCGCGCAGCTGGCCGAGGATCACGCGCTCGGCGCGGATCCCCTCGACCACGCGGCCGTCGGGAGCCAGGGGATGCCGGCGGCGCGTCTCCTTGAAGCGGTCGACCAAGGTCGCCTCGTCGGCCTCGAGGAAGAGCACGGTCGGGTCGAGCCCGCTCTCCTCGAGCTCGCCGAGGACCGCGATCAGCTCGGCGAAGTAGTCGCCCCCGCGCACGTCGGTGACAACGGCGGCCCGGCGCACGCCGCTGCCGTGGTGGCGAAACAGCTCGCCGAGCGAGGCGATCATTCGCGGCGGGAGATTGTCGACGCAGAAGTACCCGGAGTCCTCGAAGGCGGCGATCGCCTCCGACTTGCCGGCGCCCGAGTAACCGGTGATCACGAACAGGTCGACGTGCCTGCCGGGCGGGCCCGCGGTACCGGCGTCTGTCGATGCCGAGCTCATCCCCCTGCTGCTCTCACCCAGCTCTGTTCAGTTGCCGGTGGATGTCGCCGGCGAGCTTACCCGTGATCCCGGGCACCGCCTCGAGCTCCTCGCGGCTGGCCGTGACGAGCCGCTCCGGCGAGCCGAAATGCTCCAGCAGGGCGCGCTTTCGCTTCGGCCCGACCCCGCGCAGCTCGTCGAGCAGCGAGCTGGTCATCGCCTTGCCGCGGCGATCGCGGTGGTGGGTGATCGCGAACCGGTGCGCCTCGTCGCGGACCCGCTGCAGCAGCCGCAGCGCCTCGGAGTCGGTCGGGATCTCGAGCGGCTCTGAGCGCCCCGGGACGAACACCTCCTCCAGGCGCTTCGCCAGGCCGATCACCGCGGTCCCGCGCTCGAGCAGCGGGCCGAGCGCGCGCAGGCCCGCAGAGAGCTGGCCCTTGCCCCCGTCGATCACGATCAGGTCGGGCACCGAGGCAAAGCTCTCGTCGCGGTCGCGGTCATGGGGCGAGCGATCGGCCTGCTCGAGCAGCTGCGCCGTGCGGCGTCCGAGCACCTCCTCGATCGAGGAGAAGTCATCGGGGCCCGCCGCGCGGTCGCCCCTGATGCGGAACCGACGGTAATCAGACTTCTTCGGCGCTCCACCCTCGAAGACGACCATCGAGGCGACCGTGTGCTCGCCGCCGATGTTGGAGACGTCGAATCCCTCGATCCGGACCGGCAGCGACTCCAGGGACAGGGCGTCCTGAAGCGAGGAGAGCGCGTCGACCCGCTGGCTGCGGCGGCGCTCCTGGCGCAGCTTGTCTTGGGCGAGCGCGAGCGTCGCGTTGCGAGCGGCGAGGTCGCGAAGCCGGCGCTTCGAGCCGCGCTCGGAGACCCGCACCTCGACCGGGCCGCCGCGCCGCGCGGAGAGTGCCTCACCCAGCAATTCGGCCCGGTCGCGCAGCGCCGGACCGACGACGATCAGCCGCGGGACCGCGGGCGCCGCCGAGTAGTACTGGGCGATGAACTCCTCGGTCACCTCGGCCTCGTCGCGCTCGCCCTCGTTGGCCAGGTAGAAGCCGTGGCGTTCGGCAAGCGCTCCGTCGCGAACCTGAAACACCTGTGCGTTGGCCTCGGCGCCCTCGACCGCGACCGCGATCAGGTCGGCGCTCTCCAGCGACTCGCCGGCGACGCTGCGGCGCTGCATCAGCGAGCGCACCGCCTCGAGCCGGTCGCGAAACACGGCCGCCCGCTCGAAATCCTCGACCCCGGCCGCCTCGGCCATCGAGCGCTCGAGATCGCGCTCGACGTCGCGGTAGCGGCCGGAGAGGAAATCGACGATCGCGTCGATCCCCCGCCGGTACTCCTCGCGGTCGATATAGCCGACGCAGGGAGCCCCGCAGCGCTTGATGTAGTAGTCGAGGCACGGCACCCCCGAGCGCCGCCCGGGCTCCGGGCCCTCGCAGGTGCGGTACTGAAACAGCCGCCCGAGGAGGTCGAGCGTCTCGCGCACGCGCTTGGCCGACGAGTACGGGCCGAAGTAGATCCGGCCCGAGCGGTGGCGCTCGCGAGTGAAGTAGACGCGCGGGAACTCCTCGTCGAGGCTGATCCCGATGTACGGGTAGGACTTGTCGTCGCGCAGCCGGATGTTGAACCGCGGCCGGTGGCGCTTGATGAACTGCTGCTCGGCCAGCAGCGCCTCGGCCTCGGTCTCGGTGACCAGGAAGTCGATGGCCGCGACGCGGTCGAGGAACTCGAAGCTCCCGCGCGCCGTCTTGCCCGAGAAATGGCCACCCACGCGCTTGCGGATCGAGAGCGCCTTGCCGACGTACAGCACTTCGCCGCGGGCGTCCTTGAACACGTAGACGCCCGGCGCATCCGGGAGGCGCTTTCGCTGCTCGCCGAGCGAGGTTTCGGGTTTCTCGGCCACCCAGTAGAGGTTATGGTGCGCCCCCGTCGATCTCGTGACCTTTTGAGGAGGCTTTTGCCGCAATGAGCACCGCCACCGTTCCCTCGCCGCCCGAGCTCGCCACGCTTGCGATCGAGATCGACGGCGAGATCGGCACCCTGACGCTCGACCGCCCCGAGTCGCTGAACGCGATGAGCCCGGAGCTGATCGGCGAGCTGACGATCGCCTCGGCCTGGCTCGCCGACCAGGCGCCGCTGCGCGGGCTGATCGTCACGGGGTCCGGCGACCGCGCCTTCTCCTCCGGCGGCGACGTCAACTGGTTCAAGAGCGGCGTCGACGACCCCGACGTCGACCTGCCCGCCAACGTCCGCCGCGGCGCCGAGGTCCTGCACCAGGCGATCGTCGACTTCCGCCGCATCCCGTATCCCGTGATCGGGGCGATCAACGGGGTCGCCGCGGGGGCTGGGTTCTCGCTGGCGCTGATGTGCGATCTGCGCATCGCCGCGAGCAACGCCGCCTTCGTCTGCGCCTACGGGCGCATCGGCGCCTCCCCCGACGGCGGCATGACCTACTTCCTCCCCCGCGTCGTCGGCCCGGCGAAGGCGATCGAGCTGCTGCTCAACGACCCGATGCTGTCCGCCGAGGACGCGCTCGAGCTCGGGATCGTCTCGAAGGTCGTCGAGCCCGGCGAGCTGCTCGCCGAGGCGCGGGCCAAGGCCGAGAAGCTGGCGGCGAAGGCGCCTCACTACGTGCGGATGGCGAAGCTGCTGGTCGGTCAGAGCCTCGAGAACTCGCTCACCGAGCACCTGCAGCTCGAGCGCCACGGGATCGCCGATTCGATGGCGACCGAGGACCTCCGCGAAGGAGTGAGCGCGTTCTTCGAGGGCCGGGAGGCGAAGTTCACGGGACGCTAGCCGCGACTACACTCGCGGCGAGCGAAGACGATCGGAGGACCGGTGATGAAGAAGCTTGCGATGTTGCTCTCCGTGCTGGCGCTGGCCGCGTTCGGCGTGGCTGCCTGCGGCGACGATGATGAGAGCAGCGACGAGACCGCTGCGACCACCACCGAGGAGACGACCGCCGGCGGCGGTGGCGGCGAAGGCGGAACCGTGTCGATCGAGGCCGACCCCGACGGCGCCCTCGCGTTTACGAGCGACAGCGCCTCGGCGCCAGCCGGCGAGGTGACGATCGAGTTCGACAACCCGTCCTCGGTCGGCCACGACGTCGTCGTCGAAGACGCCGACGGCAACGAGCTCGCCCGCACCGACGTGATCACCGACAGCTCGACGTCGACGACGGGAGAGTTCGAGTCCGGCGAGTACACCTTCTACTGCTCGGTCGCCGGCCACCGCGAAGGCGGCATGGAGGGCACGCTCACCGTCGAGTAACCGACCGGGCCGGAGAGCTCAGGCGACGAGGGCCCGGCCGACCGACTCGGCGACGCACACGGGCTTGTCCCCGCCCTCGCGCTCGAGCACGAACTTCGTCACCACCTGCCACCAGCCGTCGCCGACCTCGTCGACGGTCTGAACCTCGGCGGTCGCGCGCACCTTCGACCCCACCGGAACCGGCGCCGGGAAGCGAACCCTGTTCCAGCCGTAGTTGATCCCCATCCTCACGCCGTCCTGCTTGATCAGCTGGCCGCGCAGGCCGTCGACCAGCGACAGCGTCAGGTTGCCGTGGGCGACCGTGGTCCCGAACGGGCTCTCGCGCTGGGCGCGCTCGGGGTCGGTGTGGATCCACTGAAAGTCCCGCGAGACCTCGGCGAACTTGTCGATGTCCTCCTGGGTGACCTCAACCCAGTCGCTGGGGCCGATCGGCTTGCCGATCAGCTCGCGCAGCTCGTCGATTCCGTTCACCGTCAGGGCGGTCATGCGCGGCAGCCTAGCCGCCTGCATGAAACGTCGCGCAAATCGGGCGCATCCGGCACTAGCATCGCCGGGCGTCAAGTCTGAAAACAGGGGAGCGTGCAGGTGAAAAAGGTACTGTTGGTCGGGCTGATCGCTGCGCTGGTTGCAGCGGGGTGCGGCGACGATGACGGCGACGAGGACCAGGCGGTCGAGGAGGCCGCCCAGGCGTACGTCACGGCCCTGCAGGAGCGGGACTTCGAGACGGCGTGCTCCTTCATCTCGGAGGAGGAGCTCGAGGAGCGCCACGGCGGGCTCGACCAATGCATCAAGAGCATGGACGCCACGACTCCGGAGGAGGTCCTCGAAGGCTTCGAGATCACCGGCACGCACGAGGGGGACGAGGGTCAGACGATCGTCGAGTTCGAGACGGCCAATGCGCCGCCCAACAGCTTCGAGTTCATGACCCAGGCGGAGTTCACGGAGTTCGAGGAACAGGAGGAGGCCGAGGCGGCCGAGGAAGCGGGGGACGGCAAGGGGAGCGCGGCCGAGGCCGAGGAAGCCGAGGAGTCGGAGGAAGGCGAGTCGTCGAAGGAAGGCGACCGGTGGGTCTTCTTCGAAGGCTGAGCGCCGTCTCCGGGCGCACTAGGACACCAACCGCACTTCGAGCGCCGGCGCGGCGGCGATCGCGCCCGGGCCGTCGATGAGCCCGAGGATGCGGGCGACGTAGGACTGGGTCTCGGTGATCGCGGGCACGCAGCCGCAGGCCGCGACCGGCGCGGGGCCGGCGTTGTAGGCAGCGAGCGCGAGCGGGACCTGGCCGTCGAACTGGGCGAGCAGGTCCGACATCAGGTGCGCCTGGGCGTCGATCGCAGCGTTGGCATCGAACGGGTCGCCGAGCCCGTAGCCGGCCGCCGTCGCCGGCATGAACTGGGCGATCCCCTGGGCACCCGCCGGCGAGACCGCGAACGGGTTGAAGTTCGACTCGGCCATCAGCTGGGCCGCGAGCAGCGTCGCCGAGACGTTCCAGCGCGAGGCCGCGCGCGCGATCGCGTCGCGAAACGGAGCGGGTACGAACGCCGGCAACGCGTCGGGCGCCTCCGCCGCGCCCAGCCCGTGCTCTCCGGCGACCTGGTCGCCTCCGGCCGAGCACGGCGCGGGACCGGCGGTGTAGCCGAAATGCCAGGGCTCCCACGGGTAGCGCTTCAGGAAGCCGAACCGTGGCGCGTTCGCGGCCAGCCACGGGTAGGCCGCCGGCGGGCCCAGGTCCAGCTCGGTGGCGCAGCGGTGCAGCGAGGTGCCGGGCGGCGCGACCCAGCGCGGGTCGGGGTTCTCGGCCCAGAGCGCGGCCTGCTCGGCGTCGGAGCGAAATCCCGAGGCGATGATCAACACGGCGCCGGCCTCGCTCGCCGCGGCGGCCATCCGGTCGAACGCGGCGGCGACGTCGGGCCGCATCGGCTCGCCCTGGCGGTACGCGAGCGGGCCCGAGTAGCCGCCTCCGCTGGCGACCTGGGGCGCCCCCGGAGGCGCCGGGGCGATGCCGGGTGACGATGGGAGCACCGCCTCGGCCTCGGCGCTCACCGTCACCGGGTCGTCGGCGAGCTCGCCCGGCAGCTCGTAGCGTGCGGTGAGCTCGGCCCTCGTCCGCAGCGGGGCGAACGAGTCGCGGTCCGGGAACTCGATTCGAACCCGGCGCGGGTCGACCCCGTTGCGTGTGGCGGCCTCGACCGCCGCCGCGGTCGCGCGCTCGAGATAGCGCGCCCTCGACAGGTGGATCGGGTTCGCGGTGCCGTCGGGGCGTCGAGCCGAGGCGAACAGCCGCTCGAAGTCGTCGCGCATCGAGCGCGCCGCCGACAGGGCGGCGAGGTCGGCCGCGCGCTGGGCGCGCGACTTGCCGGCCACGGCGCCGCCAAGTGCGGCGAGCACCAGCGTGACGAACACCAGGACGATGGTGGCTCCGAGCACGAGCGGCAGCGCCTGGCCACTCTCGGTCGCCAGCCGTCTCGCCGCCGTGGCTCGGCGGGCGCGCCCGGTCAAACCGCGGCCCAGCCGCCCGGCGCGCCGGGCCGTCTCGCCCCCTGGATCGATGCCGGCGAGCGCCCGGCGGGCCGCCACCCGCCCGGGCGCCCGTGCGGCGATCCGGACCCGGATCCCGGCCTCGGTGAGCTCCCGCACCAGCAGCGCCGCCAGCGCCCTCTGAGCCGGGAGCTCCGCGCGGACCAGCGCCGCGCGGGCGCCGATCGCCGGCAGCTCGATCGCCTCGCGCCACAGCGGCGCGGGCAGGTGGGCAACCGCGGGAGCGGGACGTGCGATCTCCAGCGCGTCGACGAGCCGGTCGATCCCCGCTCCGCCCGGCAACCGCAGCCAGCAGAGTCGGCCGCGTGCCGCGGCCGCGAGGTCGGTGTCGGCGAGCCGTGCCTCGAGCTCACGGGCGCCGCCCGAGGCGAGCATCGTCGGGCCGCGCTGACGCTCGCCGCCAACCTCGACCAGCAATGTCCCGCGGCCGGGAGGCTGTTCAGAGGCGAGCGCGACGGCGAGCGCGGCAGCGCACGCCAGGCCGCCGCCGGCGTCGGGAAGCTCGGAGGCGAGGACGATCGTCATCCCCCGGCATCCGGCCGGCGCACCCAGGCGTCGGAGCTCACCTCGAGTGCCCGCTCGAGCGCCCCCAGCGGCGAAGGCGGCCGCAGCCGGACTGAGATCCGCCCTCCGTGGCGCTCGACCTCGATCCGCTCGCCCGCCCACTCCGGCAGCGCCGCCCGCACGGCCGGCTCGGCCGGGCGTCC
>DAIRGH010000041.1:0-24022 GCA_036794585.1 Solirubrobacterales bacterium | reverse complement strand
GCGTTCATCGGCTACCTGCAGCTGTTCTTCGACCCGATCCAGCAGATCTCACAGCTCTACACCACCTACCAGCAGGGGATGGCGGCACTGGACAAGATCTTCGATCTGCTCGACACCGAGCCCGACATGGTCGACCGCCCCGAGGCGCTCGACCCGGGCGCGCTGCGGGGCGAGATCGAGCTCGACGACGTCTGGTTCTCCTACGCGCGCGGCGGCGACGCTCAGGCCGAGGAGCTCGACGAGGACCCGGGCTGGGCGCTCGCGGGGGTCTCGCTGCACGTCCCGGCGGGGCAGACGGTGGCGCTGGTCGGCGAGACCGGCGCCGGCAAGTCGACGCTGGCGAAGCTCGTCTCGCGCTTCTATGACCCGCAGCGCGGCCGGGTGCTGGTCGACGGCCACGACCTGCGCGAGCTGAGCTCGCAGGCGCTGCGCTCGCAGCTCGGCATCGTCCCCCAGGAGGGCTTTCTGTTCTCGGGCACGATCCGCGAGAACATCGCCTTCGGCCGCCCGGACGCAAGCGAGGAGGAGATCCTCGGCGCCGCCCAGGCCGTCGGCGCCGGCGCCTTCGTCGACCGGCTGCCCGATGGCTTCGAGACGCAGGTCGGCGAGCGCGGCGTGCATCTGTCGGCCGGACAGCGCCAGATCGTCTCGTTCGCGCGCGCGCTGCTCGCCGAGCCTCGGATCCTGATCCTCGACGAGGCGACCTCGAACGTCGACGTGCGCACCGAGCGCGTGATCGAGGAGGGGCTCGAGCGGCTGCTTCATGGCCGCACCGCGATCGTGATCGCCCACCGCCTGTCGACGATCAGGCGGGCGGGAAGGATCGTCGTGCTCGAGCACGGCCGGATCGCCGAGACCGGGTCGCACGAGGAGCTGATCGACGCCGGCGGCCGCTACGCGCGCCTCTACGGCGCCTGGGCGGAGTCGGCGGCGGCGTAGCCGGCAGGTGGCCGCGCCGCCGGCTAGGGGATGATCCCGCCCGAGCCCGAGGCGCTGCCGTCGTCGTCGGCGGCGGGCGGCTCGGGGGTGGCTCCGCCGCCCTCGGCGGGCGGCGTCGTCGGGGTTGTCGGCGCCACCGGCGTGGTCGTCGTCGGGGCGACGGGGACGGTCTCGTCGGCCGTTTCGTCGGTCGCAGTGCCCTCGGTGGTCTCGCTGACCTGCGAAGTGTCACCGCAGACCTCGAAGCCGAAGCGCTCGGCGGCCTCCTGCGTATCGGCGGCGGCCTCGTCGATGGTCGCCTGGATCTCGGCGACGGCGGTGGAGTCGTCGCGCTCGATCGCGGTGATCAGGTCGTCGTAACCCTGGACCTGCTCCTGCAGGCCGGCGAGGAAGTTGTCGAGCTTGTTCTCGCCGGGCTCGCCCGGTGCAAGGGTGAGCGACTGCAGCGAGCTCAGCTCTCCGGCGAGCAGCTCGGCACGGTCGGTGGCGTCCTCGGCCGCGTCGGCGCCGTCGAGCGCGTCGAGGGAGGTGTTGGTGTCCAGGCAGATCGTGTCGCCCTGGCTGATGAAGTCATCCTGGCTGAGCGCGGTGGGCTCGGTGGTCGTGGGCACCGGGCTTGTCAGCGGCGTGCCCTCCTCGTCGTCGTCGCCGCAGCTGCGGATCAGCAGCACGAAGATGACGAAGATCGCCGCGAGTGCGCTCAGCGCGACGAGGCGCCGACGCTGGTAGACGTCCATAGCGTGCTCAAAGTAACAAAGGGGTTACGAGTTACCGCAGGTCCGTCGCGAATGGGAGGGGAATTTCCACCCCGAAGGACAATGCAGCCTCGGTCTCGTCCGTTCCGCTCTCGCCTGGCGGGTTATTCGTCTATACGACGAGTTTCACGCCATCGGCAGAGATCTCGGCGGCCATGGCGGCTTCTTGGCGCTATGCGCCAATAAGTCGCCACTGAAGGCGATTTCGCCACACCGGCTCGTCCTGCTCGTCGAACTGCCCGGGATGGATTCGAACCACCGTTCCGCGGTCCAGAGCCGCGTGTCTTGCCACTAGACGACCGGGCACGGCCAAGCGCTCAAGAAGATAGCGAGAGCCGCCCTGAGCGGCCGCTATTCGCCGATCGACGCCAGGTCCGAACCAGGATCGCCAAGCGCGTCGCGAGATCCCGACACGTCCGCCCCGTCCTCGATCAGTCTCCGCGCGTGGATCAGGTCCTCCGAGCGCTCCACGGACAGCGCCCCCTTGACCCGCCCGTCCTTGAGATACCAGGCGCTGAACTCGCCGCTGTCGACGTCGCCGCGGAAGACGACCTCGTCCCAGTCGTACGCCGGGCCGACGTACTCGAGGCTGGCCCAGTCGGCGAGGTCGCTGAAGAAATACGGCAGCTCTTGGTACGGCTCCTCGGAGCCGAGCATCGTGGCGGCGACGTGGCGGCCCTGCTGCAGCGCCACGTCCCAGTGCTCGACCCGCAGCCGCCGGCCGTGGATGACGCTGTCGTACGAGCAAACGTCGCCGGCGGCGAAGATGCCCGGCGCCGAGCTCTCGAGCTTCGCGTCGCAGACGATCCCGTCGTCGACCTCGAGCCCGGCCCGCTGGGCGAGCATCGTGTCGGGCCTCACCCCCGCTCCGACCACGACCATGCCACCCTCGATCGCGCGCCCGCTCTGCGTGACCACCGCCTGCACCCGCCCGTCGCCCTCGAACGCCTCGACCGCCTCGCCGCCGATCACCTCCACCCCGTGCTCGCGCAGCACGGCCTCGAAGAACCGCCCCGCCTCCTCGCCGAAGCTCTCGGCCAGCGCGACCTCCTCCATCATCACGATCGTGCACTCCACACCGAGTGCGGTCAGTGACGCCGCCACCTCGCAGCCGATGTAGCTGCCGCCGACCAGCACCACACGACCCGCCTCGCGCGCCTCGTCGCGGATCGCGTCGGAGTTGCCGAAGGCGCGCAGGTAGTGGATGCCCTCGAGCTCGGCGCCCTCGAAGCGCAGGATGTTGACCATCGCCCCCGTCGCCAGCAGCGCCTTGTCGAAGCCGACCTCCTCCCCACCCTGAAGCTTCGCCGTCCGCGCTGCGGGATCGATCGACATCACGTTCGTCCGCACCCGCAGCTCGACCCCGTTCTCCTCGTACCACTCCACCGGGTTCACGTAGGCGTCCTCGCGCTTCGACTCGCCGCGCAGGTAGTCCTTCGACAGCGGCGGGCGCTCGTACGGCGGCTCGCCCTCGCGGGTCGCGACCACGATCGAACCTTCGGCGCCGCGTTTAATCAGCTCAGAGGCGCAGTAGGCGGCGGCGATGCCGCCGCCCACGATCAGGAACTCAGTCTTCTGCACTGCTGTTGCCGTCCGGCCCGAAGTAGGAGGTCAGGTCCTCCTCGACGGTCGGATCGAGCACGGCGAGGATCTCGTCGCCCGGCTCGAGCACCGTGTCCAAGCTGGGCACGAATCCCGAGCCCTCGCGCAGCACCGAGATCAGCAGGCTGCCCTCGGGCATCTGCAGGTCGCCGACCCGCTGGCCGGCGGCCCTGGAGTCATCGGGCAGCAGCATCTCGATGATCTCCAGCCGCTGCTCGGGCAGATCGAGCAGATGCACGAGCCCGTACTCGGGCACCTCGTGCTCGATCAGGCGCAGGATCAGGTCGGTCGCCGAGACCACCGGCTTGATCCCGAGCAGCTCGAAGTGCTCGCGGTTGCGCGGGTTGTTGACCCGGGCGATGATCCGGTCGACCAGGTACTTCTCCTTCGCCACCTGGCAGATCAGGATGTTGTCCTCGTCGTCGCCGGTGACCGCGATCACCATGTCTGCGCGCGAGATCCCGGCCCGCTCGAGCACCCAGAGCTCCGACGCATCGCCGTACTGGACGTTGTGCTCCATCTCCTGCTCGACGGTCAGGTAACGCTCGCGGTTGGACTCGATCAGGGTCACCTCGTTGTCCTTCTCGAGCAGCTCCCGGGCGAGGTTCCAGCCCACCTTGCCGGCGCCGACGATGATGATGTACATCTTCTCGGCCATCGCGCCCTACAGGTCGGCGTCCTCGTGGTCGACCCCACCGGCGGGCGCTTTGCCGCCGTTGCCGCGCGCGGCCGCCAGGCGCACCTCGCTCTCGAGCATGTCGATCGCGACCCGCGTCGGGCAGATGGTGTGCAGGCCCTGCTCCTCGTACCACTTCGCGCGATACGGGTCGAGCACGCGGGTGATCACCGTCGGCACGTTGAAGCGCCGCTTCGCGAGCTGGGCGATGACGATGTTGGTGTTGTCGCCGTCGGTGGAGGCGACGAAGACGTCGGCGCGCTCGATCCCGGCGGAGGTCAGCGCCTCGAGCTCGAGCGCCGTCCCGACGGTGAACTGACCGCCCATGTCCTCCCAGGACTTCTCGAGGCCGATCTCGAGCCGCGCGTGCGACTCGGGATCCTCGTCCAAACAGGAGACCTCGTGGCCATCTTTGAGCATCGTGCGTGCCAGTGAGGAGCCGACACGTCCTGCGCCGACGATGAGGACGAACATTGCGCTGATCTTAGTGCCGCGGTAGGTCTACTTCGTGCCCGGCACGCCGCCATCGTCGGAATCGGGTGCCGCCGGCTCGCGCAGCGAGCCGTCGCTCTTCGGCGCCGTGACCAGGACCCGGCATGGCGCGCGCCGCAGCACGTACTCGGTCACGGGCCCGACCTCGGCCGGGCGCGAGCCCCCGATGCCGCCCAGGATCGCGCCACCGCGGATCCGCGTCGGCGGCTCGGCGCCCATCACGATCACCTCGACCTCGCGATCGCGCGCCGCCTGCACGATCCCGGCGCCGACCGAGCGCGCTCTGACCACCGACGGATGCACCTCGACGGTGTCGTACTCCTCGCCGACCTGCTTCGCCCGCTCGAGCGCCTCATTCGCCTGCTCGGCGAGCTCCTTCGGCGGCGGCGAGTCCAGGGGCACGGTCAGCGGCACGTCGACGACGTAGATCACCTCCAGCCGCGGCGCCACCTCGCCCGGCATGTCAGCGGCGTCGGCGAGCCTTCCCGCGGTGCCGACGATGTCGTCGTCGAGCTTGGTCCCGAACACGGGCACCAGGATGTCGCCGTACTCGAGCGGGGAGACGTTCTTGACCAGCGCCTCCTCGGGCACCTCGACCCGCTGGGTCAGCGTCGTCCCTTCGAACCCCTTGCGGTAGATCACGTAGCCGACCAGGCCGAACAGCATCCAGGCGCCGCCCACCCAGCGGGCGGAGTCGTGAAGGACGATCACGCTCACCCACGCGGCAGCCGTGAGCACAGCCGCGCTCAGCGCCGGCAGCGGCAGCAGCCGCCCGTGAAACTCGACGTCGAACGGGATCCGGAAGGGGCGCGGCCGGTCGGGCTCTGTCATCCGCAGGCGGATGATCGAGACGTGGGCGATCGTGAACGCGATCGTGGCGCCGAAGGCGAACAGCCCCCCGAGCAGCGCGACGTCGGTGGTCGCGACAAGCGCCGCGGCCATCGCGGCGGCGACGAGGATCGCCACGTGCGGCGTCTTGAACGGCCGGTTGAGCTTGCCGAGCCAGCTCGGGATCTGCCGGTTGGTCGCCAGCACGTAGACGTGTCGCGAGAGACCGAGCATCGCGGTGTTCGCCGCCCAGATCAGCGCCACCGGCACGACCGCGACCACCGCGACCTGCATCACGTCAGCGACCCAGGGCGGATCGAACTGCTCAACCACGCCGAGCACAGGGTTCTCGATGTAAGCGCCGCCGAGCGCCGTCTGCGGACCGTCGGGCGTCGGCAGCACCGGCAGCGCCATCAGGGAGACGACGGCGACGCCGAAGTAGACGACCGGCACGAGGATCACCGCCGCGCCGAGCAGCTTGCGCAGGTCCATGGGCCCGACGTCGAGATCCGGCGCGAGATTCGCGGCCGTCTCGATCCCGGCGAAGGCGACCGTCGCGATCACGCCCGCGTAGATGAGGTCGGAGAGGCTCGGGTTCGCGAACGAGTCGAACGGATTCAGATCCGTGGTCAGGACGTCGAAATCGAACACCGTGATCAGCCCGATCACGATCACGGCGATCAACAGCAGCACGCCGGCCAGGGCGACCACGGTCAGCAGCCGCTGGCGCCTGATCCCCGTGAAGCCGGCGATGCTGAGCCCGGCGATCAACGCGACCACGGCGCAGCCGGTGACGATCTCGCCCCCGGCGTCGGTGAACCCGGACCAGATCGGGGTCAGGTAGTGCGGCACCGAGATCGCCGCAAGGGCGATCACGATCACGTAGTCGATCAGGATCGCCCAGCCGGCGATGAAACTGACGAGCTCGTTCTTGAACGCCGCCCGCGCGAAGGTCGCCGAGCCGCCGCGCTCGGGCAGCATCGCCTCGCCCTCGATGTACGTCATCGAGTTGAGCAGGAAGACGATGCCGACGCCGAGGAAGATCAGCGGCGTCAGCCCCAGTCCCCGCTCCGCGACCAGGCCGAGCGAGAAGTACAGCGAGAACCCGACCGCCGAGTAGGCGACCGCGAACAGCAGTGGCACCCCGAGGAAGCGTCGAGTTATCGGCGAGCGCTCGCCCCCGGAGCGAAACGGATCGATCAATCCCGCGACGCCCTCAGCGACAGGTAGAGGCGGCCGGCGCCGAGCGCGGTGAACAGGAGCCCGATCAGCAGGCCGAACGAGGTCGCCCCGCCCCCGTTGGCGAGCGTGACGGCGACGATCGCGATCCCGAAGCCGATGATCACGAGCGCGAACAGGCGCGTCACTCCGCGATAGACCTCGTCTGGCGCCGGGGCGGCCATCGAGGCCAATTCTAGGTCGGCGGGCAGCGCCTTCAGGAGCGAACCGGCGTCGGCTCCGACAACGCTGCGGCGGCATCGGCCGACTCGTGGGGCTGCGCCGAGACGAGCACCCGGCACGGGCGCTTGGCCAGCACCGTCTGGAGCGTCTTGCCGTAGAGCGGGGCGCCGTTTCGGTAGCGCAGCGACATCACGATCGCCGCCGCCTGGATCTGCTTTGCCTCCTCGACGATCGCCTGGCCCGCGGCGCCCAAACGGACCCGCTCGATGTGCCCGCTGACCCGCTGGCCGCAGATCAGCTTCGCCTGCTCGACCTTCGCCTGCGCGGCGCTCTCCCGCTCGGGCAGCTCGGCGTCGAGCGGCAGGTTCGCCGGCACGTTGACGAGGGCGAGCACGTGAATCGCGCGCCGCCGTCGCGCCGCCAGCGCCCTGGCCGTGATCACCGCCTCGGCGTCGAAGGGGTCGTCCTCGTCGAAGGCGACGAGCACGCTCTGATACTCGACTTCCTCGACCCCGAGCGGAGTCAGCGAGCCGACCTTGACGGTCTGGCGCAGCGGCAGGCCCTGATAGCGGCGGTAGGCGACGTAGAGCAGCGTCCCGGCGATCATCCAGCCGCCGCCGGTGGCGAGCACCACTGGGTCGAGGACCATCGCGACGACGAAGGCGCCGAAGGTGCCGAGGCCGCCGAGCACCGCCGTCATCGGCACCTCGACGCCGCGGACCCGGACGCTGCCGGGAGGGCGCCAGGGGCGCTCGCCGTCGCGCCCGGGCTTTCGCTCCGCGAGCGGCTTCAGCTTGCGCAGCCGGATCACCGACACGTGCGCGACTGTGAACGAGAGCGTCGCCCCGAAAGCGTAGATCGCGCCCAGGAACGTGACCTCGCCCGGCAGCATCACCACCGCCGCCACCGCGGAGAAGACGATGATCGCGATGTAGGGGGTCTTGAACCGCGGGTGGACCTGGCGCAGGATCTCGGGCAGCTGGCGGTGCTGGCCCATCGAGAAGGTCAGGCGCGAGAGCCCGATCAGCGCCGCGTTGGTGGCGATCAACAGGATCACCGCGGCAAGGACGCCGACATAGACCTCGAGCACGTCGGTGAGCCCGGCGCTGAGGCCGATGTTCTGGACGATCCCGAGCACCGGGTCGTCGGCGTAGGTCGTCCCGAGCTCGGTCGTGAACTCGCCAGCGGCGGTCTGCTCGACCGGCATCGCCGAGAGCGCGATCGCCGGCAGGAACACGTAGATGCCGATCACCGCCAGCACCACGGCGCCGGTACCACGCGGGATCGCGCGGTTGGGGTCGCGGGCCTCCTCGGACATGTTCGAGATCGTCTCGATGCCGGTGTAGGCGACCATGCCGACCGCGATCCCGAGCGCGAAGTCGCCCCACGACGGCGCAACGCCGAGATCGATCTGGTTGACCAGCAGGTCGGGGTCGAAGACCAGCGCCAGGCCGATCGCGACGAGCACCACCTGGGTCGCGAGGTCGGCGATCGCGAGCACGAGGTTCAGCCGCGCCGACTCCTCGGTGCCTTTGACGTTGAGCAGCGCCAGCAGCGCCAGCAGCGCGATGCCGAAGATGACGTCTGCCGGGCCGTGCCCCAGCGCGTCCCAGAAGGGCGCCAGGTAGTGCGGGACGAAGAACGCCGAGATCGCCGCGGTAACGATGTAGGTGAGCATCTGCGCCCAGCCCGCGAGGAACGAGACGAGCTCGTTGAACGCGTGCCTGGCAAAGCTCGAGGAGCCACCCGCCTCCGGATACAGGACCGTCGCCTCGACGTAGGTGGCGGCGGTGAAGGCGAAGATCAGCCCCGCGATCATGAACGTCACCGGGGTGAGCCCCAGCGCGTACAACGCGACCAGACCGAGCGCGTAGTAGATCGAGGAGCCCACGTTTCCGTAGGCGGCGGCGAACAGCGCGCCGGGCCCGTGAACCCGCCGCAGGGCCTCCTCGCGTGGATGTCTCTCTGCCATCTAGGGCTCGAATATAGGGCCGGGGCCGACGTGTTCCGCGCCCACGTCGGCGGGCGTCGGGCAGCCCAGCAGGGTGAGCGCCAGCTCGACCTCCTCGCGCAGGATCGCAAGCACGCGCTCGGCGCCGGCCTCGCCGTCGACCGCGAGGCCCCACACGGGCGCGCGACCGGCCAGCACCGCCCGCGCGCCGAGCGCCAGCGCGATCGCGACGTCGGTTCCACGGCGGATGCCTCCGTCCATCAGCACCTCGCATCGCCCCTCAACCGCCTCGGCGACCTCGGGCAGCACGTCGAGCGAGGCGGCGACGCCGTCGAGCTGGCGGCCGCCGTGGTTGGAGACGATCACCCCGGCGGCGCCGTGCTCGGCGGCCAGGCGCGCATCCTCGCCGGTGTGCACGCCCTTGAGCAGCACCGGCAACGAGCAGTCCGAGGCGAGCTCGGCGAAGTCGTCCCAGCCGAGCGCCGGGTCGACCAGCGCGAACACCTCCTGCACCGTGATCGCCCGGTCCGAGCCGACAGCCGCCGCGACCGCCGGCGCGGTGACATCGGGCGGGACGGCGAAGCCGGTGCGAAAGTCCCGCTCACGGCGCCCCGCCCGCGGCGCGTCGACGGTCAGGGCGATCGCGCCGAAGCCGCACTCGACCGCCTCGTCGATCAGCGCCCGGGTGACGCCGCGGTCCTTGAAGCAGTAGAGCTGAAACCAGCGCGGCGCCGGCGGCACCTCGGCGGCGATCTCGCGCGGTCGCGAGGTCGCGATGGTCGACAGGCACATGATCGTCCCGGCAGCAGCGGCCGCGCGCGCCATCGCGACCTCCCCGTCGGGATCGACGAGCCGCTGGAAGGCGACCGGGGCGACGAGCACCGGCATCGAGACCTCCGTCCCCAGCACCGTGGTCGCCGTGCTCACCTCGGAGACGTCGACCAGCACGCGCGGGCGCAGCCGCCGGCGCGCGAACGCGGCGACGTTGTCTGCCAGCGTGCGCTCGTCGCCGGCGCCGCCGGCGAAGTAGCCGAGCACGCCTGGCTCGAGCCGTTCGGCCGCGAGCCGCTCGTAGTCGGCGACGTTGATTGGCTCGGTCCCGCCCACGGGGCGACTATATGGTGGCGGCGATGGGCGAACTCATCCACACCTGCTACCGGGTGCTCGACCTCGATCGCTCGGTCGGCTTCTACGAGAAGCTCGGCTTCGAGGAGCTGCGCCGGGTGCCGATCGGCGAGGACGCGACCAACGCCTTCCTCGGCCTACCGGGCGACGGGGCACGGCTCGAGCTGACCTACAACCACGACCGCGACGGGCCATATGAGATCGGCACCGGCTACGGCCACATAGCGGTCAGCACCGATGACCTCGACGCGGCCCTCGAGCGCCTGGCCGCCGACGGGATCGAGCCCGAGAAGCCGCCCTACCAGGCTCGCAAGGGCGGCTCCCGGATCTGCTTCGTCCGCGACCCGGACGGCTACCGGATCGAGCTGATCGAGCGCTAGAAGTGGACGATCGGGATGATCAGGATCGCGACGATGTTGGCGACCTTGATCATCGGGTTGATCGCCGGCCCGGCGGTGTCCTTGTAGGGGTCCCCGACCGTGTCGCCGGTGACGGAGGCGGCGTGGGCCTCCGACCCCTTGCCGCCGAAGGCGCCGTCCTCGATCAGCTTCTTCGCGTTGTCCCAGGCGCCGCCGCCGGCCGTCATCGAGAGCGCGACGAACAGACCGACCACGATCACCCCGATCAACAGGCCGCCCAGCGCCTTGACGCTGATCAGGCCGACGATCACCGGGACGACGATCGGGATCAGCGAGGGCAGGATCATCTCCCGCTGCGCGGCCGCCGTGACGATGCCGACCGTCTCGCCGTAGTTGGGCTTCTCGGTGCCCTCCATGATCCCGGGGTGCTCGCGGAACTGCTTGCGCACCTGCTCGACCACCTGGCCGCCGGCGCGCCCGACCGCCTCGATCGCGAACGCGGCGAACAGGTAGACCATCATCCCGCCGATCAGCAGGCCGATCAGGACCGCGGGATCTGAGATCAGGAACTGCAGGCCGGCGCCGCCTTCCTCGGCCGAGAGCTCGATCTGGAAGGCGGCGAACAGGACCAGGGCGGCGAGGGCGGCGGAGCCGATCGCGTAGCCCTTGGTCACGGCCTTGGTCGTGTTGCCGACGGCGTCGAGCGGATCGGTGACGTTGCGGACCTCCTCGGGCAGGTCCGCCATCTCGGCAATGCCACCGGCGTTGTCGGTGATCGGACCGAAGGCGTCGAGGGCGACGATCAGCCCGCAGAGCGAGAGCTGCGCGGTGACGGCGATCGCGATTCCGTAGATACCGGCGAGCTCGTTGGCACCGAAGATCGCCAGTGCGATCAGCAGCGCCGGAGCCACCGCCGACTGAAAGCCCTGCGCAAGCCCCTGGATGATGTTGGTCGCGTGGCCGGTAACAGATGCCTGGCTGATCGTCTTGACCGGCCGGAAGCGCGTCGACGTGTAGTAGTCGGTGATCACGAACAGGCCGCCGGTGACGAAGAGGCCGATCAGCGCGCAGAGCCACAGATCGGTCACCGAGGCGCCGAAGAGCGCGTTGTCGGGGCTGTCGATGCCGAGTGACAGCGGATCGCTCATCAGCCAGTCGGTGATCGGGTAGAAGGCCGCCGCGCAGATCACCGCCGAAATCAGCAGGCCGCGATACAGGGCGCCCTCGACCCTGTCGGTCGTGGTCCTGACGGCGAGCGCGCCCACGATCGAAGCGAGGATCGCGACCGCGCCGAGAACCAGCGGGTAGAGCGCCGCCTCCCGGGCGAAGTCGCCGGCGAAGGTGAGCACGCCGAGCAGCATCACAGCCACCGTGGTCACCGCGTAGGTCTCGAAGAGGTCGGCCGCCATGCCGGCGCAGTCGCCGACGTTGTCGCCGACGTTGTCGGCGATCACCGCCGGGTTACGCGGATCGTCCTCCGGGATCCCGGCTTCGACCTTGCCGACCAGGTCGGCGCCGACGTCGGCGGCTTTGGTGAAGATGCCGCCTCCAAGTCGGGCGAAGACCGAGATCAGCGAGCCGCCGAAGCCGAGTCCGATCAGGGCGTCGATGGCCTCCTTGTCGGTGTGGTCGGCCAGCACGAGGATGCCGAAGTAGCCGGCGACGCCGAGCAGCGCCAGCCCGACGACCAAGAGGCCGGTGACGGAGCCACCCTTGAAGGCGACGTCGAGCGCCGGCGGCACCCCTCCGCGCGCCGCCTCGGCGACCCTGGCGTTCGCGCGCACCGAGAGGTTCATGCCGATGAAGCCGGCCGCGCCGGAGAGCGCGCCGCCGATCACGAAGCCGATCCCGGTGGTGACGTCCTGGAGGATCGCGATGAGGATCGCGAGCGGAACCGCGACCAGGGCGATGATCAGGTACTGGCGGTTCAGGTAGGCCTTGGCGCCCTCCTGGACCGCGTTGGAGATCTCCTGCATCCGGGCGTTGCCCGCCGAGCGGCCGAGCAGCCGCTGGGTCACGAGCGCGCCGTAGAGCACCGCGGCGCCGGCGCAGACGAGCGCGATCACAACGCCGTAGTCGGTCAGGAAATCGGTCAAGTGCAGTCCTCCGTGGGGGCTTTTTCAGTCACAAGGCGGCCGGGGATTCCGGCCGCCAAGCGCCGGGCAGTGTAGTGATCGAGCCCGATTTATGAGCTGCCAGGCGGGGTCCAGAGACCCGAGGGACGCTCGCCCGGCGGCTGCTGTGGCGGCGGCTCGCCGGATTCCGGAGCGCCCTCGCCGCCGTCGCCCTTCGCCTCCCGCGCGTAGAGCATCTGCACCTGCGAGAGCGCCTCGCGCACCTGCTCGCGCGGCTCCGGATCGATCAGCTCCAGCACCGCCCTGACCGCCTCGATGCCGATCCGGGCCTGCTCGAGATCGCGCTCGTCCTCCTTGCCGATGCGGCGCGCGGAGAGGTTGAGGATGCTGGCGACGCTCTCGAGCAGAAGGTCCTGGACGCGGACCTTCTTGATCTGCTCCTCGAGCCGCTGCTGCAGCTCCTCGTCGTTGGGCGGGACCTGGCTCTCCTCCATGAGGCGCGAATCTATCCCAGCGCTCGCTCGGGAACGTAGGTGCGCCGCGTCTCGGCGACCGCCTCGCGGTAGACGTCGACCATCGGCGTGCCCTCGGCGAGGGCACGCCGCATCCGCTGGGCGCCGTTTTCGCGCGGCAGCTCGACCGGGAGCGCGAGCGCCTCGCGGGCCGGTGTGGTCCAGTCGACGAGCCGCTCGAGCGCCGCGCGGGTCTCGATCACCTCGCCGGCGGCGAAGTCGATCTGCGTGCCGTCGAGCCCGTAGCGAATCGCCCGCCACAGGTTCTCCTCGATCTCGCGGTGATGCTGGGGCTCGTCGAGCCTGCCGTCGTCGTAGTCGAGGGCGGCCTGCGCGATGCACGCGGTGATCATCGCCGCGAGGCCGAACGCCTCCTCGCCCAGCGTCTGGGCGTCGCAGATCCGCAGCTCGACGGTGCCGAAGGCGTGGTGAGGGCGCACGCTCCACCACAGCTGCGTCGACTCGACGATCGCGCCGGTCCGGGTGAGCAGGTCGATGAAGCCCGCGTAGGTCGCCCAGTCGCCGAACGGCTCGTGCACGCCGCAGCGTGGGAAGGTGCGGGTAAAGATCTCGGTCCGGACGCTGTGCAGGCCCGTGTCGTTTCCATCCAGAAACGGTGAGTTCGCCGACAGGGCGAGCAGCGGGGGAAGCACAGCGCGCAGGCGGTCGCAGACCGCGACCGCGCGGTCGACGTCGCGAACGCCGACGTGGACGTGCAGGCTCCAGGTGTTGTTGCGCTGCGCTACCCAACGCAGCTCATCGCGCAGACGGTTGTAGTGCTCGGTGTCGATGATCCGCTGGTCGAGATAGCTCGCCCAGGGATGGGTGCCCGTGGCGGCGAGGCCGATCCCGAGTCGTTCCGCGGTCGCGAACAGGCGGACGCGGTGCTCGCGCTGGCGCTCGACCGCCTCGGCGAAGCTCTCGGCGCGCCCCGAGCGAATCTCGATCTCGGTGTCGATCAGCTCGCCCGCCGCCGAGGTGGCGAGCAGCTCGTCCTCCATGCAGGCCCCGTAGAGCTCCTCGAAGCGGTGCACCAGCTCGAGACTCGACGGGTCGACGAGCGCGAACTCCTCCTCGAGCCCGATCGTGAAGTCCTGCGAGGCGGCGAACAGCTCTCGCGTCCGCTCGAGGTCGAGGGTCTCGGGCGGGTCGGACCTGCCGGCGGCCATGTCCCTACGCGAGGTAGAAGTACAGCGCGTAGAGCAGGTCCACCGCGGGACTGGACGTGTGCACGGTGACCTCGGGCGGCACCTGGAGCAGCTGCTCTGAGTAGTTGAAGATGATCTTCACGCCGGCCTCGACGAGGTCGTCGGCGACCTCCTGGGCCGCCTTCGCCGGGACCGCGAGCACGCCGACGACGACCTCCTCCTCGCGCACGACCTCCTGCAGGTCGCTCAGCGCGCGAACGGGTACGCCGCCGTACTCGTTGCCGACCAGCGAGCGGTCGGCGTCGAAGATGGCGACGATCCGGAAGCCGTGGTCGGCGAAGATGTCGGAGCTGGCGATCGCCTGGCCGAGGTTGCCGGCACCGAACAGGGCGATGTTGTGCTGCCCCGAGGTGTGCAGGATCTTGCGGATCTCGGTGACCAGGGACTCGACCCGGTAGCCGACGCCGCGCTTGCCGAACTTGCCGAAGCCCGACAGGTCGCGGCGGATCTGGGTCGAGTTGATGTGCGTGTACTCGGCGAGCTCCTGCGAGGAGATCGTCTCGCGCCCCATCTTGCGGGCCTGGATCAGCACCTGCAGGTAGCGCGACAGCCGCGCCGCCACGCCGAGCGAGAGGCGATCGGCCTCGGCGCTGCCGTCGACCGCCGCCGTCTCGGCCGCGGTGCGCTCGTTGACGGTGGAATCGCTCACGGCCGAACAGTATGCAGTGCGCGCTCAAGCGCGTCGCCGTCGGGTTCGAGCTCGCTCACCTCGACGCCGTCGACCTCGATCACCGGGATCCGCTCCAGGTACGCCGCGAGAAGGCGATCGTCGTCGTCGATGTTGATCTCGCGCAGCACGATGCCGTCGCCGCCGGCGGCGAGCTCGAGGATCGCCGCGCGCGCCTCGTCGCACAGGTGGCAGCCGGGGCGGGCGTAGAGCGTGACCGAGCGCCTCATACCGCGCTATTCGCGTCCCAATCGAGGTACTCGGGATACGGCGTCGGCTCGAGAAAGCGCGCCGCCGAGGCGATCATCGCCGCGTTGTCGGTGCAGAGCTCCGGGGCGACGAGCTTCAGGCCGACGCCGTGGCGCTCGCAGTGCGCGTGGACCTGCTCGCGCAGCAGACCGTTCGCCGCCACGCCTCCGCCGAGGGCGACGGTGTTCCACCCGCCGCGGTCGAGCGCGCGACTCAGCTTCGCGGTCAGCTGGCCGACGATCGCGGCCTGAAAGCTGGCCGCAAGATCGGCGCGACGGGCCGCTGCGGTTTGCTCGCCGAGCTCGCGGACCGCATAGAGAAGCGAGGTCTTGAGGCCGCTGAAGCTGAAGTCGAGCCGCGGGTCGTCGGCCATCGCCAGCGGGAACTCGAACGCGGCGGGGTCCCCGGCGCGCGCCTCGCGCTCGATCGCCGGTCCGCCGGGATAGCCCAGCCCGAGCAGGCGCGCGGCCTTGTCGAGCGCCTCTCCGGCGGCATCGTCGAGGGTCTCGCCGAGGACCTCGTAGCGATCTCCTGCCCTCACCCCGGCGAGGAGGGTGTGGCCGCCGCTCGCGATCAGACACAGGAAGGGCGGCTCGATCGGGTCGGGCTCGAGGAAGTTCGCGGCGACGTGCCCGTGCAGGTGGTCGACGCCGACCAGCGGCTTCGCCCCGGCCGCCGCCAGCGCCTTCGCGGTGCTGACGCCGACGAGCAGCGCTCCGATCAATCCCGGCCCCCTGGTGACGGCCAGCGTGTCGACGTCGGCAAGCTCGACGTCGGCCCGCTCGAGCGCCGCGTCGACGATCGGGTTGACGAGCTCGAGGTGATGGCGCGAGGCGACCTCGGGGACGATGCCTCCGAAGCGCTCGTGCGCCGCGGCCTGCGAGGAGATCACGTTCGAGCGGATCTCGGCGCCGTCGACGACCGCGGCGCAGGTGTCGTCGCACGAGGTCTCGATCGCAAGGATCAAGCGCGTACGCCGGCCGGTTCCAGCCACATGATGAGCGCGTCCTCGCCGTTGTCGTGGTAGTAGCGGCGGCGATGGCCGGCGGGCCGGAAGCCGAAGCGCTCGTACATCTTGATCGCGGAGCGGTTCGAGGTCCGGACCTCGAGCGTGAACCGGGCGTCGGCGCCGGCCTGCTCGAACAGGTGCTCCATCAGCTCGGTGGCGATGCCCTCTCGCCGCCGTTCGGGAGCGACGGCGATGTTCATCAGGTGCCAGACGTCGGCGTAGCGCGAGCAGACGAGATAGCCGATCAGCTCCCGGCGCTCGCCGGCGATCGCGACGCAGATCCCACCCGGTTTGGAGAGCTCGAGCACGAACATCGCCAGCGACCACGGGGTCTGAAACGACCGCCGCTCGATCGCCAGCACCGACGGCAGGTCGCCATAGACGAGGCGCCGGATGCGCTTACTGTCGTTGTTCACGCCAAACCTCTGCGTCGGGTCGTCTCAGGTAAGTCGGCTTCACCTGCTCGGGCCGCCCCGCCTCGGCCCTGGCGCCCAGCGCGCAGACGTGGCGCGCCGCCACCAGGTGAGCCGGGTCCGCGTCGGGAAGCACTTCCACGCCCGCGGCCTCGAGCTGTGAGCGAAATCGTAGCGAGCCGTCTCCGGCCGCCAGCGGCGGCGTGGCCAGCAGTCCGACCCGCTCCGTCAACGCCTCCGGTGCGGCGACGAACGGCTCCCAGACCGTCGCGCCGCCGGGCTCATACAGCCCGGCGAAGACCTCGCCTCGGCGGGCGTCGATCGCCGCCAGGCGCGGCCGCGCGCGATCGCCCTCGATGCCCATCGCCAGCGCGGCGAGCGAGTCGACTCCGGCGAGCTCCAGGCCGCGCGCCTGAGCCAGGCCCCGCGCCGTCGCGATCCCGATCCGCAGCCCGGTGAACGTCCCGGGCCCGGCACCGACGGCGATCAGACCGATCTGCTCCCAGCCACCGGCGGCCGCTACCGCCGCCTCGACCTCGGTGAGCAGCACCGACGCGTGACGCGGAGCCTCGCCCGGCCCGGGCGCTGCGAGGCGCTCGGCGAGGAGCTCGTCGCCGCGGGCGACGGCGACCGATGCCGCCGCGGTCGCGGTGTCAATGCCGAGTACGGTCAGGGGTCCGCGAGAGGGGGTCATGAGCCCCCACCCTAGGCACCCCGTTGACCGGAAGCCGCCGCAGGACCTCGGGCGCTGCGTCACCGTTCACGGTGGCGGGCAGCGGCCGCGACGGCGCCTCCGGGCGCACTCGCCGCTTGCGCCACCACTCGGCCGCGAAATAGCTGCCGATCACGAGCGCGAACGCGCCAGCCTGCAGAACCAGCGTCTCGACCGTGGGGAAGATCCCCAGCCAGGTGCCCATCCAGAGCGGCAGCTCGACGTCGATCGGCGTGATCGACAGCCAACCGATGCCCTGCATCGTGCGAGCCGTGTTGCCGACCAGGACGACCAACACCAGCGCGATCAGCACCCCGGTGACGATCAGCATGCGCTTGTACGGCAGCCGCTGCTCCAAGTTGAACGTCACGGCCCCGACGACGGCGGTGGCGATCAGACCGAAGCCGACGCCGGCGACCACCACGCCGGTACCGGAGCTGAGCTGAAGCGCCTGGAGGAACAGGACCGTCTCGAAGCCCTCGCGCAGGACGCTCGAGAAGCCGAGTAGGTAGAGCCCGGCCACCGTCGCGCCGCCGACGCCCACCGCGGCTGCAGTCGCGAGCCCGCGCTTGCGATGGCCGGAGATCCATGCCGTCCAGTAGACGCGGTGAAAGAACCAGTTCATGACCAGCAGCAGCACCGCGATCGCGACGATCCCGACGATCGCCTCGAGCTTCTCGCCGTACTGCGCCAGCGAGTCGAGGGCCAGCAGCGCGATCACGAACAGGATCACGCTCGCCGGCAGGGCGAGCAGCGCGCCGCGGAGCACCGGCCGCCGCAGTCGCCGGTTGGCCCCGACCATGCTGGCCGTGATTGCGGCGATGATCAGGATCGCCTCGAGCCCCTCGCGGAAGACGATCGTCGCCGCGTTGGTGATCACCGTCGCGTCGCTGGCGCCCTCGCCGGTCTGGGCGCGCGCCTCCTCGAGCGCCTCGTCCATGACCAGGCGGCTCTCGCGGACCTGGTTCGCGTCGGCACCGTCTGCGATCAGCTCGGCGAAGCCGTCGGCGCCGCGGGCGCCGTACCAGAACAGCCCCTCGATCTCGGCGACGAGCTGCGGGTCGAAGGCGCGCAGCTTGACCTCGGGACCGAACTCGAAGAACGCGTAGGCACTCAGTCGCGCCTGCTCGGCCTGATTCTTCTCTCCGGCCGAGATCGCAGCCGCCATCTGGTCCAGGGAGATGTCGACCAGGTCGAAGTCGGCCTCGTCGTTCGACTGCTTCCACTCCTCCGGGAACAGCGAATCGAGCGTGCTCGAGGCCTCCTCGTGGACGGCCTCGACCTCCTCGAGGGAGACGACCACGCCGCCTTCGTTCGCCGCCGTGAGCAGGCGGCGAAGCTCGTCGAAGCGCACCTCGACCTCCGCCGAGGCGGCCGGATCGTGCTCGTCGAGCTCGGGCTCCAGGTCGTCGAATGCGGCCTGGGCGCCGTCGATGAAGGCCAGTCCCTCCTGCAGCTCGAACGGGATCGTCACCTGCCCGTCGTCGGTGCCGTGGTCGTACTCGATCGGGACGAGGTCGAGAAAGCGCGTCAGCTGCGCGGCGCGCCGAACCTGCTCCTCGGCGGTGAATGGCGCCGCGGTGAACCCGTCGAGCCGCTCACGCACGTCCCCAGCGCGCCGCTCGAACTCGTGGACTCGCGAGGCCGCCGCGGCCTGCTCGAGCTCACGGAAGGCGGCGTCCGCGGCCGTTCGCTGCTCCTCGCCGCGCTGGGCGAGGTACTCCTGGTCGAGGATCAGCCAGTAGCCGCGGACCAGCGCCGCCGACTCAGCCAGGGCCGGCATGAACCCCCGGTCGGCCTCGCGCTCGGCCTCGGCCAGGTAGTCGTTCAGCCGCGCCTGGTAGGCGTCGAGCAGGTCCTTCTTCACCTGCGTCCGCGCCTCAGCCGGCGTCAGATCGCCAGCGGCGAGCGCGTCGAGCGCCGCGGTCGCGTCGACGCCGGGACGCGTGAACCGGGTCGCCTTGCGGAAGTCGCGCACCAGGATCCAGTCCCGCGCCGTCGCCAGCTCGCCGCGCGAGACCGCGCCGAGCGTGACCGCGTAGGCACCGCGGCGAATCGCTGCCACCAGCTGCCCCCGGGCCGCCGCGAGCTCGACCGCGTCGCCAGCGCGATACGCGCGGGCGACGCCGTCCAGCGCACTGCGCGCGTTGTGAAGGGCTGCGGCGTCGCTGTGGCTGATCTCCGCAGCGAGCGATGCTTCGAAGGCATGGTTCGCCGCGTCCACTGAGCGCGGAGCCGCCTCGCCGAGCAGCAGCGCGGTCTGCGCGTCGAACAGCGACGCGCGCACCCGTTCGGCCGCTCGCCACGGAGCTTCTGCGTCGGCGTTCGCGCCGGCCGGACCGAGCAGCGCCAGCGCGAAGACGACTGCGAGAACCCACCGCCTCATTACGCCTGCAATTCGATCCCGAGCCGCTTAGCCGCCTGGGTCACCTGCCCTGCGATGGCCTCGGCCTGGCGCTGGGCCTCGGAGCCGAGCGTGTCGGCCTCCTCGGCCGTGAACTCCCGCCCGGCCGCCTCGTCGTCGCGCAGATCCTCGACGAAGGCGAGCAGGTCATCGAGCGCCTTGCCCGTCTGCTCCGCCTGCGCCGGCGACTCCTCGGCGATCAGCGGTTGCACCTCGTCGTACGTGAACTGGATCCCCTCGAGGATGTCGGCGATGTCCGAGAGCCGCGAGGCTGCGACGAAGGCGAGCTCGGTCGCATCGCTGCCGGCGATGAAGCGGGAGTTCTTCCAGGCCTCGAAGTACTCGCTCATCGTCGGCGTCATGACGGTGATCGCGGTCAGCGCATCCGACGGAGTCGGCTCGAACTCCTGGGCGTCGGCGTCAAGCGAGTCCGCCATCTCGTCGAACTTGCGCACCATCGCGACGTAGATGCCGGCATCCGGGAGGCCCTCACCGAACTCCTCGCTGCCGTCCAGGTCGACGTCCTGGGCAACGCCATCGGCGAGGAAGTCCGGATTCGTCCCGTAGAGAGCGGTCTCGGTGACGAAGAACGCGTTGCCGGGCTGCTTGAGCGTCTCGCCGTTGGGCAGGTCGAGGCTGAACGAGACGGCGTTCTCGGGATCGCTCGAGTCGCCACCGGCGTCGATGTCGACGTCGTACTGCGCCAGTCGCGGCACTCCCGCGACCACGCCCTCCATCTCCTCATACGCAGGATTCGCCTTCACATACGTCCGCTGGGAGCTTTCGAGGATCCGCTCGACCTCGTCCCCGTGTTCGCGCATCAACGCCGCGTAGTCGAAGTCGACCTCCGCCGCGAGCTCGTAGTACCGCTCGCCGAGCGCCTTGAGCTCCTCGGTCTGCGCGGCGAGGTCGGCGGTGTGCTGGGTCAGGTAGTCCTTGATCGCGCTCAGCTCGGTCGCCGAGGGCTCCGACACCGCCGCCTCGTCGTCGCCGTCGCCTCCACACGCCGCCAGCGCGAAAGAGAGCGCACCCGTCACCGCAAGTGATGCGAGCACGCGCCGATCGATCCGCAACTCAGGACTCCCTTCAGTCGCGCCACCTCCTATTAGGTGACCCTAATGTGGGAAGCCTAATACAGACTCGCGGCGATCGTGCCGGCGGGGGCTAGGCTAGTGCGATGAGCGGTCCGTCTCACCGGCGTGTACTCACGGCGATCGCCGTGCTCTCGATCGTGGCAGCGGGCGCGGCCTGGTCGGGCTGCGGCGACGATGCCGCCGACCAGGCCCTCGAGGACGTACAGCAGGAGATCGACGACGCCCAGCAGGAGATCGACGACGCCGTCGAGGCGACGGGCGAGAAGAGCGAGGAGCTTCGCAGCGAGCTCGACGACGCCCTCGACGCGGCGCAGGACGGCGATGAAGAGGGTGTTCGCGAGGCGCTCGAGCGCGCCGCCGAGGAGGGCGGTGATCGAGCTCAGGAGGCGATCGACGTCGCCGCGCGGGAGATCCAGCAGGCGCTCGACGCAGCCCGCGACTAGACCACTTAGAGCCCTGCCGAGCGCGCCCTCCGGTCCTGGCGCTCGACTCCCGTTTCTGCGCTGATCTCGATCTCGCGCCGGTCTCCCCCGGCATGACGCAGCTCGACCCGCACCGCGATCGCAACACCTTCCGGCAGCGGCGCCTGGGCGGCCAACTCCGGCCACTCGATGAACGTGATCGCGTCGGGCGTCAGATAGTCGCCGAGCAGCGCCGGGTCCTCGCCGCCGAGATCGGAGAGCCGGTAGAGGTCGAGGTGCGAGATGGCCGTCGGGCCGGCGTAGCGACGGCCGATCGTGAACGTCGGCGAGACGACCGGCCGGGTGATGCCCAGCGCCCGGCAGGCGCCGCGGACCAGGGTCGTCTTGCCACTGCCGAGCTCACCCTTGACCAGCACCACGTCGCCGGGGCCAAGGCCGGCCGCCAGGCGCGCGCCGAGCGCCTCGGTCGCCTTCGGGCCGTCGCTGAGCTCGACCGTCAAGCGAACAGGTCCAGCTGGCTGGCAGGATCCGGCGCCGGCGTCGCCGCGACCGGGTCCGGCTCGCGCTCGGGCAGCGACTCGGCGAGCAGTGCGGGAAGCTTGGCGAAGTCGTCGCGCAGCCGCTCGAGCACCGCGGGGGTGCGCAGCGCGGCGGCCGGGTGAAACAGCGGGAAGACGAACAGCTCGCGGCCGGCGATCCGGTGCTGCTGCGGGATCCCGCAGCAGCGGGTGATCCCCGTCGGGCTGCCCGTGATCCGCTTGGTCGCGAAGTTGCCCAGGGTGGCGATCACCCGCGGCTCGATCAGCTCGATCTGCCGCTCCAGGTACGGCCAGCAGGCCTCGATCTCCTCCGGCTGGGGATCGCGGTTGCCGGGCGGCCTCGACTTCAGGATGTTGCAGATGAAGACGTCCTCGCGCCTCATCCCGATCTCCTCCAGCAGCGTGTTGAGCAGCTGCCCGGCGCGGCCGACGAACGGCAGGCCCTGGCGATCCTCCTCGGCCCCGGGCGCCTCGCCGACGAAGACGAGGTCGGCGTCGGCGTTGCCGGCGCCGAAGACGACTCGCGCGCGCGTCGTGTGCAGCGGACAGCGAGTGCACTCGGAGACCTCGCGGTAGAGCTCGACCATCGCCTCGCGTCGCTGCTCGGCCGAGGCGGTCAACTGGCTCCCCCCCGCTTCCGCGCCTCCCGTGCCCGCCGGCGCTTGGCCTTGAAGTCGGCCTTCGTTTGCGCCCGAAGCTGAGCGTTCTTTCGCTCCTGCTTGGCCGTCGTGCCCGGCGACTTCACCAGGTGCATCGGCGCCGCCGGCGCCGAGAGCACCCGCTCGGCGGCGTCCGCCCCGCAGGCTCGGCACGCGGTGGTGGCCGTTCCGCTGTCGACCAGCGCCTCGAAGCGCTCGCCGCAGGCCTCGCAGCGAAACTCGTAGATCGGCACAGGCCGATGGTAGCCCCAGCCGCAGCCGCCACCGGCCGAATCGGCGCCCGCGCTCGCTAGCATTTCCCGCACGCTGCGACCCCGACCCGGGGCGTGGACGTTCACACCACCCGTCCGAGACACGAAAGCCGTCTGGTATCTCGATGCGAGAACTGGAACGGGATCTCCCGACCAGCGCGACAACCGATCGCGGAGCCCAAAGGGCGAAGCGGAGTGGCGCCGCTGTTGAGGCGCCTTATTCAGCGCGGGTCGCCGAGCTGCCCGCGCTCGCGATCGTCGGCGCCGGCCGGATCGGCGGCTCGCTCGCGGCCGCGGCGGAGCGGGCGGGGATCGACGCGACGCTTGCCGACCGCGGGCAGGCGCCGAGGGTCATGGCCGGCGCCGAGGCGGCGCTGCTTTGCGTGCCCGACGCCGAGATTGCCGACGCGGCGGCGGTCGCGGCCGAGGCGGTGCCGCCGCTGAGGCTGGTCGGACATACCAGCGGCGCCACGCAACTCGACGCGCTCGCGCCCGCGGCGGCGGCCGGCGCGACGACCTTCTCGCTGCATCCGCTGCAGACCGCGCCCGACGCCACCACCGACTTCACGGGATCCCCCTGCGCGATCGCGGGCTCCGACGCCGAGGCTCTGGATTTCGCCCGCGCGCTCGCCGCGGCGCTCGGGATGCGCCCGTTCGCGGTGCCCGAGGAGCACCGCGCCGCCTACCACGCCGCGGCCTCGATCGCCTCCAACTTCCTCGTCACGCTCGAGGAGTCCGCGGCCGGCCTCCTCGGCACGATCGGCATCGACGACGCGCGCGAGCTGCTCGCGCCGCTCGTCCTGCGGACGGCCGCGAACTGGGCGCAGCGCGGCGACGAGGCGCTCACAGGTCCGATCGCGCGCGGCGACGACGCCACCGTCGATCGCCATCTCGCGGCGCTGGAGGCCAGCGCGCCCGAGCTCGTCGAGCTCTATCGGGCGCTGGCCTCGCGCACCAGGGAGATCGCGCGATGAAGGTCGTGCGGACCAAGGTCGAGCTGAGAGCCGAGCTCGAGCCGGCGCGCAGGGACGGCCGCCTCGTCGGCCTGGTGCCGACGATGGGGGCCCTCCACGAGGGCCATCTCGCGCTGCTGGCCGCCGCACGAGAGCGCTCCGACCTCGTCGTCATGAGCCTGTTCGTCAACCCGAAGCAGTTCGGCGCCGGCGAGGACCTGGACGCCTATCCGCGCGACGAGGCTCGCGACGTGGAGCTCGCCGAGACGGCCGGCGTCGACATCGTTTACGCCCCCACCCTGTCCGAGGTCTACCCGGAGGGCTTCGCGACCGCGGTCGAGGTCGCCGGCGGGCTCACCGACGTGCTCGACGGCGATCCGCGGCGCCGCGGAGCGGAGCATTTCCGAGGCGTGGCGACGGTGGTCGCCAAGCTGCTCAACACGGTCGCCCCGCAGCTCGTCTTCGTCGGTCAGAAGGACGCGCAGCAGGCGGTCGTGATCCGGCGCATGGTCCGCGACCTCGATTTCGACCTCGAGGTGGTCACCGTGCCGACCGTGCGGGCGCCCGACGGGCTCGCGCTGAGCTCGCGCAACGCCTACCTGAGCGACGACGAGCGCGAGCGGGCGACGGCGCTCGGCCGGGCGCTGGCGACCGCGGCGCGCCGCGTCGCGGGCGGCGACGACTCGCTTGCCGGGGCGCTGGCAGCCGCCCGCGCCGAGCTCGAGCA
>DAIRGH010000128.1:0-7831 GCA_036794585.1 Solirubrobacterales bacterium | reverse complement strand
CCGCCTGCAGGCCAAGCGGCGGCGCTCGGAGCTCAAGCGGATGCGCGGCCGCCCGCCGCTGGACTAGGCAGGCATGCGGGCGACTCCCGCCTGGCGGCACCCCGCCTCGAGCTCGTCGATCCCGAACGCCTCGACCGGGCCCAGGGCGCCGCTGCCGCGCAGGGCTCCGGCCAGGGCGCGCTCGGCGGCCCAGGCGAGGATCTCGGCGGTGAACTCATAGCCCTCGGCGCCCTGCAGGCGAACCTCGGCGAGCTCCGTGCCGACCGCGTCGTAGGCGATGCCGACGACGTGGACGCCGCCACCGGCGCGCTGTTCCGGGCTGGGCCCGCCGCTCGAGCCCCGAAGCAGCCGCCTCCTGAGGGCCGCATAGGCGTCCGGCAGGCGCGGTACCCGCGCGAGGCCGGCGCCAACCGGAGCGGCGACGCGCAGCGCTCGCGCCACGGCCGGCGGCAGGCCTCCGAACCAGCCCAGGTAGGCATTCACCTCGCGCAGATGCGGAAAGCTCCGCGGCAAGGCGTAGTGCTCGGATGCGCCCAGCGCGATCGCGCCCCGGCGGCTTTGGCCCACGGTCATCGTGCGAAAGCCCCTGCCGGGCGCGGCCGCATGGATCGCGCCGTCTCGGTAGGCGAAGCTCGGCCGCAGCATGGCGTCGGCGAACGACGCCCGGCTGCCGCCGCTGTAGCCCGTCCGGCCGACGTAGAAGTAGCCGGTGTCGACGCGCACCGCCGCCTCGCCGGCCTCTCGCAGCGCCAGCGCGCCGGCGAGGTTTCCGAGCACGCACTCCCAGCCAATGGCGGTGAGCATGCCGACGCCCGCGGCTGCGGCCGCGGGCCCGTGGCGCTCGAAGACGCGGCGGGTGAACTCGGGCTCGCCGTTGCAGTCGATGTAGGTCGCGCGGCGGCGCACCGCGGCCTCGGCGGCGGCGTCACCGAGGGTCGCAAACGGCCCCACGGTCGAGACCAGCACGTCGCCGGCCTCGACGGCCGCCTGCACGGACCCCGGCCGGGTCACGTCGGCGGGCACCGGCTCGTCGTCGAGGCCGAGCTCAGCCGCCAGGCGCTCCAGGTCGGCCGGATGGCGGCCGGCGAGCACCGGTGCGATCTCGCCTCGCGCCATCGCCGCGGCGGTCAGCCGGCCCGTGTAGCCGGTCGCGCCCAGAAGGATGACGCGCGGGCTCATCGGTCCTCCGCCGAGGCCGTGGCCGCCGGGCGGCCGTCGCGGTCGAGCACGCCGGCCCGGCGCGCCTGGCGCAGCCGCCACCTCGTCGCGGCTCCCGCGACGAGCCGAAACACGATCGGCGAGGCCGGAAACCGGTAGGTCGCCGTGGTGTGGGGCGCGTAGACGATCGCGGCGCCGAGATCGGCCTCCATCCAGCCGGTGTGAACCCGCTGGTGCTGGCCGACGACGTGTAGGGAGAACGAGTGGGCGGTGAGGCCCGCACGCCGACCCGCGGCCGGGACGGTGGCGGGCGGCGGCCCAAGCAGGATCCCGGCCCGGGTCGTGGTCTGGACATCGACCGGAACCACGAACGGAAACCCGTCGGCGCCGACCCATCCGAGCAGCAGGTGCGGCAATCGCCGCGCCCGCCGGGCGGCGCGCCTGTGGTCGACCCGCGGTTCCCTCCCGCGCGCGGGAGGCCGTTGGGGCTTGGGCGCATCGGCGACCAGCGGCTCGCCGAGCAGGCGCGGCGTGCCACGACAGGCGAGGTCGGGCCAGACGAGGAGTCGTTCGACCGCGACCTCGATCTCGACCCGAAGTGCGTAGACGCGCAGCCACCGCTTCCACAGCTGCCCGAACTCGCCCCAGTCCTCGAACCGCTCCCAATGCTCGAGGACCGTGCTCGGATAGTCGGGGATCGGCTCCGACACGGTCGCCCGGCCCTGTACGAGCACGAACTCGGGGCGGTTGGTGAACCCGTGCTCGCGAGTGTGGAAGGCGAGCGCGACCTGGGGGTTGCGCCTGATCCGCTCCAGCTTCTTCCACGCCCCGACGGAGCTGTTGACCGAGATCGTGCCCGCGGCGCGATCGCGAAGGCCGAAGTTGCTGAGCGGGACGATGACGACGCCCCGCGCGGGCGTCACGTACGCGAGCGCGACGACGTGGTCGCCGGCGACGATCTCGTCGACCGGATCGGGCCAGGGAGACGCGCCGGTCATGGGCGGCGGCTTGCGTGATAGGTGATTTGATGGCATGTCATCTACTTTAGATGATATGTCATCCGTTGTCGCTACGCTCGCCTCCATGGACCCTCTGCTCGAGCTCGCGCTGCTGGTCAAGGCCGGCCAGCGGGAGCTGGAGCGGCGCGCCAACGAGGCGGTGCGGCCGCTGGGGCTGACCGGGGCGCAGGCCGACGCGCTGACGGTGATCCGCCAGGCCGGCCCCCTGTCGCTGAAGCAGCTCGGCGAGTTGCTGATCGCCGAGGCGGGCCACCCCAGCCGCCTCGTAGACCGGCTGGTCGAGGCGGGGCTGGTCGAGCGGCGGGCCGCCGGTCAGGACCGCCGGCGGGTCGAGCTCACGCTCACCAGCCGCGGCCGCGAGCTCGAAGCGCAGGCGGCAGAGGCTCGGCTGGGGGTCCTGGAGCTCGCGCGCCAGCTGATCGGCGAGCGCGAGATCGAGCCCGCCCTTGAGCTGTTTCGCGACCTCATCCGGCACTCCGCCTACGCGGAGCTGATCGCCCGCCGGCGCGAGCTCAGCGAGCGCGGCTGACGCGGCGCCCCAGAATCAACTTACGGCCGGCCGAGCTCGTCCTTGAGTCGCTCGATGACCTCGACCGGCGCAGGGTCGACGCCGTTGTGGGCGGCGAGGTGAAGCGAGACCAGGTCGCCGAGCAGCACCGTCCAGAGCAGTCGCGCGGCCCGCGTCTCACCCTCGGTCTCGACGGTGACCACAGCGTGGGCCGCCGGCCCGATCAGCTTCGCGGTCAGCTCTGCGCGCTGGCGCTGGCGAGGATGTTGGTCGCGGTCGGCCAGCAGCACCGCCGAGAACGCCCGGTCGCCGTTCTGACCCCAGCCGACCAGCTCGTTGTGGTCGGCCTCGGGAAGCTGGTGCTCGAAGGCGTGCTGCTTGGCGTTCTCGTTGATCTGGGTCTTCCAGCGATAGGCGACCGGGACCGTGAGCTCACAGCCGTAGATCGTCGGTACCGAGCCGGCCAGCTGGTCGGCGATCTCGGCGGCGCGCTGGCCGAGCTCGTCCAGCCGCTCGTCGAGGAAGGCGGCGGCGATGTCGATGTCGGTCCTGATCGCGGGCGCCGCGTCGATCAGCGCGGCGATCTCGGCGGCGACGGTGAACCCGTAGCCGACCGCGTGGCGCGGCTGCAGCCCGCCAGGCAGCCCGATCACCGGCACGTTCGAGGCCCGGGCGGCCTCGGCAAGCGCACCGCCGGTCGTCGCGACGTAGCGGATCGCGCCGATCGCCTCGGCGGCCTCGAAGCAGGCGAGCGTCTCCTCCGTCTCGCCCGAGTAGCTCGAGCACAGGATCGCGCGGTCGGGTGCGGTCCACGGGGGCAGCTCGTAGTCGCGAAAGATCAGCATCGGCAGGCCGAGGCCGTCCCCGAGCGCCGCGCGTGCGAGCACGCCGCCGATCGCCGAGCCCCCCATCCCGCACACGATCAGCCCGCTCGCGTCGGCCGGCTCGAGGCCCGCCGACTCGACCCGCCAGAGCGCGTCGCGCAGGTGGTCGGGAAGCGCGAGCACGTCGTCGAGCTGGTTCGACGGATCGACCTCGCGGATGCGCTCCATCCAGCTGCTCATGCGATTACCTCCTCGGGGCTGACTCGTGCCCCCTCCTCGAGCCTGGCGCCCGACTCAACTCTCGCACCTGCGCCCAGGACGGCGCCGGGAGCGAGCTTGGCGCGGTCGGCGACTATCACGCCGGAGGCGAGTATGGCGCCGCGAACCTCGGCCTGCGCGCCGATGCGGCAGGCCTCGAGCAGCACCGACTCGGTCACCACCGCGCCGGCGGCGACCTCACAGCCCATGCGGACCACCGCCCGCGGGCCGACGCTGGCGTCGCTGGCGACGTTTGCCCCCGGGTCGACCCAGAGACCGGGCCCCGAGGGCTCGACGTCGGTCTCGACCCGTCCCTCCAAGATGTCCCAGCTCGCCTGCAGGTAGCGCTCCGGGGTGCCGATGTCCATCCAGTAGCCCTCGAGCCGGCGTCCGTAGAGCCCGTTGCCGACGAGCTGGGGAAAGATCTCGCGCTCGATCGAGACCGGGCGACCGGCCGGGATGAGATCGAGGACCGAGCGCTCGACGACGTAGGCGCCGGCGCTGATCTCGTCGGTGTCGATCTGGTCCGGGTCGGGCTTCTCCAGGAACTCCAGCACCCGACCGTCGCCGTCGCGGCGAACCAGGCCGTACGCGCTCGCGTCCTCGACCGGATAGAGGGCCAGGGTCAGCGTCGCCCCCGTCTCTTGGTGCTGGCGCTGAAGCGCGGTGAGGTCGAGATCGGTGAGCACGTCGCCGTTGAGCACCAGGAAGCGATCCGCGAGCAGGCCCTGGTCGGCTGCGAGCCGCAGCGGGCCTGCGGTTCCCAGCGGCTCGTCCTCCTGCACGTAGGTGATCGAGGGGCCGCCGGGGATCTCGTCGCCGAGCGACGAGCGCAGGTCCTCGGCGCGAAAGCCGCACGCCATCACCACCTCGCTGACTCCATGGCGGCCGAGCCAGTCGACCATGTAGCGGATGAAGGGACGATCGACGAGCGGGATCGCAGGCTTTGGTTGGGTCAGCGTCAGCGGTCGCAGCCGGGTTCCCTCGCCCCCCACCAGGACCAGAGCCTGCATCAGGCGGCTGCTCCGGGCCCGGGACCGTTTGCCCTGCCGATCCCCTCGTAGGTGAAGCCGGCTGCGCGCAGGCGCGCCGGGTCCAGGAAGTTGCGGCCGTCCACGATCAGCGGGTTCGACATCGTCTTGGCGAGCCCCTGCCAGTCGAGCTCGGCGAACTCGGGCCACTCCGTGACCAGAACCGCTGCATCGGCTCCCTCGAGCGCCTCGGCGGCCGACCCGCGCAGCTCCACGCTCGGCAGCAGCTCGGCGGCCGGAGCCTCGGCGACAGGGTCATAGGCGACCACGTTCGCGCCCTCGCCCTTCAGGCGCGCCGAGAGCACCAGGCTCGAGGCCTCGCGCATGTCGTCGGTGTTGGGCTTGAACGCCAGCCCCAGCAGCGCGATCCGCTTGCCCGCCAGCGACCCCAGGTGCTTGGTCAGCTTCGAGATCACCCGCCGCTTCTGGAGCTCGTTGACCTCGATCACCGAGGTCAGGAGCTGAAAGTGATAGCCGGTGTTGCCGGCGAGCTGCTTTAGGGCAGTGGTGTCTTTCGGGAAACAACTTCCGCCGTAGCCGATCCCGGCCTGAAGGAAGCTCGGGCCGATGCGCTGGTCCAGCCCCATCCCGCGGGCGACCTCGCGGACGTCGGCGCCGACGCCCTCGCAGACGTTTGCGATCTCGTTGATGAAGGAGATCTTGGTCGCGAGGAAGGCGTTGGAGGCGAGCTTGATCATCTCGGCCGAGGCGACGTCGGTGCGGACGAGCTCGCCGCCGAGCGGCGCGTAGGCCGCGGCGACCATCTCGGCGGCCCACTCGGCATCCGGCTCGGCGCCGACGACGACGCGGTCGGGCTGCATGAAGTCGGTGACCGCCGAGCCCTCCTTCAGGAACTCCGGGCAGGAGACGTAGGCGAGTCCCGGCTTGCCGCGCCTGATCGCCGCCCCCGTGCCGGCGGGGACCGTGCTCTTCATCACCAACGCATGCTCGCTGTCCTCCGGAAGCGCGGCGACGACCGCCTCGACCCGCGAGAGGTCGGCGTCGCCCGAGTAGGTGGGCGGCGTGTCGACGCAGCAGAACAGCAGCCGGCAGTGCTCGAGCACCTCGCCGATCTCGGTGCCGAAGTGCAGCCGCTCGCGGTTCTTTGAGACCACCTCGGGCAGTCCTGGTTCGTGAATCGGCAGCGAGCCGCCCGCGGTGAGCGTCTCGATCTTCTGCTCGTCGATGTCGACGGCCCACACGCGATGGCCGAGCTCGGCGAAGCAGCTCGCCGTGACCAGGCCGACCCAGCCAACTCCGATAACGCCGATCGCCGGCTTCTCGTTCGCGTTCACGGTCGGGGAAAGCTAGTCGCCGCGCTCGCGCATGGAGGTCGCGATCGAGATCATCTGATCCTCGTCGAGCGTCTGCGTGAGCGTGTTGATCACCCAGTAGGCGGCGTTCTTGGTCCGGAACGCGACCAGCCTCAGGCGGTCGCCGTCGTAATAGAGCATGTACTCGCGGCCCTCGATCGTCCGCGTCTCACTCGGGTTCTCGAGGATCGGTGCGTCGGTCCAGTCGGTGCCCGAGACGCCGTAGTACTCGGTGAACCCGCCGGAGCCCGGGAACCCGGCGACGAACTTGTAGCCGTAGTAGACCTCGTCGCTGGGCCCGTCGATTGGAAACGCCCTGGTCGCCTCGTTGAGGGTCGAGCTCGCCAGCAGCCGGGTGGGATAGAAGACCGGGAACTCGAGCATCGGATCGCCGTTCTTGCGCTTCCACTTGGCGAGCCGGCGGCCGTAGTCCTGGCCGGTCACGGTCGCGTCGATCAGGCCGCTCGCGTCCTCGGGGTCGGGATTCGGCTTGTCCCTTGGCTTCTCCTTGCCGTCGCCTCCGCCGCCGTCGCCCTCCGGCTCGTCGGCCTCGCCGGTCGGCGCCGGCCCCGGGGTCCCCTCGGTGCCGAGAAACTGGCCGACCGCCTCCTTGATCGCCTCGTCGTCGGCGGTCACGAACGGGTCGCCAGGCCCGCCGAGCTGGGCCGGGAAGTGGACCTCGCGCACGGGCGCGTTGCGGGCGGCGACGAACGTCTTCATCAGCTCCAGCACCTGGATCGGGTCCTTGAGCGCGTCGTCGGAGGTCGTGTACTGCTTGAAGATGTCGACGAGGTCGTTGCGGTACTCCAAGTCGAACACGAGCTTCTTCGGCTCGATCTTCTGACGCGCCTCGCGCAGGAAGTCCTGCTGGCGGGCCGCGCGCACGAGGTCGGTGTCCTCGTGGCGGTAGCGCACGTACTGCAGCGCGTTGAAGCCGCAGAGCCGCTGATAGCCCGCCTCGACGTCGATCTCGGCGTACTGCTCGGTGAACCCGAGTCCCTCGTTCGAGTGGAAGTAGTGGCGGTCGACGTCGATGTAGACGCAGCCGATCGCGTTGACGGCATCGGCGAAGCCGTTGAAGTCGATGTTGACGACGTGGTTGATGTCGAGGCCGGTCAGGTTCTTGACCACCTCGAGGGTCCGCTTCGGTCCGCCGTAGGTGTAGGCGGCGTTGAACTTGTCGATTCCAACCTTCGGAATCGTGACCTTGAGGTCGCGCGGGATCGAGAGCAGGGTCATCGCGCTGAGATCGGGGTCGACCCGCAACAGCATGGTCGTGTCGGAGCGCCCGGCCTCAGCCGTGCCCGCGGCCGGCTTCTCGCCTGGGCGCACGTCGGAGCCGAGAATCAAGATTGTCTGCGGCTCGCCGCCATCGACGTCTTGGAGGTTTTGCTGCACGCCGTGGATGCCGCCGAGGCCCTCGGCGAAATCGGTGAGGAAGACCAGGATGCTGATCGAGGTCGCCGCCGCCATCGAGAAGACGATCACCAGCGAGGCGGCGAGAAAGCGCGCCCAGACAGGCTTCGCCCGGGCGGTCTTGCCGTCGTCCTCTTCATCGTCGGCCGCGACGGCGACGGGCACCGGCGGGGGCGCGGAGACCTCGGTCTCGGGCTTGCCCTGGCGCGCGGCATGCTGGGCCGTGCGGGCGCGCAGACCCGCCAGCGCCGCCGCCTGGGCCTCCTCGCCGGCGTCGGGCTGCTCGGCCTCCGGCTCATCGGCC
>DAIRGH010000127.1:0-7864 GCA_036794585.1 Solirubrobacterales bacterium | reverse complement strand
AACCACCGCCTGCACCACTTCAAGAACGAGCACTTCTGGCACGGGATCACCAACAACGTCAGCGACCGGGTGCTCGGGACAAACCCGGACCAGCGCGACATCCCGAGGTCGACGACGGCGCGGACCCTGGATCCCGGTCCGACGACCTAGCTTGCGCCGCGTCCGCGCCTTCATCGGGAGGACCCTGCGGGCGATCAGGATCGCCGCGCGCGACAGCCGGATCCCCAAGCCGGTGCGATGGGTGGCCGGCGTCGGACTGCTGCCGATCCCGGGTCCGGTGGACGAGCTGCTTTTGCTGCTCGTCGCCCCCGTCCTCTTCACGCTCTACCGCGAGCCGATGCGCGACGCCTGGAGCGCGGCCGCTTAGGCGGCGGCGGGCGTCGACGGTAGCGTCGCCTTGCCGGCGGCGACCAGCCGCTTCTCGCTCTCGGCGACGAGCTCGAACGAGGCGGTGTTCGGGCCCCGGCGGATGCGGCGCGGGGTGATCGGCCGCGCCGCGCGCAGACCGCGCACCAGGGCGGTGAACGCGGCCTGGTGCACAAGGCTCCACCGCACCCCGAACATCTCGCGCGCCCGCGGCGGCAAGGTGCCGGCGAGGATCAGGTTGTGGACCTCGCGCTGCGGGTGCAGGTAGAACGGCAGCGGGATCTCGAAGGCGACCGCCAGCGCGACCTCGCGTGCCTCGGGGGTGAGATGCAGCTCGCCGCCGGTCCACATCTCCTCCCAGTAGTCGCGAAAGTCGCGATACGTGGCGGGGACCGCGTGGCGCGGCATCCCGAACAGCTCGCCGAAGCGCACGTAGTCGCGCCACAGCGCGTCCCTTTCGTCCGGCTCGAGACGCCGAACGAAGGTCTCGTACAGGACCTCGGCCGAGTCGGCGATCACGGCGACCGTCCACAGCATCAGCTCCGGGTCGAAGGCGCTGTATGTCGTGCCGGCGGCCCACGGGCCGGCGGCCTGCGACAGCTCCCCGCGAACCCGCTGGTGCATGCGCTCCACGATCGCCAGCGCCTCGTCGGCCTCGGCCCGGCTGCCGAAGAAGATGGTCTCGAAGATCTTCGCCGTGTGCGCGAGGCGCAGGAACGGGCGGCTGCCCGAGCGCGTGTTGGCCTGGGTGCCGATGAAGTTCACCGGGTGACCGGCGCCGAGCATCAGCGCCCGCTGGCCGTAGTTGAGCCCGACCACGCGCTCCGCGTGCACCCTCCGCAGCATCGACTCGCCGCGGGGAAAGTAGCCCGGGTCTGAATCGCGACTCAGGATGGCCGAATTATGCCCTGGGCGCCGGTCATGCGAGGCGTAGCCGAGCCGCGCCGCTGTTGAGGCGCCTCATTCGAGGCGGCAGGCAGCGGCGGTGACCGCGAGGGCAACCTCGGCCCGGGGCAGCAGCGACTCGCGGAGCACGTACTCGTCGGGATTGTGGGCGCGCCCGCCGCGCGGGCCGAGCCCGTCGACGGTAAGGGGCAGCTGCGTCGCGACGTGGCTGGCGTCGCTGGCGCCGCCGCGCTCGCCGGCAACGATCGGCCGCCCGAGTAGCTCGGCGGCCGGCTCGAGCAGGCGCTCGGCGACCAGCGCCCGGGTATCCATCCCCGGCCAGCGCCGGACCAGCTCTGCCTCGAGCGCGACGCCGTCGATCTCGCCGGGCACGGCGGCGAGCGCGGGCTCGAACGAGTCGAGGTCGTCGGCGCGCAGATCGCAGACCAGCTCACCTTCCGCCGGCACCACGTTGAACGCCTCGCCGGCGCGGATCACGGTCGGGACGGCGGTGAGGCGACTGGATCCGTCGGGGTCGTTGACCGCGGCGATCCGGCTGGCGACCTCGGCGAGCGCGAGCAGGGCGTTGCGACCGCGGTCCGGAGCGCTGCCGGAGTGTGCGGCAAGTCCCCGGGCGTCGACTCGCAGGGTCCCCGCCGCCTTGCGGCGCGCGACGATGGCGTCGGCCCCGCTTCGGTCGATCTCGCCCGCCTCGAAGCACAGGCAGGCGTGATGGCCGGCGAAGCGCGGCGCGTGGGCGAAGCCGCCCGTGCGCCACTCCTCGTCGTTGACCGCGAGCAGGGCGAGCTCGGCGAACGTGTCGGGCAGCGCCGCCAGCGCCCGCATCACGCCGAGCGCGAACGCGATCCCGCCCTTCATGTCGACCGCCCCGGAGCCGATCAGCCGCTCGGGCGTCGACTCGAGCGGGCGATGCTCGCCGTGGGGGACGACGGTGTCGAGGTGTCCGAGCAGCATGACTCGGGCCGTTCCGGTCCCGGTCACGGTCGCGATCAGATCGGGGGCGTGATCGGGGGACGAGCAGGGCGGCCGCTCGACCCGGGCACTGGACGGAAGCAGCGCCGAGACGACGGCGCAGATCTCCTCGGCGGCGCGCGCGTCTCCGGAGGGCGAGGAGACCGCGACCAGCGCCTCGAGCTCGCGCTCGGCATGCTCTGCGAGCTCGCCGGCGCTGCTCTTCAGCCAGGCGCGGGAGAGCTCGGCGGACGGCACCGGGGCATGGTTGCAGGCGTCACTGCATGGGTGAGTGTCCTTGAGGCTCAAGCCTGAGCACGCAGGGTCGATCTAACTTGCATGGGCTCCTCCTGGCTCTTTCCAGAGGACGTTGATCGCGAGCGCATGCTCGACATGGACCGCCGCCTGCGGCCCGTGCGCAGGCTCGCGCTCGGCGTGCTCGGGCTCGCGCTGATCGCCGGCGGCCCCTGGGTCGGCTACTGGACCCTGCTGCCCTTGCTGTTGGCGGGCGGATTGTTCTGGCTCGCCGACCAGCGGATAGAGACTCGGACCCACCCCGAATACTGGATCTTCGGCGCCTGGGCCGGCTCGCAACTCGTGATTGCACTCGCGGTCGCGATCTCGGGCGGCGCCGACGAGCCGACGCTCTCGTGGCTGGCGATCCCCGTGGTCACGCTGAGCGCGCGGTTCTCGCTGCGCGGCGTCATCCTCGGCGTCACCTGGACCCTCTTCCTGATGGCAACGGTCGCCTTCACGGTCGACGCCACTGAGGTGATCGAGTATCCGGTGCTGTTGACGGCGCCCGCCGCGCTGGTGGCCGCCGTCGCGATTCTGTCGACTGCGCTGATGCGGTCCGACGTCGAGCATCGAAGCGAGGCCGTGATCGATCCCCTGACCAGCATGCTCAACCGCAATGCCCTCACGATCCGAGCCGACGAGCTCTCGCAGCAGTCGGCGCTCACCGGCGAGCCGATTGGGATGGTGATCGGCGACCTCGATCACTTCAAGCGCGTCAACGACACGTTCGGACATAACGCGGGCGACGCCGTGCTGAAGGACGTCGCCTACGCGATCCGCAAACAGCTGCGCGCGTTCGATCTCGCCTATCGGCTCGGCGGCGAAGAGTTCCTGATCCTGCTTCCCGGCGCCGACACGGAGCAGGCGCTGACACTCGCCGAGGACCTTCGCGAGGCGATCGAGAGCACTCCGGTGGGAGGCCACCAAATCACGATCAGCTTCGGGGTCGGCGCCTCCGCGCGAGGAAGCCGCTTCGACTACGAGACCGTGTTCGCCCGCGCCGACGCTGCGCTCTACGAGGCCAAGCGGGGCGGCCGCAACCGGGTCTGCGCTGAAGCCGTCCTTACACCGGCCTGAGCACAGCGGCGGACCGAGTAGCCCTGAGCCCTGCGCCGGCGCGCCGGCGCGTGCCGCGACGGTCGCCGGCGTGGCGGCGATCGGAGAATCCCGTCCGCCGGTCGACGAACGCGATCGTGCTCTTCAGGCGGCGGATCGTCTGGGTGCGGTCACCCTCGATCCACGGAATCAGCTCGGACGCCGGCAGCGCCGGGCTGAGCAGATACCCCTGGGCGAAGTCGGCTCCCCAGCCGTGCAGGCGGTGCCACTGAGCCTCGGTCTCCACACCCTCGGCCACCACCTTGAGCCCGAGGGTGTGGGCGAGCTGGATCGCGTTGCGCAGCACCTCGGCGCTCTTGGAGTTCTCGATCGCGGTGACGAAGCCGCGATCGATCTTGAGCGCGTCGACCGGCAGCGTGGTCAGCCGCATCAGCGAGGAACGGGCGCGGCCGAAGTCGTCGAGCGAGATCGTCACGCCGAGACGGCGGACGTCTTCGAGCGCCAACGCGTAATCGCTGCTCTCCTCGTAGGCGTCGCCGCGCTCGGTGAGCTCGAGATGGAGCAGGTTGGGGGCGAGGCCGGTGCGCTCGAGCGCAATCGCGATCGCGTCCCGCAGGCGCTGGGACAGGCAGGGCGGCGAGATGTTGATCGTCACCTGGAGCGGATGCCCGGCCGCGCTCCACTCCGCCGCCTGGCGCGTCGCCTGATCGATCACCAGCCGGTTCAGCGAGCGCTCGGCCCAGGTGCCCTCGATCTGGGGCAGGAACGCGATCGGCGGAACGATGCCGTGGCGCGGGTGGCGCCAGCGGACGAGCGCCTCGGCGGCGACCGCGCGGCCGCTGCGCTGCTCGACGATCGGCTGGTAGTGCAGCTCGATCCTGCCGGCGGCCGCGGCGCCGCGGAAGCGCAGCGCGGTGATCGTCCGTCGCGCGAGCCGCGCCTCGGGCCGCGGCCGCGGGAGCCTGCGCGGGGTCATCGCGTCAGGTGCCGGTCGCGGTACTCGTCGATCGCCTGCTCACCGCGGCGAACCGCCAGGAACCAGCGCGGGGTCATCGTCCGCAGCGAGCGCAGGTCTTCGACCATGCCCACCAGGCTCTTGAGCAGGCCGGTGGACTCGCGTTCGTGCTCGCGGGCGCGGTCGCGCCAGCCGGTCACCATAGTCCGGAGCCGGGTCAGCTCGGTGTCGTCGATGCCCCGCGGGCGGCGGCGGACGAAGCGTAGTTTGTCGGCGAACGGCATTGCAATAGCCGGGAGGATCGGCGCCTCGGTCTGCTCGAAGTCCCCGCGCCGCTCCCAGAATCGGCGCCCCTCGAGATCGGGGGCAAAGCGACGCTCGCCCATCTGCGAGGTGGGCTCGACACCGTGGCGGCGGTCAGCGTCACCGCGGCGATCGCGCCGGCGACCCTGGGTGACCTTGACGGCGACGCCGGTGCCGGCGAAGTGCTGGTCCAGGCAGGCGATCACGTCCGGCGGGACCTCCTCGGGCACCAGGCACAGGACCCCAGTTCCCGCGTCCGTAGCCGGTTGCGACAGCTCGTCCACATCGGTTGGCTGCTTCGCCCGGCTCACCGAGATCATCGACATCCCCACGCCCCTCTCTCCGAGCGAGCTCCCGGCTTGCGACCGGAGGCTCACTACTGACTTTCATTACCCTAGCCCTGCACAGAAAGTACTGGAAAATGAGTAGGAGTCAATACCCGGTATGTGCTATTCAAACCCTCCCAAACGGGCACTCAGGCGTCGAGACCGGGGAAATGACGCTCGACATGCAGCGTGATCGTCTTCCGCACCCACTGCTGGGTCTGGGCGTCGGCCATCCGGTAACGGCCGAGCAGCAGCTGCTGATCCTCCAGCGGCAGTCCGGCGATCTCCCAGCGCACGGCGAGGCGCTCGAACAGCATCTCGGTGTGCCGGCGCCAGACGTCGTCGGCAGAAGCGCCGGCGCGGCCTCCCTCGGCGCGAAGCTTGCGGATGGTCCCCGCGCTCAGCTCACCCCGCAGGGTGAGGACATTGCCCTCGGGGTCTGGGTAGTCGAACGTCGGCGCCGCCTCGCGGGGCCGACGTCGCTTCTTCTTCGCCACCCGCGCGAGTCTAGGCAGCGCGCCTGATCTCGTAACGCAGCTCGACCATCCCGGTCTCGAACGTGGTCGTTCCCGCGAGCTGCAGCGGGCGGCCCGGAAGCCGGCGGTCGAACAGCGGCTTGCCGCCGCCCAGCACCACGGGGACGACCGTCACCAGCACCTCGTCGAGCAGGCCCTCGTCGGCGAACTGCGAGGCGACGTTGCCTCCGCCGACAACCCATAGGTTTCGCTCGCCGGCGGCGGCGATCATCTCGTCGTAAAGGTCGGCGACCTTGGCGTCGACGATCCGCACCTCGTCCTCGGCGCCCTTGGGCGCCGGCAGGTCCCGTGTGCTGAGCACCCAGTAGGGCTTTCCCGCGTACGGCCACTCGCCGTCCTCGCCGAGGTGGTCGAGGACGAACTCGTAGGTGGCCGAGCCGCTGACCAGCGCCCCGACGCCCTCGTAGAAAGCGTCGTAGGAGCCCCCTCCGCTCATCGGCCCCGGCTCGGCGTCGGGACCCTCGTAACTGCCCTCATACCCCATCAGCCAGCCGAGGCTGTCGTCGGCCTCGGCGATGTAGCCGTCCAGGGTGGCGGCGCAGTAGTACTGGGTCTTCGGCATGCGGCGAACCCTATGGGTCGGGCCCGCTCAGCGGCTGAACTCGAAGCTCCAGCGGCGGACGATCCGGTACTGCACGTAGATGATCGCCGCGGTGATCGCGAACATCGTCAGCGTCATCGCCGCGGCGTAGCCGTAGCGAAGGTGCTCGAACGCGTTGTCGTAGATCAGCAGCGGCAGGAACGTCGTCGCCCTGTCAGGGCCGCCGCCGGTCAAGAGCAGCGCGGGCACGAACGTCACCTGCAGGCTGAACGCCGTGTCGCGGAAGGCGAGCAGGCCAAGGGTGGGCGCCATCATCGGCAACGTGATCCGCCTGAACGTGTGCCACGGCTTCGATCCCTCGAGCCGCGCGAGCTCGTACAGCTCCTCGGGCAGCTCCTGCCGGGTGGCGAGGGCGACGATAAAGCCCTCGCCGATCGTGAAGCAGGACATGAAGACCACGGCCGCCATCGCCCCGTCCGGGTCGGCGAGCCAGTCCGGCTCGGGCAGGCCGACCGCGCCCAGCAGCGCGTTCAGCGGCCCGTAGAGCGGGTTGAAGATGAACAGCCAGAGCAGCGCGTAGGCGACGTCGGGCACCACCGTCGGCAGATAGGCGGCCGTGCGGTGGGCGCCGACGCCTGCGAAGCGGCGGTGAAGCAGCAGCGCGAGGCCGAGCGCTCCGAGCAGACGCAACGGCACGGCGAAGGCGACGAAGACCAGCGAGTTGCCCAGCGCCTCGCGGAAGACCGGATCGCCCGCGAGCTCGTCGAAGTTGCCGAAGAGCAGGAAGTCCGGGCTTGTCAGCAGGTCGTACTCGAAGAAGGCGAGGCCGAACGTGATCGCCGCCGGCACCACCACCAGGAGCCCGATCCCGAGCGCGTAGGGGGCAAGCAGCGCCGCCGTGCGCGCGTCCTCCCTGCGGGTGCGGCGACGCACCGCCTCGAGCCAAGCGACTGGGCGAGAGCTCATAGCCCGGCGCCGCCCTCGGCGTCGAACAGCCGCACCCCTTCCGCCTCGACGAGCACGCCGACGGCATCTCCCTCGGCGGCGCCGAATCCCGGCGGTGGGCGCACCGAGAGCCTCTGCGCGCCTGCGGTGAGATGCAGCAGCCGGTCGTGGCCGACGGTCTCGGTCAGCTCGACGACGGCCTCGAACTCACCGCTCGCCGGCGGGCCGACGGTCGCGTGCTCCGGCCGGAAGCCGGCGATCAGCGAGGTGCCCTCGGCGACCGGTCGGCCGGCCGGCAGCGGCAGGCGCACCTGCCCGCCGTGAAAGGCGCCGCCCTCGGCATGGCCGCGGACCAGGTTCATCGGCGGGCTGCCGAGAAAGCCCGCGACCATCGTGTTGGCGGGCTCGTCATAGACCTCCTCCGGAGTCCCGTACTGCTGCAGCCGGCCGCGATCGAGGATCGCGACGCGGTCGCCGAGCGAGAGCGCCTCGGCCTGATCGTGAGTGACGTAGACGAGCGTGAGCGCAGCCTCGCGCTGGAGGCGCTTGATCTCCGACCGCGTCTGCGTGCGCAGCTTGGCGTCGAGATTCGAGAGCGGCTCGTCCATCAGCAGGACCCGGGGGCGGCGCACGACCCCGCGCGCCAGCGCGACCCGCTGGCGCTCGCCGCCGGAGAGCTCGG
>DAIRGH010000040.1:0-24127 GCA_036794585.1 Solirubrobacterales bacterium | reverse complement strand
GGCGCTCGGGCTGCTGGCCGCGGCGGCCGCGGTCGACGACCTGCCGCCTTCGGGACGACGCCTGCTGCGCCGCCTGCTGCCCCAGGGCGAGCGCTCCCAGGTGGTCGCCGAGCTGGGCGCCCCCGACGCCGAGCGCACCGTCGTGGTCATGGCGCACCACGACGCGCCCCGCTCGGGCACCCTCTACAGCCCCGCGATCCCGGAGCTCCTGGTCCGGCCGCTCGCCCCCGACAACGTCCCCGACACGGGTCCGCCGCTGATGTGGCCGCCGGTGGCGGCACCGCTGCTGGTCGCCGCCGGGGCGCTGCTCGGCAGCGCGACGCTGCGCCGCGCCGGCAGCGCCCTCAGTGCCGCCACCGCGGCGACCCTGGCCGACGTCGCGCTGCACGACGTGGTCCCCGCCGCCAACGACAACGGCAGCGCGGTGATCGCGTTGATCGCCCTCGCCCGCTCCCTGGCCGCCGACCCGCCCGAGAACCTGCGGGTGATCTTCCTTTCGACCTCCGAGGAGGCGACCTGCGATGGCATCGCCGCCTTCGCCGAGCGCCACTTTCACGAGCTGCCGCGCGAGAGCACCTTCTTTCTCTGCCTCGAGTGCCTCGGTTCGCCGCAGCTCGCCGTCCTTTACGGCGAGGGGATGCTGCGGGTTCGTGACTACCCGCGCGAGTCGGTCGGCCTGGTCGAGGGACTCGCCGACGATCTCGGGATCTCCCTGAAGCCCAACCTGCGCACCCGCAACGCGACCGACGCCGTCCAGCCGCTCGCCGCCGGCTATCAGTGTGCCGCGCTCGTCTCGGTCACGGAGCTGCACCAGATCGCCAACTACCACTGGCCGACCGATACGCCCGAGAACCTCGACTACGGCACGCTCGCCGACGCGATCCGGCTATCGGAGGCGACCATTCGGCGCCTCGACGAGCGCTGGCTGTAGCTACTGCAGCAGGACCGCGGCGATCGTCGGCTCCGTGATCGTCGCGCCGGTCACAGCGATCTCAAGCGTCCGACTCCCGGCCGCTACGGCGCCGCTCACGCCGGTGAGCGTCACCTGCTGATCGAGGTCACCGCTCAGCAGCGTGCCCGTCACGGGCGAGTTGTCGACTTCGACCTGGTAGGTGCAGCTGGCCACAGGACAGTCGGAGATGAACGTCGCGGTCACGAACAGGCGCCCACCTCTCGCCAGGTTGAAGCCCGTGGAGGTCGCCTCGGCCGCGACTCCGTCGCTGAGCTGATTCGCCGCAAAGTCCTCGGCGAGGAGCGATCCGTCGTTGACCTTGGCCGAGTTGACCGAGCCGTTGGCCAGCTTGCCGCCGTTGATCGTCCCGGCCAGGATCTTGTCCCGGGTGACCGCGTCGTTGGCGAGCTTGGCTTCGGTCACGGCGCTGTTCGCCAGATCGCCTCCGACGATCGAGCCGTCCGCGATCTTCGTCGAGGTGACCGCCCCGCCGGCCAGCTTCGAGTTGGTGACTGCACCGGCCTTGAGGGCCTTCGCCTTGACCGCGGCCGGCGCGATGTCGTTGGATTTGACGCTGTTCTTGCCAGGCAGCGCCATAGCGGTGCCGCTGAGCGCGACGAAGAGCGCGAGATAGCCGACGACGTGGGCGCGCAGATGGCGCGCGATCCGCTGTGAGAGTGCCACCGACTAGTTGAACACCGCGTGGCGCTCGATGATGCGCCCGAAGTCCGTGCCCGCGGGCAGCGTGCCGAAGGCGTGGCCCCAGTCGCCTTCCAGGCGCGAGGCGCAGAAAGCGTCGGCGACCGCCTCGTCGCCGAATCTGACGACCAGCGAGCCCTGCAGCACCATCGCCATCCGCTCGACCACCCGCCGGGCCCGCGCCTCGATCCCCTCGATCTCGCCAAGCTCGGCGCGCAGTTCGTCGGCGGCGGCGTCGAGCCGCGCGTCCGAGCCCCGCGCCTCGTCAACCTCGGCGAAGAAATCGTCGATCGCCTCCGGGCCGCGGACCATCGCCCGCAGGACGTCGAGGCACTGGACGTTGCCCGACCCCTCCCAGATCGAGTTCAGCGGCGACTCGCGATAGAGGCGCGGCATCCCGGATTCCTCGACGAACCCGTTGCCGCCGAAGCACTCGAGCGCCTCGGCCGCGTGCATCGGCGCCCGCTTGCACTGCCAGTACTTGAGCACGGGGGTGGCGATGCGCTTGAACCGCTGCGCGTCATCCGAGCCGGCCGCCGCCTCGTCGAACGCGCGCGCGAGCCTCATCCCGCCGATCGTCGCCGCCTCCGACTCGACCGCGAGGTCGGCGAGCACGTTTTGCATCAACGGCTGGTCGATCAGCAGCTTGCCGAACGCCGCCCGATGCTGGGCGTGGTGGATCGCCATCGCGGTGCCGGCGCGCATTCCGGTCGCTCCACCGTTCGCGCAGTCGAGGCGGGTGTGGTTGACCATCTCGATGATCGTCGGCACACCGCGGCCCTCCTCGCCCACGAGCTGGGCCCAGGCGTTGCGAAACTCGACCTCGCTGGAGGCGTTGGAGCGGTTGCCGAGCTTGTCCTTGAGCCGCTGGATGTGGATCCGGTTGCGCTCGCCGTCCGGGGTGAAGCGCGGCATGAGAAAGCACGAGAGCCCGCCCTCGGCCTGGGCGAGGACCAGGAACGCGTCGCACATCGGCGCCGACATGAACCACTTGTGGCCGGTGAGCTCATACTCAGCCCCCGGCCCGCCGCCGTTGAGCGGGGTCGCGGTGGTGGTGTTGGCGCGCACGTCCGAGCCGCCCTGCTTCTCGGTCATCCCCATTCCGCACAGCGCCCCGGCCTTGTCGGGCGCCGGGCGAAGCCGCTCGCCGTCGTACGAGAGCGAGAGGAAGCGCGGCTCCCACTCCGCGGCCAGCTCGGGCTGCTTGCGCAGCGCCGGGATTACCGAGTAGGTCATCGAGATCGGGCAGCCGACCCCGGCCTCGCACTGCGAGAAGGCGATGAACATGCCCGAACGGGCGACGTGGGCGCCGGGCTGCGGCTCGCGCCAGGGCAGCGCGTGCAGCCCGAAGCCGACCGCGGCGCCGAGCAGCTCGTGCCACGCCGGGTGAAACTCGACCTCGTCGATCCGGTTGCCGAGCCGGTCGTGGGTGCGCAGCTGCGGCGGGTTTTCGTTCGCCTCGCGGCCCCACTCGATCGCGCGCGCGGAGCCGGCGAACGCGCCGACCTCGGTCGCGCGGTCGAGCGCCCAGTCGGCGCCCTCGCGCCGCATCGCCTCGACCAGCACCCGGTCGCCGCCGAACGTGTTGTAGTCGGCCAGCGGCGCGGCCTGATTCAAGACCTCGTGCGTCTCGGCGGCAGGCGGCCGCTCCACGGTTGCCATGCGGGCATTCTCGCAGGCGAGCCCGCCGCCGAGCGCGAGGCGCGTGTCAGACGGCTGCGGTCTCCGGGTCTTCGCGCACGATCACGGTGTCGGTGATGCGCAGCACCTCGTCGGCCGGCATGCCGACAGCCGCGGCATGACGGCGAACGGCATCAGGGTCGGAGGCCTCGTAGATGCAGACCGTCCCGAGGCCGCCGTCGTCCTCGGCGATCACGTAGCTGCGAATCCAGCGGATCGTGTCGGGGAAGTCCTTCTCGGCGACTTCGGTGGAGCGCTTCCCAGCCGCCTCGAGCTCGGCGCCGGTCTTCCAACCGTGACGCCGCAGGATTGCGAACAGTTCCATCTGCTCTCCTTTCGATGTGGCGGCCGAGAGTCGGAGGTGGCCGCCTGTCGGCCACAACCTAGCCCCGCCTGCCGCCAAGTCAAGGCCCGAGAGTGTGACGTTGCTCTCAGGCCGCTTCGCGCTCGGGGTCCGGCTGCCCGGCGCCCCGGCGTGCGAACGGCAGCACGTCGCCGGACGCGAGCTCGACCGGCGAGGCCTCGGCCACCGAGAGCACCGAGAACCCGTAGCCGCACTCGCAGTTGAGGCGGTCGAGCTCGTCAAGCGTGTCGATGACGATCTCGAGCTCCTCGACGCACGCCTGACTCGAGCAGATGACGTGTACCAGCCACATGTCGCGAGAGTGGCGAGCCGGGCGGACGGAAACGTCCGGATGCAGCGAGCCTTGCGGCGGAACGGGCAGTAAGGGGAGCGGTCCGGGGCGGTTTGGCGCCTTATGGGTGATATGGACCCCAAAGGCGCCAAGGCCACCGCCATTGGCGCTTTTCTCTCGCATAGCGAGAGGAAGGCGCCAATCCGGCCGGACTCACCCCCTCACTGCCCCGTCCCGCGTCACGCCACCATCCCGGCGCCGATAGCATCGCCCGCCCTGTGGCGAAGATCAAGGTGGCAAAGCCGGTCGTCGAGCTCGACGGCGACGAGATGACCCGGATCATCTGGGCGTTCATCAAGGAGCAGCTGATCCTGCCCTATCTCGAGATCGACCTGAAGTACTTCGACCTCTCGATCCAGAGCCGCGACGCCACCTCGGATCAGATCACCGTCGACGCTGCCCACGCGATCAAGGAGCACGGGGTGGGGGTCAAGTGCGCGACGATCACCCCCGACGAGGCCCGGGTGAAGGAGTTCGGCCTGAAGGAGATGTACAGGTCGCCCAACGGGACGATCCGCAACATCCTCGGCGGCGTGATCTTCCGCGAGCCGATCGTGATCTCCAACATCCCGCGCCTGGTCCCGGGGTGGACGAAGCCGATCATCATCGGCCGTCATGCGTTCGGCGACCAGTACCGGGCCACCGACACCAGGATCCCCGGCGACGGCAAGCTGATGCTGTCGTTCACCCCCAACGACGGCGGCGAGCCGATCGAGCTCGAGGTTTTCGACTTCCCGCCGGGCGGTGGGGTCGCGATGGCGATGTACAACCTCGACGACTCGATCCGCGACTTCGCCCGAGCCTCGTTTCGCTACGGCCTCGAGCGCGAGTACCCCGTCTATATGTCGACCAAGAACACGATTCTCAAGACCTACGACGGCCGCTTCAAGGATCTGTTCGCCGAGACCTTCGAGGCCGAGTTCAAGGACGAGTTCGAGGCCCGGGGCCTGACCTACGAGCACCGGCTGATCGACGACATGGTCGCGGCGGCGCTGAAGTGGGAGGGCGGCTACGTGTGGGCGTGCAAGAACTACGACGGCGACGTGCAGTCAGACACCGTCGCCCAGGGCTTCGGCTCGCTGGGCCTGATGACCAGCGTGCTGATGACCCCCGACGGCAAGACTGTCGAGGCCGAGGCGGCGCACGGCACCGTCACCCGCCACTACCGCCTGCACCAGCAGGGCAAGGCGACCTCGACCAACCCGATCGCCTCGATCTTCGCCTGGACCCGGGCGCTCGGCGCCCGCGGGAGGATGGACGACACACCCGAGGTCTCGGAGTTCGCGACGACGCTCGAACGGGTATGCGTCGAGACCGTCGAGGAGGGAAAGATGACCAAGGACCTGGCGATGCTGGTGGGCGGCGACCAGGAGTTTCAGACCACCGAGGAGTTCCTCGCCTCGATCGACGAGAACCTGCAGAAGGAGATGAATCTTGGCTAGTCCAGTGAAGGTCACGGTCACCGGCGCCGCCGGCCAGATCGGTTACGCGCTCCTCTTTCGCGTCGCCACGGGCGAGATGCTGGGAGAGGAGACGCCGGTCGAGCTGCGCCTGCTCGAGATCCCCGACGCGCTCAAGGCCGCCGAGGGGACCGCGATGGAGCTCGCCGACTGCGCCTTCCCGCTGCTGCGCGGGATCGAGATCACCGACGATCCGAAGCTCGCCTTCGAGGGCGTCAACGTCGCCCTGCTGGTCGGCGCGCGCCCGCGCAGCAAAGGGATGGAGCGCTCGGACCTGCTGGAGGCAAACGGCGGCATCTTCAAGCCGCAGGGCGAGGCGCTCAACGCCGGCGCCGACGACGACGTCCGCGTGCTGGTCGTGGGCAACCCGGCGAACACGAATTGCCTGATCGCGATGTCGAACGCGCCCGACATTCCCCGTGAGCGGTTCAACGCGATGATGCGCCTCGACCACAACCGCGCCGTCGCCCAGCTTGCGAACAAGCTCGGCGCCCAGGTGAGCGAGGTCACCAACATGGCGGTCTGGGGCAACCACTCGCCGACGATGTACCCCGACCTCCTCAACGCCAAGGTGCGCGGCGAGCCGGCATGGGACGCGGTCGACGACGAGGACTGGATCGCCAACGACTTCATCCCGACCGTCGGCAAGCGCGGCGCCGCGATCATCGAGGCTCGCGGGGCGTCGAGCGCGGCCTCGGCGGCGAACGCTGCGATCGACCACGTCCACGACTGGGTGCTCGGCACCGAACAGGGCGACTGGGTCTCGATGGCCGTTCCCACCGACGACTCGTATGGGATCGAGGAGGGCCTGGTCTGCGGGATGCCGTGCGCCTGCACCGACGGCGACTACACGATCGTCGAGGGGCTCGAGATCACCGATTTCTCGCGCGAGCGCATCGACGCATCGGTCGCCGAGCTCGCAGAGGAGCGCGACGCCGTCGCCGGGATGGGCCTGATCTGAGCGTCAGCCGACGCGTCTGATCCGCTCGCAGCGGCGAGCGCGATCGCCGCGTCCGATGATCCCGAAGTCCCTGCGCCCGCGACCACAGTCGATCCGGTCGCGGCCAGGGCCGCCGACCACGCGGTCGTTGAAGTTGCCGCCGCGCAGGATGTCGTTGCCCGGACCGCCTCTGACCCGGTCCTTGCCGCCGCGACCGCAGAGCTTGTCACGCTTGCCCTTCCCGGTGAGCAGGTCGTTGGCGGCGGTCCCCGCGATCACGTCCCGCTTCCCGGTGCCCCTGGCGACCCCCGTCACCGCCGAAAGGGTCGCCTCGGTGCCCTTGCACTTGGGAAACGGCCAGACCCCGTTCGTGAGCCGGACCGCGTAGAAGCCCTGAAAGCCGTCGGAGTACCAGATCTCGCCCCGCTCGGGGACGAATGACGGGCTCGACATCGCGTAGTTGCTCGCCTCGAACGGCTCCGGCGTGTTCCGCGACTTGATCGGAGCGTTGTAGTAGGCGATCTCGCGCGGATGCTGCGGGTCGCGGACATCGAACACGCGCAGCCCGGAGAGGATCATGCTGCAGGCGACGATCCCGGGGTCGGTGCGCTTGGGGACGTTGCAGTAGTGGCCCGCGTAGCCCTGGAGGCCGTTTGTCGCGCCCGCGTCGCCGGAGATCGCGTCGAAGTTCTCCGGCTGGTGGACGTCCAGCCGCAGGTTGGAGACCACCCGCGGGTTGGCCTCGTCGGAGATGTCGATGAGCCGGCCGGCGCCCACCGCTTCGAGGGTCCCGAACTCGTCGATCTCGACCAGGTAGGGATTGCCGTCGATCGTCACCGGGATCGCGTTCTGCGGGATGCTCATCGAGTTCCAGGTCAGCCGCGCCACCTCGCGGACCTGCGGGTTGGGCACCCGTGCCTGGACCTCGGAGACGTCGAGGATGATCAGCCCGGAGTCGACCCCCGCGACGTAGGCGCGGTTGCCGTCGTCTGAGATCGAGAGCCCGTGGGAGTCATACGGGCCGACCCAGAGCGGCGTCGGCGCAGTCGGATTCGAGACGTCGAGCGCGACCAGGGTCTCGGTCCCGGGCGAGGCGGAGTAGAACGTGTTGCCGTCGGGCGCCCAGCCGCTTTCGTGTCCGAGGATCCCGGTCGGCGCGGAAGTCCGCAGCGCCGGATGGCGGCAGTCCTCGGAGATGTCGTAGATGTCGATCTGCCCCGGGTAGGTCGTCGGGTTGCCGAGCACCGCGGCGAGCAGGCCCCTCCGCTTGTTCACCAGCAGCGACTCGTGCGGCGACTGCATCGCCGGCGTGACCAGCTGCGCGGTGAGCTTCGGCTTGGTCGGGTCCGACATGTCGACCACGTTGACGCCGCTCTCGGTGGCGAGCAGGTTGGTGGGATAGAGGAGGGTCGTGTCGTAGTACGCACAGTCGTGGCCCGCGGCGTCGGTGTAGCGCTCGACCTTGAACCCGCCGACGCTGCCCTCCGGGTCGGGCTTCTCATAAGCCCCGACCAGCTCGGCGTTGCACGTATAGCCCTTCGCGGCGCGACCGCTCTCGCTGTCGCTGCGCGGCACGCGTCCCTGGATGTCGGTCTCGGGCTCAGAGCCCGGGCCGCAGTCGTCCTGGGGGGTCGGCAGCAGCGGCGGCTCCAGCGCCCGCTCGGGCCGTAGGGTCGGAGGCTTCTGGTAGGTCGGCGGGGGATGGGCCTGTACCGCCGCGGCCGCGATCGCGACTGCGACGCCGACTCCGGCGGCGAGGATCCCGAACCGATGCGCGACTGACCCTGGTATGCGCTGAACGTTACTTCGCCGCGTGGTACGCCGGCGCCGTTACTTCGCCGGGTGGTACGCGCGCCCGTCCTTACGTACGCGTCCGTCCTTCTGCAGCTCGGCGAGCACCCTGTAGAGGTAGTTCGGCTTGATGCTCATCTTCCGCGCGATCTCCGAGGCCGAGATTCCGGGATTGGCCTCGACGAGCTTCACCGCCTGATCGGCGCGCGTGTTGCGGCGCCCGCGCCGGCGCCCACCGTTGCGGGTGCTGGCCGAGGTCGACCCCTGTGGGCGGCCTGGGCCTCTACGGCCCTCGCGGCCTCCGGTCAGGCTGGCGAGCGCTCGCTCGAGCTGGGCGCGCTCGCTGTCGAGCTCGCGGATCCGCTCACGGATAAGCGTTGCGGCTTCGTCGACGGTATTCGAACGACTGGCCGTCGTGGCCATTCGTGGCTCCTTCCCCTTGTGCACAGTCTAAGTTTGTGCAGCTTTCTTTAGTTCGATAGCCAGCGTACTAACCACACCCGACGGCCGCAGTTTGCTGAGTGAACGGTGAAATTTCGCTAGCGTCGCGGCGCGATGCGCCGTGTGCGCGGAAGGGTGCGAAAAACCGCGTCCCACAGGGGAGTCGAGACGCCGAAACCGTAACGGTGATCCTGAAAGTGGTGGCGCATGTGCTGTTCGCGCAGTCGCTTGCCGAGGGCCGAGCGGGGCACGAAATGGTGCAGGTAGTAATGGGTGTAGTCGTACGCCAGGTAACCGATTAGGAAGCCGGCGAACAGCGGGTACGCGGTCGGCAGCCCGAACACCAGCCAGAAGAGGCCGAAGAAGAGCGCCGCGAGCGGGATGCTCGCTCCCGGGGGCATCACCAGTCGCATCCGGTCGTTGGGATGGTCGTGGTGAACGCCGTGGATGATGAAGTGCAGTCGGTGGCCGATCGGATGGTCCGGATCCCAGTGAAAGACCTTGCGGTGAAGCCAGTACTCCGAGAGCGTCCACAGGAAGAGCCCCGCCAGCACCAGCAGCACGATCTCGAGTGCCGCCTGTCCGTCGCGCGCTCCCAGCGCGATCAGCACCGTGATCGCCGGGACGTAGATCAGCGCCGGCACGACGGGGTGGATGCGCGAGAAGAAGTCGAGAAAGCGACTCCTAAATAGCGGCGGCGAGGCGCTCAGGCGGGCGGTCGGCTCGTGGGACATCGCCAGGATTCTAACGCGCCGCGATGCGAGATTAGGCGACCCTAATGAGCTGCGACTGCGACGCTCGCGTCGCGGACCAGCAGCGCCGGCTGGCGCGGCGGCACGAGGCCGCCGTCGGCGTCGGGCCGGAAGGTCGAGCAGGGCTCGTCGAGGTCGAGCGCGCAGAGCAGGCGGCGGTGAAAGAAGCAGTCCTCACAGGTGCTTCCGTTCTTGCGCCGGCGCTTCACCGTGCCGGCCCGGCGCACTCCCAGCGCCTCGGCGACCTCGGTCGCCTGCTCCGCCTTCATCATCCAACTGCCCCTCTCTCGTGGTCCTCGACTGGCGCCGATCATCTCACCGCCGGCGCCGGGCCGCAGGGGCGAAACACGCAAATCGCCGCAAGTTCGCTCGCGACGCGAAGTCTGCCTTTCCGGCGTTTGCGGCAATAGGCTTCAGCGCGATGAAGATCACGGTGCTCGGCAAGTCGCCGGCATGGCAGGACGCCGGCGGCGCGTGCTCCGGGTACCTGGTCGAGGATGCCGGCACCACCCTGTTGCTCGACTGCGGCAACGGCGTCTTCGCCAAGCTGCGCGAGCGCTGCGACTACGTCGACGTCGACGCGGTCGTCATCTCCCACCTGCACGCCGACCACTTCATCGACCTCGTCCCCTACTCCTACGCGCTGCTGCTGACGCCGCGCCAGCAGCCCGTCCCCGTCGCCGGCCACCCGGGCACCGACGATCCCGCCCGGCCACGGTTGATCGCTCCGCCAGGCTCGCTGCACACCTTCCGCAACGTGGTCGGGTCGTGGGGCGACGCGGAGCTGATCGAGCAGGCCTTCCTGGTGGAGGAGTACGACCGGGACTCCAGCGTCGAGATCGGGCCCCTGACAGCGCGCTTCACCGAGGTGCCGCACTTCATCCTCACCCACGCGGTCAACCTGACCTCGAGCTCGGGCGGCGGCAGATTCACGTTCGGCGCCGACTGCCGGCCCGGCGAAGAGTTGGTCGAGGCCGCGCGCGACACCGACCTGCTGTTCGTCGAGGCGACGCTGCCGCGCCCGGAGCGGAGCGGGATCCGCGGCCACCTGACCCCGGTCGAGGCCGGCGACCACGCGCGCCGCGCGGGGGCGAAGCGGGTGGTGCTCACCCACATCTCCGACGAGCTCGACGCCGAGTGGGCGCGCGAAGAGGGCTCGCGGGCGTTCGGCGGGCCGGTCGAGGTCGCGCGTGCCGGCGACGTGTTCGAGGTCTAGTTCCAGCGGCCCACTAGCCTTATCCGCATGTCCAGACAGCGCGATCTGCTCGTCAACTTCGAGCGCATGTGGCGTGAGATGGACGAGCTGCTCGGCGACCCGTTTCGCGGGCAGCGGCGCGGCGCCAAGCGCGCGCTCTCGGGCTTTTCCCCGCGCGTCGACGTCTACTACAGCGGCGACCCGCCCCAGGCGGTGGTCAGGGCCGAGCTGCCCGGCGTCGACGTCGACTCGGTCTCGCTCGAGGTCGCCGGCCGCGAGCTGGTGATCGCCGGCGAGCGCGCCGTCCCCGAGACCGAGGGGCGCGTCTATCAGCAGATGGAGATCGAGACCGGCCCCTTCCGGCGCGTGGTCGAGCTGGGCGCCGATGTGGTCGCCGAGCAGGCGCGCGCGAGCTATGAGGACGGGGTCCTGCGGGTCGAGTTGCCGCTCGCCGGCCAGGTCACGCGGCAGGTCCCGATCGAGTCGGGCGAGTGATGGCCGAGGGAATCCAGGTCGTCGAGACTCCGGATCTCGATCAGGCCCTGCGCGAGCGCGACGGCCAGCCGCTGCCCGAGGCGCTGCCGGTGCTGCCGCTCAAGGAGGCGGTCGCATATCCGGACACGCTGACGCCGCTCGCAGTCGGGCTCGAGCGCTCGATGAAGCTGGTCAACGACGTCCTCTCCGGCGAGCGGACGTTGGTGATGGTCGCCTCCCGCGACCCCGAGCTCGAGGAGCCTGGACCGGACCAGCTCCACGACGTGGGGGTCGTCGGCGTGGTCGCGCGGATGCTGAAGATCCCCGACGGCACGATCCGGATCCTGGTGCAGGCGACCGAGCGGGTGCGGATCGGCGAGTACATCGCCGAGGATCCGTATCTGGTCGCGCGGATCGAGTCGCTGCCCGACGTCGTCGAGCCCAGCGACGAGCTCGAGGCCCTGACCCGCAACGTGCAGCGCACGTTCAGCGAGATCATCGACCAGATCCCCTACCTGCCCGAGGAGCTTCAGCTCGCCGTCACCAACATCGACGACCCCTCGGCGCTCTCACACCTGATCGCCGGCGCGCTGCGGATCGCGACCGATGAGAAGCAGGAGCTGCTCGAGGAGATCGACGTGACCAAGCGCCTGCGCCGGCTCTCGGAGATCCTCGCCCGCGAGCTCGAGGTGATCCAGCTCGGCTCGCGGATCCAGGACGAGGTGCACTCCGAGATGGAGAAGGGCCAGCGCGAGTACTACCTGCGCGAGCAGCTCAAGGCGATCCAGCGCGAGCTCGGCGAGGAGGACGAGACCCAGGCCGAGGTCAACGAGCTGCGCGAGCGAATCGCCGCCGCGAAGCTGCCCGAGCACGCGCAGAAGGCGGCCGATCGCGAGCTCTCCAGGCTCGAGCGGCTGCCCGCGGCGGCGGCCGAGTACGGCGTCATCCGCACCTACCTCGAGTGGCTGGTCGAGCTCCCGTGGTCGGAGGAGACCGAGGACGACCTCGACCTCGAGCACGCGCGCGAGGTCCTCGACGCCGACCACTATGACCTCGAGAAGGTCAAGGAGCGAATCCTCGAATACCTCGCGGTGCGCAAGCTCAACCCGGAGTCGCACGGCCCGATCCTCTGCTTCGTCGGTCCTCCGGGCGTCGGCAAGACCAGCCTCGGGCGCTCGATCGGGCGCGCGCTGGGGCGGGAGTTCGAGCGGATCTCGGTCGGCGGGGTGCGCGACGAGGCCGAGATCCGCGGCCACCGCCGCACCTACATCGGCGCGATGCCGGGGACGATCCTCCGCGCGCTGCGCGACGCCGGCACCCGCAACCCCGTGTTCATGATCGATGAGATCGACAAGATGGGCGCCGACTTTCGCGGTGATCCGGCGAGCGCGATGCTCGAGGTCCTCGACCCGGCCCAGAACGACTCGTTCCGAGACCACTACCTCGACCTGCCGTTCGACCTTTCCGAGGTGATCTTCATCGCCACGGCGAACACGCTCGACACCATCCCGCCGGCGCTGCTCGACCGGATGGAGGTGATCCAGCTCGCCGGCTACACGTCGGAGGAGAAGCTGCACATCGCAAAGCGCTACCTCGTCCCGCGCCAGCTCGCCGAGAACGGGCTCAAGGGCTTGAGGGTGAGCTTCGCCGACGCCGGCCTGAGGGCGATCATCGACGAGTACACGCGCGAGGCCGGGGTCCGCAACCTCGAGCGCGAGATCGGCACCGTCTGCCGCAAGCTCGCCCGCGAGGTGACCGAGGGCAAGTCGCCCAATGGCAGGCGGACGGTTTCGGGCAAGCGCGTCCGCGAGCTGCTCGGCCGCCGGCGGGTGTTCGCCGAGACGCGGCGGCGAACCAAGGACCCCGGCGTCGCCACGGGCCTCGCGTGGACGCCGGTGGGCGGCGAGGTGCTGTTCATCGAGGCGACCGCGATGCCCGGCAGCGGGAAGCTGACGATCACCGGTCAGCTCGGCGACGTGATGAAGGAGTCCGCGCAGGCGGCGCTCTCCTGGGTGCGCGGACACGAGCGCCGACTCAACTCCGAGCTGCCCGACGATTGGTTTGCCGACCACGACATCCACATCCACGTCCCGGCGGGCGCGGTCCCCAAGGATGGCCCCTCGGCCGGGGTCGCGATGGCGGTTGCGCTGGCCTCGCTGGTTCAGGGCCGCGCGGTCGCGAGCGACGTCGCGATGACCGGCGAGGTCACGCTCACCGGACAGGTGCTGCCGGTCGGCGGATTGAAGGAGAAGTCGCTGGCCGCGCAGCGCGCCGGGATCAAGCGGGTGATCGTGCCCGACCGCAACGAGGGCGAGATCCTCGAGATCCCCGAGCACGAGCGCGCCGAGCTCGAGTTCGTCTACGTCGATCGGATCGAGACGGCGCTCGACGCCGCGATCGAGGGCACACGCACGCGGGGATAGCCGCCCCGCCGCGCGGGTATATCCTCCTCACGCCGACTACGGAAAGAACAGCGAGGAGAGGTAAACCGATGGCGAAGAGCACCAAGGCGGCACGCGGAGCGTCGAAGGCGCGAAGCGCGGTCGGATCGGCCGGCAACAACCCGTACCTGCGGCGGCTGATCGAAGACGAGGATCTGCGCGACAGCGTCAGGGACGCGTTCGAAGCCGCCAGGGACGCTTATGAGCGCCTGTCCTCCAACGGCAGCATCGTCGACACGGCGATCGACGACAAGAAGGTCCACAAGGACCTCAAGGTCGCGGCCGAGAACCTGCGCGACGCCTCCAACCGGATCCGCGGCAAGCAGGACAAGAACCGGCTCGGGCGGATCCTGCTGATCGGCATCGCCGGCGCGATCCTGGCGATCATCATCAGCGAGGACCTGCGCAAGGCCCTGCTCGACAAGGTCTTCGGCGCCGAGGAGGAGTTCGAGTACACCTCGACCACCACCCCCGCGCCGGCTTCCGCCACCAGCGAGTGAACCCCGGCCGCTGAGGCGGCCTGGGTCGGGCGCTCAGACGTCGATCAGCGCGAACGCCTCGACCGCCTCGCGCTTGCCCTTCATCTCGAGGGCGCCCAGCGGCTTCACGGTCGCGTCGGGCAGGCGCGCGAGGGTCGACGCGGAGATCGCGACGCCTCCGATCGGGGCCTGGGCCTCTAACCGGGCCGCAATGTTCACCGCGTCGCCGATCACGGTGTAGCTGCGCCCGCCACCGGTGCCGACCACTCCGACCATCGCCTCGCCGGAGTTGACGGCGACCCTGAAGCGCGGCCATTCGGGGTGCGCGTCGGCGACGGCGCCGGTGCGGGCGCAGATTGCGAGTGCCGCGCGGGCGGCGCGCAGCGCCGGATCGGCCGCGCCCGGCCGCTCGAAGAAGGTCGCCATCACCGCATCTCCGATCAGCTTGTCGACGTCGCCGTCGTGCTCGCGCACGATCGGCGGGATCGCGACCTCGAAGTAGGCGTTGAGCATCTCGCTCACCTCGCGGGGGTCACGACCCTCCGAGAAGGAGGTGAAGCCGGCGATGTCGGCGAACAGCACGCTCACCTCGCGCTCGCTGGCGGAGGTCTCCTCCGTGTACAGCGAGGCGAAGCGCTCCTCGCGCCATTCTCGGCGCGCCGCCCAGGCCACGACCGCGAACCCGGCGAGGATCAGGAGGTGCCACTCCCACCAGCTCGCGTGCCAGTTGCGCGCGAAGGCGGTCGCCAGGATCGCCTCGCCGAGCAGCACGAACCCCGTCGCCACCGCCAGCGGCAGAAGCGCGCGCCGCCGGCGCGCGAGCGCGAAGTAGCGCAGCGCCGCAAGCGCGTACAGCGCGGCCCCGGCAACCGCCAGAACGGTGATCCCGCCCGAGGCGCGCTCGACCTGGGTGATCCGGTCCAGCGGAGCGAGGCCGGCTACTGCGGCGATCGCCCAGCCCGCCATCAGCACCAGCAGGCCGGCGCGGATCCGGTGCCGGGCGGCCGTGCTCACCCGCAGCGCCGCCGGTGTGGCCGAGGCGGCGGCGAACGCGGCGGCTACGACCAGCCCTACCGGCACGGCGATCTGGAAGCCGAGGGTTGAGGAGTCCTGGAACACGCCGGGGGTGGCGAGCGCATGGAGGGCGAGAAAGCCGCCCGCGGCGAGGAAGCTGAGCGAGACCCAGAAGAGCCGCGTGTCGCCGCGCCGCTCGGCGGCGTCGCCGGTCGCGTACGCAAGCGCGGCCGTTGTCGCCGCCGCCAGCACGACGAGCCAGAAGTGCGACGGATGGTGCTGCCACTCGACATCGAGGCCCGGGGCCGCGAGCAGCAGCGCAAAGCCCGCAGCCGGCAGAAGGACGGCAACGAGTGCCCCCAACCGCATCTCGGCAGGCAGCGAGCGGTCGCCGATCGTCGACGTGTCGATGGACACGCCCGCAGATTAGTCGCGCGGCTCGGAGCCGCCCAGGGCCTGGCTCAGCCCAGCTTCGACGGCCGCGGCGGGAACACGCGGGTCAGCCGCAGCAGGTTGCGCAGCGAGCCCTTCGGCCGGATCCGCCGGCGCAGCAGCATGCGCCGGGGGTCCTGGGTGGCCTTGACCGAGGTCTCGATCCAGTCGGTCCAGCTTGCCTCGATCACGAGATCGGGGTCGTTGGCCAGGCCGGGCTCGGCCGCGGTCTGCCCGTTGTCGATCCGCAGGTGCCACGGGTCGGCGTCCTCGAAGCGCCACTGGATCGTCATCGGGTTGCCGTTGACGGCGTCGGCGTTGGCGACGCGCGAGACGATGTCGAAGTACAGGCGCTGGATCTCCGGCGAGGAGTCGGGGCGGCCGTTGGGCGGACCAAGCACGCCCGCCTTGAGCATCCGGATCTGACGCTCCGCGAGCTCCTCCGGCGAAAGGTTCCAGTCGATCGGCAGCACGCCCTGCATGTCCTCGAGTGGATAGCCGGTGGCGCGCCACTTGGCGGTCACGCCGCGGAGGCCGAAGGCAAAGATGTCCTCGAGCTCGAAGCCCCAGCAGCGGGTGTACTCGAGGTCCCAGTTGGGCGGGATGAAGACGCCGGTGGTGAAGGGGAAGACCTCGAGCAGCAGCTCGCGGACGGCCTCCTTGCACTCGTCCGACTCGGCGAAGCACTCCGCCAGCACCTTCACCCCGAAGCCGATGTGGCGCTGCTCGTCGCGCGAGACGTTCGCCATCCCCTCCGAGAAGCCGGGCATCGTCCCGGACTTCGTGAAGTAGTCCTCGATGAAGTGCTGGCCGGGCTGGGCCAGGGTCGCCTCGACGACGAGGTGATAGAGCGCGATCGCGCGGGCGAAGTTCGGCAGCGAGCGGTCCTTGCGCAGGCTGTCGGCCATCCGGTCGAGGCGGTTGAAGACGTTGAGGTAGCTCCAGTTGAGCTGCGGAGCGGTGTAGGCGAGGGTCGAGGAGATCGACTCGCCGGCGCCAATCACCTCGGAGAAGAAGCGGTGAAAGAAGACCGCGTGGCGCGCCTCGTCGACCTGCTGGGTGGCGAGGAAGTACTTCTGCTCCTCCTTCGGCGCCGCGTCGATGTAGGGAGAGAGGTTGTCGGTGACCGAGTCCTCGCCGTAGAAGAACATCGAGTAGACCCAGAGCGCCGACTTGCGCTGGATCTCGCTCAGCGCCTCCCACCCCTCGCGGTCGGCGCTGAAGTCGATCTCATACGCCGACCAGTTGCCCTGCTCCCAGCGCCGGTAGAGATCGGCGTAGCTGATCCCGTCCGCTGCCCTGATGCCGTCCTTCTGGGCGACGCTCATCTGATCCTCCTCGCTGGGCGGCGCCGGCCAAACCCTTACACCGTTTGATGACGACTTTAGACCCGTCCGCCTGCGACGGCAACCGGTATGTGATCGACGTCACGCATATCCCATCAAAGAAGGTACACTCAGATTCCGCATGGCAAGCGGAAGTTCAAGCCCTCAAACGAGAGCTAGCGGCGCAGTGGTGGGCGAATCACGCTGAACGTTGCGATCTTGACTGGCCCCATGAAGGCGCTTGCTGGTACCCCCCGCCTGAGCTAATAGCCGCGGAGTTGGGTGTAGATCCGTCCCATCTCTTCGATCAGGTCCGGAACGGAGACGGATTCCTCCCAGAAGGTCAGCAGCCCCGTTGATGGGTCGTAGCTGCCGAAATGGCGTGGCGGTTTGCCCCCGATCATGATCGCGTCGGGCGGACCTACGTTGCGGCTCGCGTAGACATCGACATCGCCGGGTGTGAACCAGTCCTCAATCCGTTCGTCCCAATGCTCAAAGGCGTTGCGAACCTTGCGCGGTCTTAGCGGCGAGTCGTCGGTTACCTCTAGCGCGTCCCTCAGCGGCCGTCTCTCGCGCTCCCGCTGCGCTTGCTCAGTCGGGTTGCGTCCAGACCCCCAAAGCAGCTTTGAGATGTTCCCGGCGCAGCCGAGTAGCCCCTGAAGTGCAAACCACAGGCGATAGGTGTCTCCCGTCGCTGTCTGTATGTCGTGCGCAGCAGCGGTTGCGATTTCGCATTGAGATTTGAGCTCCGTTTTGAACAGGCGCAGTAGGTGGGCATCCATCTCGAGGTCTACTCTCTCTTCCGTGTCCGATCGGCGCAAGCAAAAGACCCTGAAGGGGAAGGAGATTCCCCTTCCGCGCAAGCAGGACGTAATGCGCGACCTGAAGAAGATCGCTCGCGGCTCAGGCTCTAGCGGCTCTACTAAGCAGCGCTAGGAACATCGAGCGCCCGGAGCCGCGCTGGTTGTAGCGCCAGGCGTATTCGTCCAGGTAGGACTGAAGCCACCTCAGCGATACGTGCTTATAGGCGCCGCGCATCCCCGTCTTGAGGTTCCCAAAGAACCCCTCGATTGAGTTCGTGTGCGTATCGCCCTCGACGTAGACGCCCGCTGAGTGGTTGATGATCCGGTGGTCTAGGAACTCGCCTCTCAGCGGCTTATACGCCTGCCAATCGTCGGTGAAGATGATCGCTGAGGGGTTGACGTTCGCCCGCACTTCTCTACTAAGCGCGGGACCACGGCGCGAGGGAATGAGCCGCAGCCTGACGTTCCCGCCGCGCTCGACCATTCCGAGGATCGTCTGCTTGTTTTCGCGGAATGCTGCAACCTCAGCGCGAGTGAGCTTGCGACCGCGAGGCTTGCCACCCCAGGACGTTTCATCAATCTCTACGTCGCCCGATAGCGGCCCTTGTCCGTTATCGCCCATCAACTCGTTACGGATGCGGTTGAACATCCTCCATGCGGTCTTGTACGTCACGCCAAGCTCGCGCTCTAGCTGCTTGGCTGAGACTCCGCAGCGAGTGCTGGACATGATGTAGATCGCGTAGAACCACAGGTGAAGGGACGTTGAGGACTTCTCAAAGATCGTTCCCTTCGTCGGGTGAAGGTGCTTACCGCAGGAGTCGCAGGACCAGGACGGCCTCGACTGGACGCGGTGAAACTTGCGCTCGCGCTCGCACTTAGGACAGAAAGCGTGCGAGCCGTCCTCAGCTAGCCGTTCACGCCACAGCCAATCAAGGCAGGTGGCGTCGTCCGGGAAATCCCGCATGAACTCCATCAGCGACCACGTCGAATCCGACGCTTTGGCTCGCTTGGGGTTGTTGCGATCTACGGGAGGCATCTATGTCACTCCCCCTTCAGCCGCGCGATGAACTCCGGCGGTCCCGCAAAGCCAACATTCATGAAGTGGCAGCCCGTAAAGCGGCAGCCATCGGCAACCACTGCGCCGATGAAGCCGACGCGGTCGGCAGGAACCTCCCACAGCGCAGCGTCACCCCCATCGATGCGGTTGTGCTCGATAACCGAATCGTTGATTGCGATGAGAACCGCTGGACCCTTGATGTCGCAGCGTTCAAAGGACTGATTGCTGATAACGCCATCCTCCCCCGCGAGCATTGCGAGGTGGATTACCTCTCCATCATGGTCGGCCATGCACCTACCTTCTCACAGAACCTACCTTCTGTCAAGGGATAAGCGTGATCGACGTCACATATAGGTCGCGTTCATGGACCCTACGTCAGGCGGCTAAGCGATTCCGCCAGCAGCGCCCAGAACAGAAAACTCGGGGGAAGCGCGTGGAGGACGCCTCGGAGAAGGAGGGGTGAAACCGAGGCCTCGCGCACGGTGTGCAGACAATGAGCCATCGTCGCTGGCCTGTCGCGGGCCGATCCCCGATTTTCCGGGGCTTTACTGACTCCAAGTCGCCGCGCTTATCCAGCCAGTGGGCAAGGATGTGACCTGCCGTCAAGCACATCCCCACCCAGAACACGAGAAGGGCCGCCGTGACCGGCGGCCCGTCTCGGTTGCATCCTCGCCGCAAAGCGGCAGGAAAAGCAACCGAGCCATTCGTCCAGGGACTCGGCTCGACTAGCCCAGCTTCGGCGTCTTCCAGGGCTCGTCGAGCCTTGACTCGAGCAGCTCGAGCAGGCCGTCGGCAGCGACGCGCTCCTGCTCGAGCGTGTCGCGGTCGCGGAGGGTGACGGTGCCGTCCTCGAGCGTCTGGCCGTCGACGGTGACGCCCCAGGGGGTACCGATCTCGTCCTGGCGGCGGTAGCGCTTGCCGATCGAGCCGCCCTCGTCGAACTCGGCCGGGATCTTGTCGCGGACCGAGTCGAAGATCGCGCGGGCTCGCTCCGGCATCCCCTCGCGCGAGACCAGCGGCAGCACCGCGACCTTGACCGGTGCGAGCTTGGGGTGCAGGCGCAGGACCGTGCGTTGGCGGCCCTCGACCTCCTCGACGTCGTAGGCGTCGACCATGAACGCCAGCATCGCGCGGTCGACACCGGCGGCCGGCTCGATCACGTGCGGGACGTAGCGCTCCTTGGTCTGCTGGTCGAAGTACTCGAGCTTTTCGCTCGAGTGCTGTGCATGCTGGGTGAGGTCGAAGTCGCCGCGGTTGGCGATCCCCTCGAGCTCCGACCAGCCCATCGGAAACAGGTACTCGATGTCGGAGGTGGCCGAGGAGTAGTGGGAGAGCTCGTCGGCGCCGTGCTCGCGCAGGGTCAGGTGGTCGGGGCGGATGCCGAGCTCGGTGTACCAGCGCATCCGCTCGGCCAGCCAGTGCTCGTGCCAGCGCTGGGCCTCGGCGGGCGGGGTGAAGAACTCCATCTCCATCTGCTCGAACTCGCGGGTGCGGAAGATGAAGTTGCCGGTCGTGATCTCGTTGCGAAACGACTTGCCGATCTGCGCGATGCCGAACGGCGGCTTGACCCGCGCGAACTGGAGCACGTTCTTGAAGTTGATGAAGATGCCCTGCGCGGTCTCGGGGCGCAGGTAGGCGACCGACGCGGAATCGACCACCGGGCCGACGTGGGTCTCGAACATGAGGTTGAACTCGCGCGCCTCGGTCAGCTCGCAGTTCGGCCCTTCACCCGGTTGCTTCGACGGCTTCTCGCCGCACTGCGCGTCCTCGAGCTTGTCGGCGCGAAAGCGCAGCTTGCAGGTCTTGCAGTCGACCAGCGGGTCGGTGAACCCGGCCAGGTGGCCCGACGCCTCCCAGACGCGGGGGTGCTGGATGATCGCCGAGTCGATCGCGACGATGTCGTCGCGCTCCTGCAGCATCGAGCGCCACCACTCGGCCTTGACGTTGTTCTTCAGCAACACCCCGTAGTGGCCGTAGTCGTAGGTCGAGCCGACCCCGCCGTAGATCTCCGACGACGGGAAGATGAAGCCGCGGCGCTTGCACAGCGCGACGATCTCGTCGAGGCTCGGCTGGGCGGAAGTGTCCGGTGGCGTGGACATCGATCGCCATACTGCCAGTCCACGCTGATGCCCATTTACGAGTACAGATGCTCCGACGGCCACACCTTCGAGGTGATCCAGTCGATGGCCGACGACCCGGTCAGCGAGTGCGAGGTCTGCGGCAAGCCGGTCGAGCGGGTCTTTCACCCGATCGCCGTGCACTTCAAGGGCTCGGGCTTCTACACGACCGACTACGCGCGCAAGGGGGCCGCGAAGGCCGAAACGGACGGCGGAGAGAAGAAGTCCGAGGGGAAGAAGTCGTCCGAGAAGAGTTCTTCAGAGACGAAAAAGGCAGGTAAGGGGAGCAGTTCGGACTGAGTGCGGGGTTATGGGTCTATACGACCCATAAAGCGCCAATCCCGTCCCCTACTCAGCCTCGTTCGTCCCGCCGCTAACTCTGCGGGCAGTTCGGCTTGCGCGGGGGGTTTTCGCCGAGCAGCTCCTCGGCCGCGCGCTCGCACTCGTTCTGGGAGATCACCAGGTTGCCGGCGCCGGTGGTGCCGGAGGGCTCGAGCACGGCCGAGTCGCCGCCTCCGGTCGCGGCGGAGAGGGCCAGCTGCGGCATCGTCAGCGCGCCCATGCTCGAGACCATCGCCTTGGGCGCGTTCCAGCCGATGATCGGGCCCTTGATGAAGTTCATCGGCAGCGAGGTGATGCTGGTCAGCTCGCCCTTGATCCCGTCGAGGATCAGCTGCTGGAACGCCGCTCGATCGGTGTCGTCGCTGGAGGCGAACTCCCCCGTACCGCAGGTGTTCGAGCGCGTGCGCGCCAGCGTGATCGCCTGAAAGCCGTCGAGATGGTGCTCCCCCTCGTCGAGCTCGAGGTTGAAGGCGCCGCCGGAGACCGACGAGCAGACCGGTGTCGGCAGGTCCACGTCGATCCCCCCGATCGAGTCGATGAAGCTGCGGAAGCCGTCGAAGTCGATGATCGCGACCTGGTCGACGTCGAGTCCGAGCAGATCCTCGACGGTGCGCACCGAGAGCTTTGCGCCGCCGAGGGCGTAGGCGGAGTTGATCTTCTGCGGTCCGTGACCCGGCACCGGCGCGAGCGTGTCGCGCGGGATCGAGAGCTTGCGAAAGGTGCCCGCCCCGGCTCTGATCAGCATGATGGTGTCCGACCGGTAGTTGCCCTGGCAGTTGTTGTCGGTTCCCTTGCCGCTGTTGATCGCCTCGAGGCAGTTCTTGGTCTCGGCCTCCGCGGCGCCCGCGAACGCGCCCGAGCGCACGTCGGTGCCGAGGACCAGGATCGTCTGACCGCCCACCAGCAGCGGCCCCCCGTCGAGCACTTCGGTGACGCCGTCGTCGAGCTTCCACTTCTGAATCTGCGAGGAGATCGCGAAGGCGAGGAAGCTGAGCACGAGCCAGGCGAGCGCCGCGAGGCCCGCCCACTTCAGCCCTCGCCGCCACCACGGCTTGGCCTCGGGCTCTGAGGGAATCCCGGGCGGGGGTGGCTCCTCGGGCTTCTCGCCGGGCTTCTCGCCGCGCTTGAGGCGGTCGCGCAAGCCGGCCAGGTCGGGCTTGCGGACGAGGTCGCCGAGCCGCCTGCGTGAGCGATAGACGGTGTAGTCGGGCTTCTCGGGCGGCTCGGGCGGCTTCTCCGGCGGCTCGGGAGGCTGGTGATCGCCTTCGGGCATCGGCTATCAATACCCCATGCCCTGCCCGAACTCCTGCCTGCGGGTTCTCCTGTGAGGGCGGCAATCGGGGCGGACCTCGGCGGAACCAAGATGGCCGTGGGAGTGGTGGATTCCGCCCAGCAGGTGCTCCACCGCGAGACCGGGGTCACGCTCGGACTCGACCTGGAAGATCTGCTCGAGGAGCTGGAGGCCCATCTGCGCGCGGGCATAACCGCGGTCCCGGGAGTCGAGGCGATCGGCGTCGGGGTCCCCTGCACGATCGACCGCGCGCGGGGCGTGGCGATCTCGGCGGTGAACCTGCCCCTGATCGACGTGCCGATCCGCGACATCGTCTCCGAACGCCTTGGCCTGCCGACGTTCGTCGACAACGACGCCAACTGCGCGGCGCTGGCCGAGCACCGGTTCGGCGCCGCGAAGGGAGCGCGTAACGCGATCGTGCTCACGATCGGCACCGGGATCGGCGGTGGCCTGATCGTCGACGGCGAGCTCTATCGCGGCTCGACGGGCGCCGGCGCCGAGCTCGGTCACATCGTGATCGACGCGGCGGGCCCACCCTGTCAGGGCAACTGCCCCAACCGGGGCTGCGTCGAGGTTCTGGCCTCCGGCACCGCGCTTGGCAACGAAGGCAGAATCGCCGCGACGGCGCACCCGCACTCCGCGCTCGGCGAGTTGCTGGCGGCGGATGCCCGGATCGATGGCCGGGCGGTCGCCGACGCTGCCCTCGCCGGCGACGGGATTGCCGTCGACGTCGTCGCGACGATCGGCCGCCGCCTGGGGGTCGCCCTCTCCAGCATGGCGAACATCTTCGAGCCCGACCTGATCGTGATCGGGGGCGGGGTCGCCGCCCTAGGCGAGCTCCTGCTCGAGCCGGCGCGCGAGGAGCTCGCTTCGCGGGCGCTGCCGCCGATGAACGCGACGCCCGTGGTGCTCGCCGGCCTCGGCCCCGACGCCGGGATGATCGGCGCGGCGACGATGGCGCTCGAGGAGGTGGGCGCCTGATGCCCGGCCGGCTGACCGTGTGCCCGACGCCGATCGGCAACCTCGAGGACCTCAGCCCGCGCGCTCGGCGGGCGCTCACCGAGGCCGACCTGGTCGCCTGCGAGGACACCCGCCGCGCCGGCCGCCTGTACGAGCGGCTTGAGATCGCCCGCCCGCGCTTCATCTCGAATCACGACGCCAACGAGACCGAGCGCGCCCACCAGCTCGCCCAGCAGATCGAACGCGGCGCGAGGGTGGTGCTGATCTCCGACGCGGGCACGCCGGCGATCTCCGATCCCGGCTACCCACTGATTCGTGAGTGTCTGCAGCGCAACCTCGAGGTGGAAGTCCTGCCTGGGCCCTCGGCGGTGACCACGGCGCTCGTCGCCTCCGGACTGCCCGTCGACCGCTGGCGCTTCGAGGGCTTTCTGCCCCGGCGCGCAGGTGAGCTGGAGCGCGTGCTCGGCTCTCCGGAGACGGTGGTCGCGTTCGAGTCGCCCCGGCGGCTTCCCGACTCGCTCGCGGCGCTGGCCGCCCTGGCGCCCGATCGCCCGGCGGCCGTCTGCCGCGAGCTGACCAAGCTGCACGAGGAGGTCGCCCGCGGCACGCTCGGAGAACTGGCGCGCCGCTATCGCTCCGACGTGAAGGGCGAGATCGTGGTCGTGATCGGCGCCTCGGGAGCGGGGGCGGCGTCGTCGGACCTCGCCTTCGCGGTTGACGCCCTGCGGCGCCTCGTTCAATCCGGCGCCCGGCCGCGGGCCAGAGTTCTTCAGACCGTTGTCGATCT
>DAIRGH010000039.1:0-24277 GCA_036794585.1 Solirubrobacterales bacterium | reverse complement strand
GCCGGACGAGAACGGCGCCGCGATCACCCGCTGGTCGGCGGCCGCCTGAGCGGGCACGACGAGCATGGCCGCCACCGCGGCCACCGCGGCGAGCCGCGCGGTCACTTCGGGACTACCTCGAAGGCGCCTCGCATCCAGGGGTGGATGCGGCAGAAGTAGGCGTACTTGCCGACCGCGAGATCGGCGGGCGTCTCGGCGACCGGATTCGGGCTGCCGCCGTCGATCACGTCGTAGCCGAGCGTGCCCGAGTCCCAGACGCCGTCGCCGAGCGGGTAGTTGGCGACGTACGGCCCGTTGCAGGGCCAGCGGCAGGTGGTCACCGAGTGGCGGATGTTCGCCGCCTGGTCGGCGTTGACGAACCGCAACGGCGTTCCCTGTGGAACCCGGGGCGGCGCCCCCTCCTCGCCCGCGAGCGCCCGATCACCGGGCCGGTAGAGGAAGTCGGCAATCGTCACCTGGTTGGTCTGGATCCCGGGCGGCTGCTCATCGAGCGGGCGCTCGCACGCCGGCGCCCCGAAGCGCTTGCCGCAGAACTTGTCGGTCGGGTGGTGACCCCAGGAGCGGTTCGGGAACCCGGCGGTCGGATTGATCCGCTGCTTGCCCGTCAGCCGCGCGGCCTTTCCGACCAGGTAGGGCTCGCAGCGCCCCTTCGGCGGCTGGCTCTCGTCGATGTAGATGCCCTGGTGGGTCATGACGTCATACCAGCCGTGCTTCCTGTTCTCGTACATGCCGCTGATCCGGATCCTGTCGCCCTCTCGGATCGGGGCCCGGAAGGCCGGGTGGGTGACCTCCATCTGAAAGTCCTCGCTGAACGGAACGTCGTGGCGCCAGAGCGCGTCGGACCTGAGCAGCACGGTGCCGCCGTAGCCGCCTCTGGTGTCCGGGCAGGGTCGCTCCTCGGACCCGTAGTTCTCGGTGATCACCCGCAGGCCTCCAGGGTGCAGGTGACTGCCGGTGCCGATGATCGTCCCGTCCACCGTCGAGGTCCACTCGATCACGCCGCGCTTGTCGTCCTCGGGGGTCTCGAAGGTCCCGTCCTTGCTCTTCGGATCGCGCGGCACGTCGTACGTGCGACCGAAGAGGATCCCGGTGACCTCGTGGTGGGGACGCCCGGTCGCCGCCTCGAGCTGCTCGAGGGTTCCGTGGATGAAGGTGACCTCGAGCATGATGTAGACGACCTGCGTCTGCGACGTCTTGTTGTGCAGCATGTAGATCAGCGGCTGCGGCTCGGTCGGGCCGATGTAACCGCCGTAGACCGGACCCTTCGGCTGTGCCTTGCTGCGCTTGGAGAAGTCGGCCTTGGTTTCCTCGTCGCCGTTGCCGAACATCCAGTCGCTGAGGCCATATGTGTAGTTGTCGTTCTCGCTTCCGGGCTTGAAGCTGAACCAGTGCGCGTGATGGATGTGGCCCTCCTGGTGGGAGGGCTCGGTGCCGTCGGTGGCGCGGCGCATGCCAGGCTCGATCTCGGTCACGAGCCCGTTGGCGATCGGCAGGTGGAGGTCGACGCGATTCGCATCCCAGCCCGCGGGCACCACGTAGGGCCCGTAGAAGAACTTGAGGTTCTCCTCGGTTCCCGGCGGCTTGGGGACGTAGGCGTCGCTGCGGTCGACGATCGGCTCCATCGGGTCGATGTTGGGATCGTCTGCGAGCGCCCCGGCGCTGCCGAGACCGCAGGCGAGTACCGCGGCGGCCACGGCGGCCGCCATGATCAGCTTCGAACGCCTCAACCCGATCTTTTCGTTTCCTCCGCTAACCCCCGGTGCTCCCCAGCACCGGATTCGCGCGAAGCATAATCGGCGACGGCGGCGGCCGCGTCAGTCAGTCGCGGCCCTTACTCGGCCCAGCGAAACCCGGTCTCGCTCTGAGCCGGGTCCATCGGGCTGGTCGGCATCCCCGGCGGCACCGCGGGGTCGTTGTAGCCGGAGGGCGCGACGTCGTTGGGCGTGTCGGGATGAAACAGCGAGGCGAGGTACTGGATCTGACCGCGCCCGCATTGAAGCTCACCCTGGCCGCCGCCGTAGATCGCGATGCCCTCGCGCTCGCAGTGCTCATAGATGTCCAGCAGGTCGCGCAGCGAGCCGAACCGCGACGGCTTGGAGTTGATCGCCTTGCGCGCCATCTCCTTGACGTCGGCGAGCGAGTGCAGCGGTGCGTCCCACGTGACCCGGTCGGAGTGTGGTTCGAGCACCTCCCGCGTCGAGTCGTTGATGTCGGGGTCCTCGAGATAGGCGTCGGGGAAGGTCTCGGCCACCGCCCCGTAGAGCTCGGGATCGGTCTCGACGTCGACCGGCGTGCCGCGGTAGTGGCCCTTCAGGTCGAGCACCCGCACCGGCGCCAGCGAGGCGATCTCGTCGATCAGCTCCTGGTCCCAGTCGTTCTCGGGGTCGAGCTTGAACTCGAGCTCGGGGTACTTGTCCAGTCGCTTGGCGATCGGCTCGGTGGTGGACGGCGCGCCGGAGCTGCCGAGCCGGGTCGAGCAGACGAAGCGCAGCGGCGACGGGTCGCGCTCGACCACCTCCCAGAGCGCGAGGCCGTTCTGGCGCAGCGCCAGGTCGAGCGCTGCGGACTCATAGGCCCAGCGGCGGTAGTGCCGCGATGCCTCCATCTCCGGCGGGGCCCCCGGAAACAGGTCGAGCTCGCCGGCGAGCTCGCAGAACTCGCCCAGCGTCGACGGCCCGGTGAGGTCGAGCATCGGCCCCGCGTCGCGGTGGGCGATGTGGTCGAGGACGGTGTAGACGACGTCCTCGCCGATGCCCTCCTCGCCGTCGCCGCGCAGGTGGATGACCGTCGAGGGCCGCGTGAAGTCTCCGAACTCTCGGTCGTGGCCGGTGAGTTCGTACTCGGCGATCGAGATCGGCAGCTCGGCGAGGCGGTCGTAGGCGGTGCTCACGGCGGCTGAGACTAGCGAGCGCCCGGCGTGGCTCAGGCCTGCGGCGCGGAGCCGACGACGATTGGCCGGTCTGCCACCTGCAGCAGCTTGTGGGGCATCAGCGTTCCTCCTCGTTGGAGTCGATCACGCCGGCGTCGGCGGCCTCCTCGGAGACCCCGATCGCCTCGACGGTGTGTCCCTCGCCCGTAGCGACCTCGTGCGGTACGAACTCGAACGGCCGACGGCGGAAGAACTCGTGCGCGCGCTCAGGTCCGAACAGCCGCCACGCCACCATCAGCAGCAGGCCACCGACCGTGAAGATGAGCGCGATCACCAGGGGAATGCCGAGGCCAAACACCTCGCTCCCGGTGTAGGAGTCCCCTGGGTCGGCAAGGACGATGGCGGACTCGTAGAGCAGGTAGAACAGCATCAGTGCACCGACGGTCGGGGCGACCCCGATGAAGACGAAGTTCTTCAGCGACGTCGCAGGCATGTGCCGGCGGTACAGGTCCTTCAGCGACCTCCACAGCTCGTGGCGCCAGTAGATCGCGCAGGCGATGCCCGTGAGCCCGTAATAGAAGGCGATCATCAGCGACAGCGCCGAGAGCGAGTCGAAGAGGAAGTTCTCGTTGATCAGTCGCCCGGGTACGTACCACAGCGTCGCCAGGACGCCGACGACGATCGTGCCGAAGGCCGGCGTCAAGAAGCGCGGATGAATGCTGGCGAACCGCTTCGGCAGAGCCCCTGCGGCAGCCATCGAAAGCGAGGTCCGCGAGCCGGGCAGGATCGTCGTCTGCGCCGAGGAGATGCCCGAGATGATCACGGCGACCACCAAGAGCTTGCCGAGGTCGGAGCCGAGCGCTGCATTACCCGCGATCGCGAGTATCCGGGCGTTGTCATCGAAAACCTCGACCCTGGCGAGGCCGAGGTAGGCGATGAGCGCCACGGCGACCAGCACGTACGTGCCGAGCAGGATCACGGTGCTCGCCATTCCGGCGAGCCCGGGGGCGCGGCTCGAGTCCTCCGACTCCTCGGACAGATTGACCGCGCTCTCCCAGCCCCAATAGATGAAGACGGCGAGTAGGACACCGGTCAGCAGCCCCGAGTACTCGATCCCGAACGGCGACAGCCAGCTGAGCTCCGGGTCGATCGAGCGTTCGAGCGCGTCGCCGGTCGCCACCCGGAACAGGGCCACCACGGCGAACAGCAACAGTGCCCCGACCTGGAAGAAGGTGAGGAAGCGCTGGAGATGCGCCGACAGCTCGGTGCCGAGGACGCAGATCGTCGTCATCACGGCGATGATCCCGACCGCGAGCGCGACGTTTGCGACGTCGGACTTGCGAAGGGTGTCCAGGTTGAGCAGGTCGAACAGGAACAGCGCCGAGACGTCCGCCAGCGAGCCGACCACGAGAATCCCCGTCGTGCAGATCGCCCACCCGCCGAGCCAGCCGGCATACGGCCCCATCGCCCGGGTCACCCAGGAGAAGGTGGTGCCGCAGTCGGTGTCGACGCGGTTCATGTAGTAGAAGGCCGCGGCGATGAAGAACATCGGCACGAACGAGAGCAGCAGCACGCCGGGGGCGTGGATGCCCGCCGCGACAACGATTGAGCCGACCACGGCGGCCAGCGAGTAGGCCGGGGCGGTCGAGGCGAGCCCAACCGAGAGCCCGTCGAGAAAGCCGATCGCGTTCTTCTTCAGGCCCTTGTCGCCGACCTCGACGGGCTTGGCTTCCCTGCCGGCTGCGACGCTCGCGCTCTCCACCTGAGCGCGACTCTATCCCAGGATCAGCGGTGCTCCGGGTTCGGGAAGTCGAAGCGGCAACCGGCGTCCCACTCGGTGCGCTGGTTTCCGTGCGCGGGAATCCCGCCGGCGTCCTTGAGCATCCGCGCGAGATGCAGCAGGTTCCAGGTCATGAAGGTGGTGTTGCGGTTGGTGAAGTCGTTCTCGGGACCGCCGGAGTCGGGGTCGAGGTAGGAGGGACCCGGCCCCACCTCGCCGATCCAGCCGGCGTCCGCCTGGGGCGGGATGGTGTAGCCGAGGTGCTGCAGCGCGTACAGGGTCTCACTCGCGCAGTGCTTGATCCCGTCCTCGTTGCCGGTCACCAGGCACCCCCCGACGCGCCCGTAGTACGCGTACTGGCCGGCGTCGTTGAGCAGATGCGAGTTGCCGTAGAGGCGCTCGATCACGTGGGTCGCGACCGAGGACTTCTCGCCGAGCCAGATCGCCATCCCGAGGACGAGGATGTCTGCGGCCATCACCCGCTCGAAGATCGCCGGCCACTCGTCGACCTCCCAGCCGCGCTCGGTCATGTCGGGCCACACGCCGATCGCGATCTCGTGGTCGATCGCGCGGATGCACTCGACCTCGACGCCGTTGGCCCGCATGATCTCGATCGATCGGTCCATCAGCCCCTGGGTGTGGGACAGCTCGGGGCTGCGCTTCAGCGTGCAGTTGACGTACAGCGCGCGCAGGTCCGAGTAGTCGTTGCTTGCCATGCCGCTCCTCCTGAAAGCCGGGGTCGTTGGCTTCAGTGTCGCGCGAGCGGCGCCCGCGTTACGGGTGGCTCAGCAGTGACAGCCGATCTCGAGCACCCAGACGGCGGCGTTGGCGTGGCCGCTGAAGCTGCCGCGCTTGAGCCCGATCCCGATGTGCTCGAAGGTGCCGTTGAGCATCGTCGAGCGGTGTGGTGGCGAGTTGAGCCAGGCCTTGAGGATGTTGCGCGGGCTGCCGAGGCTGCCGCGCCCCCACGCGAGGTTCTCGCCCCAGGACCAGCTCGGGGCGGACATGTAGCCGAAGCGGCGGGCATAGACGTCGGCGGCGTTGCCGCAGGCGGTGTGGCTGAACCCGCAGCGCATCACGTCGCCGGCCTTGCGCCCCGCGGCCCGCTCGAGCGACCCCTGAGTGGAGACGCCCCCCGCGCCGGCGTGCGTGCGGGCGTAGTTGATGAGGCAGCGCATCGAGTCCTCCTGCGCCGGCTCGGACGCCCGGGTCTTCTGCTGGCCCGGGCACTTGGACCGTGGCGCGACCAGACCTGCATCCGCCTGACCGACCGCGACGACGAGCATCACGGCAGCGGTCGCGGCTGCGATGAACGAAATTGCCAACGCGCGGTTCCCCCAGCTTGTGAACATTGCGCTATTCCCCTTTTCGCTCTTTCTGGTACCGACGGAGTTAGCTGTCGGGCTCGCGCAGAAAGAGTCGCGCTACGGCCTTGGCCGATTCGCCCCCCGGGGAGGATGTGATCCCCTTTGGTTCCTCCGCTCCCCCGCCTCCGTGGCCGAGGGATTAGGCGCCGGGGACACTAACCAAAAACGACGACGAATGTGGCGGTTCGGTAGGAACTTTGTGAAGGTTTGCGTAAGTTAGGCGTGATTCACGCCTGAGAGGCCGCGAACCGCGAGCCCGTAGGCCTCGATCGCCAGCGCCAGGTCGGCCTCGTCGGTGTCCTCTTCCGGGGCGTGGCTGACCCCGGCCTTCGACGGTGCGAAGAGCATCGCGGCGGGCAGCACCCTGGCGACCTCGGCGGCGTCGTGCAGCGCGCCGCTCTCGAGCTCGGCCGGCTCGCCCGCGCGCTCGGCGCAGGCCGCTCTGACCGCGGCCACCAGCCCAGCGTCGAACGGGATCGGCTCGATTCGCCACAGCGGTGACTCCTCGAGCGCGCACCCGCGGGCCGCTGCCGACCCCTGGCAGGCCTCGCCGGCGGCGGCGAGCATCCGCGCGAGCGCCGCCGCTTCGGGATGGCGCAGGTCGACGGTCAGGGTGGCGCGACCGGCGACCGCGGTCGGGATCCCCGGCTCCATCCGCAGCTCGCCCGTCGTCGCCACGCCGCCCTCGCGGTCGGGGATCCGCTCGATCGCCAGCGCCGCGTCGGCGGCGGCGAGGCCGGCGTCGTGGCGCAGGTCCATCGGCGTCGTGCCTGCGTGCGAAGCCTGGCCGGCGAAGCTGAAGCGCACCCGCTCGACGCCGACACACCCGGTGACCGCGGCGGCTCGCAGTCCCGCCGCCTCCATCCGCGGGCCCTGCTCGATGTGGAGCTCCAGGTAGGCGCCAAGCCCCTCGCGCCGCTCGCCGCTCTTCATCACCCGGTCGAGCTCGACCCCGTTCTCGGCGAGCACCTCGCCGATCGCGCGGCCGTCGGCATCGCGCAGGCCGCGTATGGCGTCGACATCGAGGCTGCCGGCAAACGCCGAGCTCCCGAAGAGGCTGCGGCCGAAGCGGGCGCCCTCCTCGTCAGCCCAATCGACCAGCACCAGTGGCCGCGCGGGCTCGCCCGCCGCGGCTTGGGCGCGCAGCGCGCCGACCGCCGCCATCACCCCGAGGGCGCCGTCGAGCCAGCCGCCGTCGGGCACCGAGTCGACGTGCGAGCCCAGCGCCAGGGCCGGGGTGCCGGACCCTGTCGCATCGAGGCGGGCCCAGAGGTTGCCCGCCTGGTCGATCTCGGGCTCGACTCCGATCTCCGCCAGCAGCTCGTGCAGAAACGCGCGGGCGTCGCGCCAGGTCTCGGTCCAGCAGAGCCGCTGGGCGCCGCGCTCGTTCGAGGTCCGCCGCGCGAGCTCGCGCAGGTCGGCGATCACGCGCGCGGCGTCGATCGGAGGTTCGGCCATCAGCCGGCGCGATCGCGGCGCAGCGCCTGGGCGAGGCAGTGTGCACCGCCGCCGCCGGCGGTGAACATCGACAGATCGGGGTCGAGGACCTCGAGCCCGTGGGAGCGCAGCTGCTCGTTGAGGCGCGGCGAGCCCGCGGTCGACAGCACCCGGTCGGCGCCGAGCGAGATCGCGTTGACGCCGAGCGCAAACGCGTCCTCGATCGAGACCTCGAGGATCTCGAAGCCCTTGCCGCGCAGCCACGAGACGAGTCCGCCCGAGGCGGCTTCGACGCAGACGGCGGCGAGCTTCGGCGCGAGGATCGAGACGAGCACGTCGATGTGCACGAACTGCCCCGGGATCGGCTCGATCCTCACCTCCCAGCCGTCGGCCTCCATCCACGAGGCGAGCTGGCGCGCCGCCTGGACCTGCGTGCGCTCCTCGCCGCTTCCGATCAGCATCGAGCCGGGCTCGACGACGATCACGTCGCCGCCCTCCAGCGCGGCCGCGGTGATCATCGCCCGGATCGGGATCTCCGCCTGCTGGTAGAAGCGGATCACCGGCGCGTACTCGCCCCGGCGCCACCACTGACGGAGCTGGGTGACGATCGCGCCGCTCGGGGTCATCGCGCTCGAGTCGCGGGCGAACACCTGGTAGGGAAGGGCCGGGTCGGGCTTGAGGAAGTGGACGTTCACCCCGGCCGATTCGTACGCCGCGACCATCTCGGCGTGCTGGGCGCTGGCGGCGCCGGCATCGAACTTCGCGCCGCTCTCCAGCGTTGCCCGCGAGATCGCGCTTGTCGGCAGCCAGCGGAAGTTGTCGGGTGGGCACAGCAGGACGTCGCGCAGAACGCCGTATTCGGAGTCGACACCCCACTGAATCTCTCGCGCCACGTCCTCAGCTCCCGCTTCGAATCACTGGTCCGCGGCTACGCCGCGGACATTTGATGCTGCTCCCGCTTCCGGGCGTGCGCGTCATTGCCTGACTACCCGGATCGTCTTCAAGGTGCGGTCGCTCGCGCCGCGGACGAGGCCGCCGTGGGCGACGCTGTCGGTGATGTAGTCGAGCGTCGGCCGGGTCAGCAGCTCGCCGGGGAGCACGTTGGGGACGCCGGGCGGATAGGCGGCGAGCGACTCCGCGGCGATCCGGCCCTCCGCCTCGTCGAAGCCGACGACCTCCTGCTCGGAGAGGAACGCGTCGCGGGGTGAGAGCTCGGTCGCACCCCACGGCGGCGGCTCGGCGAAGGGCGGCAGCGGCTCCTCCTCTTCCTCGCCGAGCCGCTCGACTGCGTGCTCCAGCGCCGCGACCAGACGCTCGCCGGTGCGGCCCGCGTGCTCGCCGATCCCGAACACGGCCACTACGACGTTCTCGGAGAAGAGCTCGAGGTTGATGTCGTCCTGCTCGCGCATCAGCCGCGCCACCCGGTGCCCGGTCGCACCGATCCCGCGCACGTCGATGACGAGGCGCAGGGGGTCGTAGGCAAAGACGCCGGAGCGGCCGACGATGCGCTCGTCGAGCACGTCGAACCCGGGCAGCTCGCGGATGCGGTCGCGCAGCTCGGCAAGCGACGAGACGGTCTCGCCGAGCAGCTCCTCGCCGTGGACCACCGCCTGGCGGCGCGCGGCGTCGAGCGACGCGGTCAGCAGCGCGTTCGGGCTCGTCGTCTCGACCAGGGTCACGGCGCGGTCGACGACCCGCTCGTCGATGCGGTCCTTGCACTCGCCCAGGTGCAGGATCGCCGAGCCCGTGATCGAGCCGACGGTCTTGTGGGTCGACGAGAGCACCAGATCCGCTCCGAGCGACAGGGCGCTCGCCGGCAGCAGCTCGGAGAAGTGCAGGTGTGAGCCCCAGGCCTCGTCGACGACGAGCGGGACGCCGCGCCCGTGGGCCACCTCGGCCAGCGCGGCGACGTCGGCGACGGCACCGAAGTAGGTGGGCGAGACGATCATCACCGCGCACGCGTCGGGGGTTTCCGCGAGCTCGCGATCGAGCGACTTGGGCGTCAGGCAGTGTGCGATCCCGAGCTCGGGGTCGACCTCCGGGGCGACGAATCGCGGCCGCAGCCCCGAGAGCACGAGCCCGTCGATGATCGAGGAGTGCACGTTGCGCTGGACAACGACCCGCTCGCCAGTGTGGGCGAGGGCGAGGCAGATCGCGTGGTTTCCGCCCGAGCCGCCGTTGACCAGGAACCAGCTGCGCCGCGCCCCCCAGGCCTCGGCCGCAAGACGCTGCGCGAGCTGAAACGGGGTGTCGGCTGGATCGGGGGCGACGTCGATGCCCTCGACGCCCGCGGGGATGTCGAGCCTGAGGACCTGCTCGCCGATTGCTTCACGAAGCCCGGGGTCGGCGCCCGGGCCGCCCTTGTGTCCCGGGACGTGAAAGCGCCCGGGATCGCGATCCGCGTAGGCGATCAGCGCATCGAGATAAGGCGTCTGGTCCTGCTCCACCGCAGGCCAAGTTAACGCTCAGGCGACGTCGCTGATCAAGCGCTGGGCCGTGCCCCCGCCGAGCTGTCCTTCGAAGATCAGTAACCAGCGCACTCGGCGGTTGATCACGCCGACCCAGACGTCGCGGGGTCCTGACGATTCCACCGAGAGAACCTTCGTGTGCGCGAGGGTGCGGTTCTCGTGGGCGACGTCGAGTCGCCGATGCACGCGGCGCAGCCGGTCGCCGCGAGAGACGCCGTCGATCGAATGACCGCGTCCGGAGGTGAGGATCGCATTCGCCCGCTTGCCGTCGTAGGCGACCCGCAGCTCGCCCTTGCCGATCAGACACCACTGGTCGATCCCGTGGCCGTGGTCCTGGGGCGGGCCGAGCTTCTGCCTCGCCTTGTCTCGGCTCATCCCCAGACTCACCTTGCCGACCCGCTCCCCGCGCAGCTTGCCGCCCGGATCGATGCAGTCGGGATGGAAGCTGCGGTTGGCGTAGATCTGGTCGCGCTCCTCCGGCGTGTCGACCTTGTCGATGCAGTCGGGGCTGGGCGCGCTGTCCATCGGCACCATCACCCCGCCTCCGCCGCCTTCCGCGAAGTAGGGCTTGTAGGCCTCGGGCACGTACGGGCTCGCGTCCTGTGGCTGGCCGCCGATCCTGAAGTTCCTCACGCTCACCCCGCCGACCCCGCGGGCACGGTCGAACCAGTAGTCGCCGTCCCAGTGCCAGGTCTCGGGCGCAGAGCCCTGCACGACCGAGCCGGTCCAGTGGTCGCGCTGAAAGTAGAAGCACTTGCTCGCCGCCGCCGCAACCCGCGCCGGCTCCTGGGCGGTGAACTCGACGATCCCGAAGTCGGTGACGTTCTGGTTCGTCTTGTCGAACTCGACACAGAAGGGGTCGGCCTCGGGGTGGGGGTAGTCGGTGCCGGTGCCGACATACTGAAGCTCGCAGTTGAACGGGATGCTGCCGTCGTAGGGCGCGAACGGCTGCTGCGCCGACACCGTCGCTGGCGCCGTCAGGCAGGCGACGGCCACCGCGCAGCACATCAAGCCTTTGGGGAGCACCGCGCCAACCGTACCGTCGCACCTGCGAGCGGGCGCCGGTACGTTGCGCACTGTGCTCGCCGACGAGCTCTCGAGAAGAGACTTCATCTCGCGCGCGGGGGCGCTCGGCCTGGGAGCGACGATCGCGGCCGCTCTTCCGGTCGCCGCGCGGATGGCGAGTCCGGAGAACGCCACGGCGCAGGCGGCGCTGGCCGACGGGCTGCTGCAGGCGTTCTTCGACACGATCGTCCCAGGCAAGCCGGTCGCCGACCTGAAGACCGAGCTCGGCAACCCAATCCATCCGCAGGCGATCGCCGGGGTCGATCCCGAGCACGGAGCCGTCTACACCGACGCGCTTGCGCTGGCCCGCAACACGCGGATCGGCTTCAGCGCACTCGAGCCGGCGTTTCTCGCCGATCTCACCAGCCGGGCGCTGGCCGAGGGCGGCGCTTTCACCGACCTCGACTACGAGGCGCGCGAGCGCGTCTGCATCGCCGGCCTCGCGTTCTCGAACCCGGATCGGGCCGTCTGGGAGGCGGCGGCGGCGATCCCCTTCACCGCCTTCTGCGCTGCGGGCAATGTCAAGAACGCGACCGCCAAGACCGCTGCGGGCTACGCGGTGATGGGCCACCCGGGGACCGCGCCGCGCGGCTACGAGGACTTCTCCTACCGCCGGCGCCTGAACCGCGGCAGGACCAAGAACGGATCATTGCGCTGATGGCCGAGCGCGTCGACGTCTGCATCGTCGGCTCCGGCTTCGGCGGCGCGATCGCCTCGTGGCGGCTGGCCGAGCTCTATCGCGCCGCCAAGCAGGACGCGAGCGTGCTGGTGCTCGAGCGCGGCCTGCGCATGGGCCACACCGACTTTCGCCAGTCGATGGACGTCGACCACTTGTCAGACACATATGAGCTGATCCAGGGCCAGGGAGCGCAGATCGTCGCCGCCAACCTCGTTGGCGGCGGCTCGAACCTCTACCTCGCCGCCTCGCTGCGCTCGCCCGCCGAGACGTTCGAGCGCATGGACGCCCACCCCGACGACGGCCCGCGCCGGCGGATGTGGCCGCAGGCGATCAGCCGCAGGGAGCTGAACCGCTACTACGCCCGCGCCGAGGCGGCGCTGCGGGTGCGCCAGCCATCGTGGAAGGAGGTCTCGAAGTCCGGCGGCGTCTGGGCGGCGATGCTGCGCGAGGCCGGGCACACCTGCGACCGGGTCCCCGTGGCGATCGACTTCAAGCGCTGCGTCGACGCCAAGTGGTGCTACACGGGCTGCATCTTCGGCGCCAAGAACTCGCTGATCACCAACTACCTGCCCTCGGCCGAGCGCCGCGGGGTCGAGGTCCGGCCGCTGGTGATGGTCAACGAGGTCGCTCCGTCGAGCGCGCAGCCCTACAGGTGGATCGTCCGCGGCGCCAAGGTCGACCCGGCGACGAAGCTCGGAACCGACCCAGTCGAGATCGAGTGCAAGGTGGCGATCCTCGCCGCCGGCGCGCTCGGCACGCCGCCGATCCTGATGCGGTCGCGCGACAACGGCGACCTGCCCGGGATCTCACCGCACCTGGGCCGTCACCTAGGCGTCAACGGCGACCACGTCGCCGCGATCGAGGTCGACTCGCGCAAGGCGCGCGACGTGCTCGGGCTGCGCGGCGGCTTCGACGAGTTCTTCAAGGGCAAGCCGATCACGACGATGAGCTACGACCACTGGGTCGGCAAGAAGGGCAACGCGCACGACGGCACCCGCTTCACGCTCCAGGAGATCCTGCTCTCCCAGCTCACCAACTTCCTCTATGACGACGGGCGTGGCGGCGGCGCCGAGCCGAGCTGGTGGGGGCGTGAGAAGAAGCGCTCGATCTCGAGCTGGAGGCGTCACATCGAGATCCTCGCGATGGTCGAGGAGACCATGGACGGCAGCTTCTTCGCCGTGCCGCCGAACGGCAACGGCCACGTGCAGCCCAACGGCGGCCCGGTCGGCATCGGCCTCTTCAACTATGCGCTCTCCGAGCAGTCGGCGCGCGTGCGCGCCGAGGCCGATGCCGCGATCAGGAAGATTGCCGAGCGCCGCAGCGTCGGCCGCTTCCTTAAGCTCTCTGAGACCCCCGGCGTCTACGCCTCCCATCCGCTCGGCGGCGCGCGGATGGCCGACGAGATCGGCTTCGGCGTCACCGACGACGGCGGCGAGGTGTTCGGCTACGAGGGCCTCTTCTGCATGGACTCCTCGCTGATCCCGACGAGCTTCGGGGTCAACCCGTCGCTGTCGATCTCGGCGGTCTGCGAGCGCGCCGTGGCAAAGCTCGTCGCCCGCGCCGCCGACTTCGAGCTTCCGGCCCCGCCGCCCGGGTTCAAGCACCGGACGCCCGGGGTGCACGTCGGTGCCCGGGTGAAGCCCAAGCGCTGAAGCCTTAAGGACGGCGGTCGGCCCTGGTACCTTCTGCCCGTCCCCGTGGACGACGATCTCCCCCGAAGTACCGGGCCCACCCCCGAGCGCCCGCCTGAGCAGTGACCGGACTCTTCCTCGTCCTGCTGGTCTTGCTCGTGCTCCTCAACGGGCTCTTCGTCGCCGCCGAGTTCGCCCTCGTTCGGACCCGCAAGGGCCGGATCGAGGCGCTGGCCAAGGAGGGTGAGGCCGGCGCCGAGGAGGCACTCGAGCAGCTCGACCGGATCGACGAGTCGCTGGCGTCGTGCCAGTTCGGGATCACACTCGCCTCGATCGGGATCGGCTTCCTGGGCGAGCCGGCGATCGCCGACCTGATCGAGCCCTTGTTCGGCGACGGTAGCGGCGCGCACGCGGTCGCGCTCGCGATCTCTTTTGCAATCGCGACGGCCCTGCACATCACCGTCGGCGAGCAGGTGCCGAAGATGCTCGCGATCACCCGCCCGGATCCGGTCGCCCGGGCGCTCGCACGCCCGCTGAACGTGTTCAGCGCGGTCAGCGCTCCGTTCATCTGGGCGCTCAACAAGGCGGCGAACGGGATGGTGCGCCTGTTCGGCGTCGATCCCACCGACCTCGGCGAGAAGCACACCTCGGCCGACCTCAAGGAGATCATCCAGACCTCGGCCAGGGGCGGCAGCCTCGACCCCGGCGAGGCGGTGATGCTCGGCGGGGTCTTTCACCTGCACGAGCAGGAGGCGCGCGAGGTGATGACGCCGATCCCGGCCGTGGTCACGGTCAACTCGGACGAGAACGTCGAGGAGGCGCTGCGGCGCTGCGTCAGCTCGGGACACACCCGGCTCGTCGTCGTCGAGGGCGACAACCCCGACAAGGTCCGCGGCATCGTCCACAACAACAGCCTCGTCCGGCTCTACCTCAACACCGGGCCGGATGCCTCGGTGGAGCCGGCGATCCGCAGCGTCCCGGTGTTTCCCGAGACCAAGCCGCTCGACGACCTGCTCGCCGAGCTTCAGCGCCAGCGCTCCTCGATCGGGATCGTCTCCGACGAGTACGGGCGCACGGTCGGGATCGTCACGATCGAGGACATCCTGGAGGAGGTGGTGGGGGAGATCGAGGACGAGACCGACGCCCGCGCGACCTCGCTGCGGCGGCTCACCGACGGCGACTGGTACGTGCGCGGCCATGTACCGCTCGGCGACCTCCATGACGCCGGCATCGCCCTGCCGGTCGCCTCCGACGCGTTCAACTCGATCGGCGGCTACGTCTTCTCCGAGCTGGGACGGCTGCCCAAGCGCGGCGACAAGGTGTTGGCCGACGGCTACGAGCTGCGGGTCGAGTCGGTGCGCGACAACCGCATCGTCGCCGTGCGCATCCACGCGGTCACGGCCGAGCACCGCGTGCTCCCGACGCCTGCACCCCCGGAGGAAAGCGCGCAGTAAGCGCCAATCGGGCGTTCTGGGTTACGTCCGTGTGACCACCTAGCTTCTGCGCATCCCATGTGGGTCATGCGGCTCACCGACAAGCAGCTAGAGGTCCTGAGGGCGATGCTGCGGTCCGAGGAGCATCTTGGCCCGGCGCTGCGAGGAGCGCTGGAGGCGCTCGAGCTGGCCCGCTGGGACGATCTGCCCGACGCCCAGCTGCCCTGGGAGAGCGTCATCGACGAGGCCCGCCGCCAGGGCGTCTCGGAGGCCGAGGTCGTCTGGGATCTCTGCGGTCGTCACCCCGAGCCGCCGGCGCCGAAGCGCCACCGGGGACGCAAGACGGCGGCCTGAGCGGGAGCTACTCGTACTCGTAAAACCCGGCGCCGCTCTTACGGCCGAGCTTGCCCTGCGCGACGAGCTTGCGGATCAGCTCCGGCGGCTGGTGGGCCTCCTCGCCCGAGTCGGCGTGCAGGGAGTCGCCGATCGCGGCGGCGACGTCGAGGCCGACGAAGTCGAGCAGGCTCAGCGGGCCCATTGGGTGGCCGGCCCCGAGCCTCATGCACGAGTCGACGGCGGCCGCGTCCATGCTCGTCGCCTCCATCAACCGCACCGCCTCGAACAGCAACGGGAAAAGCAGCCTGTTGACCACGAACCCAGGCTGGTCGGGGACCTCGACCGCGGTCTTGCCGAGCGCCGCACACCACGCGTGGGCGCGCTCGGAGACGCCGTCGCGCAACCCGTCGGGCAGGCAGAGCTCGACCAGCTCCATCTTCGCCACCGGGTTGAACACGTGCAGGCCGAAGAAGCGCTGTTCAGCGCCGCTGCTCGCCGCCAGCTCGCCGACCGCCAGCGAGGAGGTGGTCGTCGCCAGCTCGGCCTCGGGGCAGCCGGCGGCGATGCCGGTCAACAGCTTGGCCTTGGCGTCGGGGTCTTCGACGATCGCCTCGACGACCAGGTCGCAATCGGCGATGTCGGCCCGGTCGGTCGTCACCTTGACCCTGCCGGGATCGCCCCCCTCGACCTTGCGCGCCTCCCCCTGTGCCTGCTCCTCGGCCCGCCACGCCGACGCGTCGCTGCGCGCCAGCAGCTGCACCTCGCCGACCCGGGTCGCGCAGGCGGCGAGCCCGCAGGCGATGGTGCCGCTGCCGGCGATCGCCGGGCGCTCGTATCCGGCCGGTCCTCCCATGGGCCGAGGTTCCTATCACGGTGCCATCCGGTGGTGCGTTGACTCACGAGTCAATCGGGTACGCTTCGAGTCAGTCGCACCAAGAAACTGACTACGGAGGAAACCATGGCCGGCAACGGGAAGTTCTCAGGACGCGAAGTGGTGATCGTCGAGGGCGTGCGGACCCCGGTCGGCCGCGGCCACGGGGAGAAGGGCTACTACAAGGACGTTCACGCCTCGACCCTGCTCGCCAAGACCTACTCCGAGCTGATCGACCGCGCCGGCATTCCCGCGGCGGAGGTCGAGGACGTCGTCGCCGGCTGCGTGCAGCAGTTCGGCGAGCAGGCGATCAACATCGGCCGCAACGCCTGGCTCGAGGCCGGGCTGCCAGTCGAGACGCCCGCGACGACGGTCGACCGCCAGTGCGGCTCCGCCCAGCAGGCGGTCAACTTCGCCGCCGCGCTGATCGCCTCCGGCGTCCATGACGTCGCCATCGGCGGCGGCGTCGAGCACATGGGCCACATCTCCTTCGCCGACTCGCTCGAGGTCCAGAAGGAGCACGGCTTCGCCTTCTCCCCGGCGCTACTCGAGCGCTACAACCTCGTCCCCCAGGGGATCTCGGCCGAGATGATCGCCGACAAGTGGGAGATCCCCCGCTCCGAGCTCGACGAGATCGGTCTGCGCTCGCACCAGCTCGCCGCGAAGGCCACCGAGGAGGGTCGCTTCGATCGCGAGATGGTGCCCTTCCAGGTCAACGGCGACACCTACACCACCGACCAGGGAATCCGACCCGACACCAGCCTCGAGAAGCTCGCCGAGCTGAAGCCGGCGTTCAAGGAGGACGGCAAGATCACCGCCGGCAACTCCTCGCAGGTCTCCGACGGCGCCGCCGCGGTGTTGCTGATGACCCGCGAGAAGGCGAATGAGCTCGGGCTCGAGCCGCGGGCGCGGATCGTCGATCAGACGACGGTCGGCGTCGACCCAGTGATCATGCTCACCGGCCCGATCCCGGCGACGCAGAAGCTCCTCGAGCGCAACGGGATGAAGATCTCAGACATCGACCTGATCGAGATCAACGAGGCGTTCGCCTCGGTGGTCGCCGCCTGGCGCCGCGAGATCGAGCCCGACATGGACCGGGTCAACGTCAACGGCGGCGCGATCGCGCTCGGCCACCCGCTCGGCTCGACCGGCGCCCGGCTGATCACCACGCTGCTGCACGAGATGGAGCGCGCCGACAAGGAGACCGGCCTGGTGACCATGTGCTGCGGCGGCGGCCTCGGCACGGGAACCCTGATCGAGCGCGTGTGAGGTTTGCGGCGGCCTTCGTCGTCGCCGTGCTGGCGGTCGCCGGCTGCGGCGGCGACGACGAGAGCGAGCCGGCGGCGAGTGAGCCGACGGTGAGCGAGCAACAGGAGCCGTCGAACGCCGAGGTGATCACGCGCGCCGACGCGATCTGCAGCCAGGCCAAGGTCGCGATCGACATGGCGCGGACGAGGTTCCATCACGGCAACTTCGACCAGGCGAGCGACGCCGAGCTGGAGACGTTCGTCGCCGACAGGATCGTTCCCGTCTACGAGAACGAGATCTCGAGCCTGCGCAAGCTCCCGGGCGCCGATGCCGGGGAGCTCGGCGCGGTCCTCGACGAGGCCGATGGAGCGGTCGCGCGGCTCGCCGACGATCCGACCCAGATCAACCTCAAGGGCGGCAGCGCCCTGTTCGACGAGGCCAACCGCCTGGCGGCCGACTACGGGCTGTCGGTCTGCGTCGCGCCGTGAGCGCGCTCGACCGGATCCAGATCGCGGGGCTCGGCGACTCGACCGCAGAGCTCGCCGAGCAGGCGCGCGCCGCCGAGGCGGCCGGCGTCGATTGCGTCTGGGCGGTGGAGCTGTTTCGCAGCTCGCTGACGCAGGCGATGTGGCTTGCCTCGCAGACCGAGAAGATCGGCGTCGCGACCGGGATCGCCTGGGCGTTCACGCGCAGCCCGATGATCATCGCCCTCTCGGCGCTCGACGTCGATGAGGTCTCCGGCGGTCGCTTCCGGCTCGGCCTCGGCGCCGGGGTGAAGCGCTTGAACGAGACCTGGCACGGCGCCGAGTACGGGCGCCCGGCGCCGCACCTGCGCGAGACGGTCGAGGCGGTGCGGCTGATCGTCGAGAAGGCCGGCGACGGCGAGCCGATCCGCTATGAGGGCGAATACCACGACATCGACATCAAGGGCTGGATCAGGCCGCACGCCAAGGTCCGCGAGACGATTCCTATCTACACCGCCGCGGTCCAGGAGGGAATGGCACGGGTCGCCGGCGACGTCGCCGACGGGATGATCGGTCATCCGATGTGCTCGATGCGCTGGCTCGACGAGGTCCTGGTCGCCAACTTCGAGCTCGGCCTCGAGCGCTCGGGGCGCGAGCGCTCGAGCTTCGACTTCCTGCCCACCGTCTGCTGCGCGATCGACGACGACGAGGGTGCGGCGATCGATGCCGCCCGCCGCACCGTCGCCTTCTACTCCACCGTGCGCACCTACATGCCGCTCTGGGAGCTGCACGGCTTCGGCGACGCGGCCGCCGAGGTCGGGGCGGCGTTTCGGCGCGGCGACTTCGCGACGATGGCCCGCCATATCCCGGACGAGATGGTCGAGACCTACGCCGCCGCGGGACCGCTCGACAAGGTTCGCGAGCGGGTCGAGGCCGTGGCCGAGCGCGGCGACGGGATCTGGTTCACCCCGCCCACCTACTTCCTGCCCCCCGAGCAGATCGGCGAGTACCAGCGGCGAATCGTCGAGGCCTTCGCGCCGGGCAAATAAGGCGGCTCAACAGCGCCGCACCTCCGCTTCGGCCTTCGGCCTCCGCGATCGGAGCTAGCCGAGCCGCGCGCCGACGAACTGCACCATGCCCGACAGGCGCCGGTGGATCGCCGTAAAGCCTCGCTGCTCGAGCGCCGAGACGATCTCGTCGCCCTCGAAGATCTTCATCCCGCTGGCGCGCTCGAGGATCGGCTTCAGCGGTCGCACCGTGAGCTCGCGGCGGACCGAGGTCATCAGCGCGATCCGGCCTCCCGGCTTCAGCACCCGCCGCATCTCGTCGAGCGCGGCGAACGGCTCGCCGAACAGGTGCAGCGCGGCGAAGCAGCACGTCGCGTCGAAGCTCGCGTCGACGAACGGCAGCGCCGTCGCGTCACCGCGGATCAGGCAGAGGTTCCCGGGGTCGCCGCGGCGCAGCTCCTCGGCGCCGCGCTCGAGCATCGTCTGCGAGGCGTCGATGCCGACCACCAGCCCCTCGTCGCCGACGGCGCGCGCGAACTCGCGCGAGAAGTTCCCGGGGCCGCAGGCGACATCGAGGACGACGTCGCCCTCCCCGAGACCCAGCAGCAGCCTGGCGATCCGGATCTCCTCGGCCATTCCCGGGCCCGTGAAGCCCTTGGCCACGCGACCGAGCGCGGGTCGCCAGTAGCGCTCGTAGATCGCCGGCACCAGACGGGTGACCATCAGGTCCTGGGTCGTGCCCGTGGATTCGAGCTCGCCTTCGAGCAGATCCAGGTAACCGGCGTCGCCCAGGCCCCCCTCGGACGCCAGCCGCGCCGCCTCGGGCTTGAGCAGCTCGGCTGTGCGGTCGAACGCGCTCGCCGCCCGGCGAGCGCCGGTCGTGCTCACACCCCGTCCCGCGGCTCGCCGGAGTGATTGGCGAGCGCGGTCAGCCGCTCGATCTCCTGCTCGCCCTCGCGGCGCACCGGGCTGTCCTCGGGGAGCGTGGCGATCAGGCGCCCGATCCGGTTGCGGATCTGCAGCGCGAAGTGCGGCGTGGCCGGCCCCGATAGCGCCCTGATGTCCTCGACCGTGATCTCGCGGCCGGAGAGGCGGTCGGGTCGCTCACTTTCGCTCATCTGTCTCGCTCGGGCACCGGCTGGGACTCGGGGGTCCCCGGCGGGGGCCCGAGCGCCTGGGCGCCGGAGCCGGACGTTACCGGGGCAACCTCGGCGAGATCGTCCACCCGCGCCTGGAAGTCGATCGAGAGCGCGTCGCTGTCGCCGATCAGCCAGACGTGGTTGTAGACGGCGCGGGTGGGGTCGTTGGCATAGCCGGGCTTGAGGTCGAGCAGGTAGGCGTCGAGTGCCTCGGGCACCGCGGCCGCGTCGTCGCTGACCAGCAGCGGACCCCAGGTCCCGCTGGCGGAGAGGGCCGCCGCCGCGGCGGCGTCGAGCGGGCGGCTGGCGTTGGCAATCACGAAGCCGTGCCCGGGGTCGTTGATGTTCCAGCCGAAGCTGCCGCCCGCGTGGCGGGCGAATTCGATCGCGTTCGCGACCGGGTCCTCGTCGCCGATCCTCTCGACCGCGGGAGCGAGCTCCTGGATCTCCTTCATCGCCTCGTCGGAGACGGCGGACTCGGGCCCGAGCACGTAGGCGGGCACGCCTTCGTAGCGGTTCAGCATCACCCGGGTGGGATCCGGGACCGAGTTGCGGCCCACGAACAGCACCGGGTCGCCGGAGCGCGCGGCCCATCCGGCGGCCGGCATCGCCAGAGCGGGCTCGTCGGCGCTGACGAGCAGGATGTGGTCGGGTCGTCCGGCCAGGCGCTGGCGCAGCCGCGCCACTTCGACCGCCAGCACCGCGGGCTGGTCGCCGGAGAGCTCCAGCGACTCGAAGCCCTCCGGCGGAGCGGCGTCGCCGATCACGAACGCCTGGTGTCCGTCGGTGGTCTTCGAGCCCTCCGGATCGAGCGCCCGCAGCGCGCTCCCGGTGAGCGCCGGCACCTCGCCGCCCGAGGTGATCAGCACCGGCGCCCGCACCGGGGCGGCGACCAGCGAGGCTGCCGCAATTCCCGCCTGCCAATCCTCCGCGTCCACCAGGGTGACGGCCGCGGGTCCGCGGACGCTGCCCGTCGAGGGGTGCACCGCAAGCGCCACCGCCGCCGCGTCGGTGGCGGGATCGGCACCGGCGACGCGGGTCGTGTTCTTGGTCGCAAAGGCGGGGAAGCCGAGGTCCTCGGTCTCCTCGGTGACCGGCGCCTCTTGGAAGATCACCCGCGGCGCTGGCGCTGCCGGCGTGAGCTCGGCCTCGCCGGACTCCTCGCGGGTGAGCAGGTACGCGACACCGGCGCCGATCGCGGCGGCGAGCACGGTCGAGATCAGCAGCGGCAGGTGGCCACGAAGCCGGTTTCGGGCGGCAGTCAGCGGGCGCACGGCGCCGACAGGCTAGCCGCCGCCGCGATCGGCGTCTCCGGGGAGCCGGCGTGCCCGTCGGGCGACCTCGATATTCTTCGGATCAGCGATTGACTGACCAGTCAATCGGGAGCTGAATTTTCGCCAGGAGGTTCACGGCCCATGGATTTCGCACTCACGCCCGAGCAGCAGGAGTTCAAGGCCGAGGTGCGGCGGTTCTCCCGCGACGTGATCCGCCCGGTGGCCGCCAAGCACGACGCCGAGGAGTCGACGCCGTGGGAGGTCATGAAGGCAGCGCGCGAGGCGGGGCTTTCCGGGATCGACTACCTGCAGCGGATGGGCGCCGACTCCGACGGCATCCTCGGCCTGATGTCCGCCGAGGAGCTGCACTGGGGATGCGCCGGGATCGCGCTCGCCATCTCCGGCTCCGGCCTTGCCGCCGCCGGCCTCGCGTCGTCGGGCACACCGGAGCAGATCGCCCGCTGGGTGCCGGAGTGCTTCGGCACCGGTGACGAGATCAAGCTCGGCGCGTACGCGGTCACCGAACCTCAGGCGGGCTCCGACGTCAAGAGCCTGCGCACCACCGCGAAGCGCGACGGCGACGAGTGGGTGCTGAACGGCACGAAGGTGTTCATCACCAACGGCGGGATCGCCGACGTACACGTCGTCGTCGCCACGGTCGACCCCGAGCTCGGCCATCGCGGGCAGGCCTCGTTCGTGATCGCGAAGGGCACGCCGGGCATCCGCCAGGGCAAGAAGGAGTCGAAGCTGGGGATTCGCGCCTCGCACACCGCCGAGGTGGTGCTCGAGGACTGCCGGATCCCGCTCGAGAACCTCCTCGGCGGAATGGAGAAGCTCGAGCGCAAGCTCGCCCGGGCGCGCTCCGGCGAGTCATCCGGCCGCGCCTCCAACGCGCTCGCCACCTTCGAGCTCACCCGGCCGATCGTCGGCGCCTCGGCGCTCGGCATCGCGCAGGCCGCTTACGAGTGGACGCTCGGGTATCTCGCCAACGGGTCGATGGCCGCCGATCCCTTCGAGTCCGCGCTCGACGAGAGCTCGACGGCGGGCAAGCCGCCCCTGGAGCGCCAGGCAAACCAGCAAGTGCTGGCGCAGGTGGCGACCGAGATCGAGGCGGCCAGGCTGCTCGTCCAGCGAGCCGCGTGGATGGGGCGAAACGGCATGCCCCTCACCGGCGGGCAGGGCTCGATGTCGAAGCTCAAGTCGGGCCAGGTCGCCGTGTGGGCGACCCGGACCCTGATGGACGTCGTCGGACCGTTCGCCTACACCGCCGAGTGCCCGCTCGAGAAGTGGTTCCGCGACGCCAAGATCTACGAGCTGTTCGAGGGCACGGCCGAGATCCAGCGCCTGGTGATCTCGCGCATGCAGGTATCCGAGTACCAGGACCGGCTGCTCGAGGCGGCGGCGATCGCCGCCGAGGCGACCGAACCCGAGCTCGGCGGCTCGGCGGTGCAGCCCGGGTTGCAGGCGACGGGCTGACGCCCAAGTTGCCTGCTCGGACGGACTAACTTCGCGCTAGCCTGGCCGGTTCGCAACCGCCCGCCGTCAACCGAGCGAGCCCGTGAGCCAGACTTCGCAGGCATACGTATGAGTGCAGAGAACCGAGCTTCACCCGCACCCCGAATGCTGGTCGCCGCGATCCTCGCGCTGGTACTGGCCGCTTTCGCGCTCGCCGTCGCCGGTGGTGCCGCGGCGCAGGACCTGCAGTCGCGCCTCGACGAGAAGGAGGCCGCGCTCAGCGAGGAGAGGGACAAGGAGACCGTCCTCTCGAGCGAGCTCGACCGCTACAACGACCGCGTCGATCAGCTCGCCGGCGAGGTGGCCGTCTTGAGAAACCGCGAGGCGATCGTCCAGACCGAGCTCGACCAGGTGCGGAAGCGGCTCTATCGCGAACGCCACCGCCTCGATCTGCTCCGACACCAGCTGCGCCGGTCGCTGAACGTGCTTCGCAACCGCCTCGTGCAGATCTACCGCGCCGGCGAGCCGGACGTGCTCACCGTGATGCTCGAGTCAGACGGGTTCGACGACCTGATCTCGCGCTACGAGTACCTGCGCCGCATCGAGGAGCAGGACGCCGACATCGTCGGACGGGTGCGCACGCTGCGCAACGGCACCCGCGACACCGTCGCCCGGATCGAGGCAGCGCGCGACGAGATCGCGGCGCGCAAGGCCGAGCTCAAGCGCACCCGGATCGAGCTCGAGGCGCGCGAAGCCGAGCTCGACGCCGCGCGCGACCGCAAGGCCGCGGCGCTCGACACGGTGCACGCCAACATCGAGCACCTCGAGGGCGACATCGGCGACATCCAGAACCAGATCCAGGCCCAGATCCAAGCCGCGTCCTCGGTCGAGACCACGCCGCTGCCGGCAGGCCCGATTCAGGGCGCCACCGGCGGCTGGATCTGGCCCGTCAGCGGCCCGGTCAGCTCGCCGTTCGGCTGGCGCTGGGGCCGCATGCACGAGGGCATCGACATCGCCGTCCACGCCGGGACCCCGATTCGCGCAGCGAAGGCCGGAACCACGATCCTCGCCGGGCCCACCGGCGGCTACGGCAACTACACCTGCGTCGACCACGGCGGCGGGCTTTCCTCCTGCTACGCGCACCAGTCGAGCTACGCGACCAGCGTTGGCGCCCAGGTCGCCCAGGGCGAGGTGATCGGCTACGTCGGCTGCACCGGCAGCTGCTTCGGCGATCACCTGCACTTCGAGATCCGGGTCAACGGCGCGGCGGTCGACCCCCTCGCGTATTTGTAGTCCGCTCGCGGAGCCCGAAGGGCGAAGCGGAGGTGCGCCGTGGTTGAGGCGCCAAATTAGACGGATATACGTATAGACGTATATATATGTCACTGGACCGTGGGTTAACGCTCGCGTAGACTGCTTCCGAGCAACGGGGTGACGGCCTCGCACGAGGGCGAACCTTCACCCTGGGGGTGATCACGGATGACATCGGTAGCGGATTCAGACCTGAGCACGGGCGGGGAGATTCCCCTGCGCGAGGCTCCCGCGACCGCCGATGCCTCCCGCGTCCGCCAGAACTTCAACCTGCGCGCCTATCTGGCCGGCGGCGCGGCGACGGCGGCGCTGATCGCGGGCGCGATCTTCGTCTTCGCCTCGCTCGCCGCCTACGTCGCCTTCAACGGCTTTCCGATCGGCGCCAACGACGAGAACGCCAGCCAGCTGACGGTCGCCGCCGACGAGTCGGCCGCGCCGGAGGC
>DAIRGH010000126.1:0-8049 GCA_036794585.1 Solirubrobacterales bacterium | reverse complement strand
GGGATCATCTACATCGACGAGATCGACAAGATCGCGCGCAAGGCCGACAACCCGTCGATCACCCGCGACGTCTCCGGCGAGGGCGTCCAGCAGGCGCTGCTGAAGATCCTCGAGGGGACCAGCGCCTCGGTGCCCCCGCAGGGCGGGCGCAAGCACCCCCACCAGGAGTTCCTGACGATCGACACGACGAACATCCTCTTCGTCTGCGGCGGCTCGTTCGCCCAGCTCGACCACGTGATCGAGCGCCGCATCGGCCGCCACGGCGTCGGCTTTGGCGCCGAGGTGAGCTCGAAGTCCGACAAGGACATGGGCGAGCTGTTCGAGCAGGTGCTGCCGGAGGACCTGATCGAGTACGGCCTGATCCCCGAGTTCATCGGCCGCCTGCCGGTGATGGCGGCGATCCACCAGCTCAGCCGCGACGACCTGATCACGATCCTCACCGAACCCCGCAACGCGCTCACCAAGCAGTTTCAGCGCTTCTTCGAGTTCGACGACATCGAGCTTCAGTTCCAGGAGGACTCGCTGAGCGCGATCGCCGACAAGGCGCTCGAGCGCGAGACCGGCGCCCGCGGTCTGCGCTCGATCCTCGAGGAGACGCTGATGGACGTGCAGTTCGAGCTGCCCTCGCGGCGCGACGTCTCCAAGTGCGTCGTCACCCGCGAGACGATCGAGAAGAGCCTCAAGCCGACCCTCGTCACACAGGCCGCAGATGACGAGGACGAGGAGGAGTTCGAGGCCCGCGAGTCCGCTTGACCCGACGCGGCCTCGGTTGGGGGTTGACATCGCTTAACTAGTCGGTTTAACTAGCTAGTTAAGTTGGGGAATGGGAATCACCTCCGTCTTGCGATCACGCTCGCGGCGCTCTGCCTGGCGCTGACACTCCCCGGGGCCGGGAACGCGCGCGCCTCCTGCGTGATGGAGTCGGCGCCGATCCGCGAGACGACCACGACCGACATCTACTGGGACGCGGCGGGGCTCGAGGGCGAGCGCCACGGCAAGTTCGTCTTCACCTTCGTCCAGGCGCCCGACGCGCTCTGCCCTGAGAGCATCGCCTCGGCGCGCGTCCGGGGGCCGGACGGTTATCGCTTCCGCATCCGGCCCCACCGTCCGCTGACACTCGCCAACCTCAACGGCTACGTCGACGACCACCTCACCCACACGCTGTGGCTGATGGGGTTCGATCGCAGCGGCTTCCTGCCCGAGGGCGAGTACCGGCTCATGGTCCGCTTCACGAACGGCGACGTCTACCGGGCGGCCGACTCACTGCGGCGAAACCGCCCCCTGCTGCGGGCGTACAAGCGCGACCGCGATCAGCTCAGCTTCAGCCCCAGCGGCGAGACGGTGTCCGCGCTTGCCCCACCGGCGCTTCGCTGGACTACGCTGCGCGAGGTCGGCGGGCCGAGCGCGTACTACAGCACCCGGCTCTCAGAGCCGCTCGACGGCTTCGTCGATCCCCACCACCTGCGCGTCTGGGACTTCATCTTCTACACGTCCTACCTGCACTCCGACTCCGGCCGCGACGCCGGCACGATCCCGGTGCCGCCGGGTTTCCTCGAGCCCGGTAGGCAGTACGTCTGGTTCACCGAGATCGTCGACGCAAACCGGCTCGACCGCCTCGACCTCGCGATCTTCCAGCCGGCCCAGTTCTTTCAGACCCAGTGAACGACGCTCGGCGATCCGCCCGGCTGACCCGCGGGCAGCGGCGCACACGCATGCTGGACGCCGCCGATCATGCCTTCGCGCGCCGTGATTACCACGAGGTCTCGGTCGAGGAGTTGGCCGCCGGCGCCGGCATCTCCAAGCCCGGCCTCTACTCCTACTTCGAGTCCAAGGAGGAGCTCTACGTCGCCGCGCTGCGGCGCAACAGCGACCGCTTGGCCGAGCGGATCACCGCCGGGGTCGCCGGCGCGGAGACGCCCGAGCAGAAGTTCTGGGCCGGGATCCAGGCGTTCCTCGGGTTCGTCGAGGAGCACCGCGACGGCTGGCTGATCCTCGATCGGGAAACGGGGGGCGGTGGAGGTCCCCTTGCGGCCGAGGTTCGCCGCTCCCGCGAGCGGCTCAGCGCCGTGATCGCGTCGCTCTTCGAGGGGACGCTCACGTCGATGGGCGCCGGCGCGGGACCGACCACGGCCGCTGAGCCACTCGCCCATGCGTTTGTCGGGATGGTCGAGGGCACGGCGAGGTGGTGGGTGAATCACCCCGAGGTGCCGCGGGGGACGGTGGCGATGTATCTGATGAACGTCGCCTGGCAGGGATTCGGCGATCTGCTCGATTCCCGGCTCTGGCTGCCGGAGGGCGCGCCATGACCGAGGCGACGGCCTCGGGCGACGAGCAGCCCGCGCCGCTCTCGCCCGAGGAGTTCGCGCGCGTCGTCGCCGGCGCCGGCGACGCGGAGTTGGAGACCGCGATCGAGGCGAACCGCGAGGTGGTCGTGGCGGAGATCTTCAGGCAGATGCCGGATCGGCTCGATCCGGTGGCGGCCGCGGGCGTCGACCTCGTATTCGAGTGGCGGATCGCCGACGGGGCCGGCGGGGAGGACCGGTGGCAGGTGATCGTGCGTGACGGTGCCTGCGAAGCGGTCCGGGACGGTGACGAGCGCCCGGGCGCCACGATCCACCTGAGCGCGCTCGCCTTCGTCAAGCTGGTCGGCGGCGCGGCCACCGGTCCCGATCTGTTCATGCGCGGGGATCTCGAGATCGAGGGCGACCTGCTCGCCGCCGCCAGCGCCTACACGCTGTTTCGGATCCCCTCGCCCGGCTGAGCGAGAACTAGACTCGCCGCTCCGATGGACGAGCAGCGGCGCAACAAGCTGGAGGCGACGACGCGCTGGGATCCGGCGGAGGTCGAGCGGCGGATCTTCGCCGAGTGGATGTCGAGCGGGGCGTTCGACCCGCCGCCCGAGGGGACGCCCGAGGAGAACTTCTCGATTGCGATCCCGCCGCCGAACGTCACCGGCGCGCTGCACATGGGCCACGCGCTCAACGGCAGCTTCCAGGACGCGCTCACTCGGATGCGGCGGATGCAGGGCCGCCGCGCGCTCTGGATCCTCGGCACCGATCATGCCGGCATCGCGACGCAGGCGGTGGTCGAGAAGGAGCTGCGCGCCGAGGGGGTCTCGCGGCACGAGCTCGGCCGCGAGGCGTTCGTCGAGCGCGTCTGGGAGTGGCGCGAGGAATACGGCTCGCAGATCATCGAGCAGTACAAACGCCTCGGCGCCTCCTGCGACTACGAGCGCGAGCGCTTCACCCTCGACGACGACTACGTGCGCGCCGTATATCGCGTCTTCGTCTCGCTCTACGAGAAGGGCTACATCTACCGCGACAACTACATCGTCAACTGGGATCCCGGCTCGCGCTCGGCGATCTCCGACCTCGAGGTGGTCAACGAGGAGGTCGAGGACACCCTGTATGAGATCGACTACCCGCTCGCCGACTCCGACGAGGTCTTGACCGTCGCCACCGTCCGGCCCGAGACGATGCTCGCCGACACCGCGGTCGCGGTGCACCCGGAAGACCAGCGCTACTCGGCGCTCGTCGGACGCGAGGCGGTGCTGCCGCTCGTCGGACGGCGTCTGCCGATCATCGCCGACGAGCACGTCGATCCCGAGTTCGGCACCGGGGCGCTCAAGATCACCCCCGGCCACGACCCCAACGACTTCGAGATCGGCCGCGCGCACGGCCTCGACGAGATCGTCGTCATTGGCCCCGACGGGCGCATGAACGACGCCGCCGGCCCGCCTTACGGGGGGATGAGCATCGAGGAGGCGAGCGAGGCGGTGGTCGCGGCGCTGCGCGAACAGGGGCTCCTGCGCGACGAGCAGCCGTACGCGCACTCGGTGCCGGTCTCCGAGCGCTCGCACGAGCGCGTCGAGCCACTGATCTCGCTGCAGTGGTTCTGCCGCATGGACGAGCTCGCGCCGCCGGCGATCGAGGTCGTCGACCGCGATGAGGTCCGGATCGTCCCCGACAGCTACAAGCGCGTCTATCTCGACTGGATGCGGCGGATCCGCCCCTGGTGCATCTCGCGCCAGCTCTGGTGGGGACACCGGCTGCCGGTCTGGTACGGGCCCGACGGCGAGGAGGTGGTCTCGGAGTCGGAGGAGGGAGCGCGCGAGCTGGCGCGCGAGCGCGGGCTCGATCCCGACGCGCTGCGTCAGGAGACCGACGTGCTCGACACGTGGTTCTCCTCGGCGCTGTGGCCGTTCGCGACTCTGGGCTGGCCCGACGACACGCCCCACCTGCGCGCCTTCTATCCGACCAGCTTCCTGACCACCGCGCGGGAGATCATCTTCCTCTGGGTCGCGCGGATGGTGATGATGGGGATCGAGTTCGCCGGCGATATCCCGTTTCGCGACGTCTACGTGCACCCGGTGGTCCAGGCTGCTGACGGCAGGCGGATGTCGAAGTCGCTCGGGACCGGCATCGATCCGCTCGACGAGATCGAGGTCCATGGCGCCGACGCGCTGCGCTTCGGTCTGCTGGCCATGGCCTCGACGCAGGACGTGCGCTTCTCCGCCGATCGCATCCAGCAGGGCCGCGACCTTGCGAACAAGATGTGGAACGCCTCGCGACTGATTCTCCTGAACGCCGACGCGACACCCGAGCCGCGACCCGCGACTGCCGAGGACCGGTGGATCCTCTCGCGGCTGCAGCGCGCAATCTCATCGGTTTCGGGCGACATCGACGAGTACGACTTCTCGCACGCCGTGCTCGGGTTCTACGACTTCTTCTGGTCGGAGTTCTGCGACTGGTATCTCGAGATCGTCAAGCCGCGGCTCTATGACGGCGACGAGGACGCGGCGGCGAACCTGCTCTACGTGCTCGACCAGCTGCTGCGACTCGCGCACCCGGTGATGCCATTCGTCACCGAGGAGATCTGGAGCTACCTCCCGGACCGCGACGACCTGCTGCTGGTCTCGGAGTTTCCGAGCGCCGATCCTGCCCTGGTCGACCCCGCGAGTGAGGCCGAGGTTGGGGCCGCGATCCAGCTGGTCCGGCGGGTACGGCGGTGGCGCGACCTGGCGGGAGTGCCCGCCGGCAAGGTGCTGGCGGCGCGGATCGACGACGAGCAGCCGGAGTTCGTCACCCGGCTGGCCCGAATTGCCGCGGGCGACGGCGTCGATGAGCCGCTGGCGACGATCGGGACGGTCCAGATCGTCGACGCCGGCGTCGACCGGCGCGTTGCCGAGGGCCGGATCGACGTCGAGCGCGCAAGGCTGATGACCGAGATCGAGCGCGGCGAGCGCCAGCTCGCCAACAGCGGCTTTGTCGACAACGCGCCCGCCGAGGTCGTCGCGGAGGCGCGTGAGAAGCTCGAGGCCTACCGCCGCGAGCTCGACGCCCTGGCGTAGTGAGCTGGACCGCGGCTGAGGCGGAGGCCTATCTGGCCTCGCTCGAGCCGCTCGGGATGCGGTTCGGGCTCGAGCGGATCCGCAAGCTGGTCTCGGTGCTGGGGATGCCCCAGCACCGCTTTGCCTCGGTTCACGTCGTCGGCACCAACGGCAAGACCTCGGTGACGCAGATGACCGCGGCGCTGTTGGAGGCGCACGGGATGCCGACGGGCGCCTACGTGTCGCCGCACGACGAGCGCTGGTCGGAGCGGATCCAGATCCGCGGTGCCGAGATCGCCCCCGACGCGTTCGCGGCGGCGGTGCAGAGGGTCGCCGAGGCGGTGCCGGCGGTGGAGCGGACGCTCGACGAGGGCGAGTCGGTGACCCAGTTCGAGGCCGACACCGCCGCCGCGTTCGTCGCGCTCGCGGCCGCCGGCGTGCGCGCGGGCGTGATCGAGGCCGGCCTGGGCGGCCGCCTCGACGCCACCAACGTGCTGCCGTCGAAGGTGACCGCGCTGACCTCGATCGGCCTCGAGCACACCCAATGGCTGGGCGAGACGGAGCTTGAGATCGCCGCCGAGAAGCTCGCGGTGCTGCGCGTCCACACGACTCTCGTCCTGGGGCCGGTGAGCGAGGAGGTCGAGCGCCTCGCGCGTGAGACGGCGCGCGAGCGGTCCTCCCGCGTGGTCGCGGTGAAGGACCTGGCGCCGCAGGTCGAGCTCGCCAGCGCCGCGCCCTACTTGCGCCGCGACTTCGCCGTCGCGCTGGCGGCCGCCGAGGCGATGCTCGACTCTCCGCTCGATCCGGGGCGTGTGCTCGAGCTTGCGGCCGGGCTCGAGCTGCCGGGCCGGGTGGAGGTGGTTGACGGGATGATCCTGGACGCCGCTCACAACCCGGCTGGAGCGCGAGCGCTAGCGGAGGCGCTGCCGGAAGTTGCAGGGGGACGGCCGGTCGTCGCGGTGCTGGCGGTGCTTGCCGACAAGGACGCGGCGGGGATCGTGGCGGCGCTGGTGCCGGTGGTGGAGGGCATGGCGGTGACGGAGATTCCCCGAGAGAGGCTGGCGAGGGCCGGGAGGCCCGGGGCCGAGGCGTTAGCGGCGAGTGCTCTGGCCGGCGCGGCGCGCGAGGCCGGGATCGGCTGGGTGGGGGAGGAGCCTGATGCGTTTGTGGCGCTGCGCGTGGCGAAGGAACGCGCCCTGGGGCTGGGTGGGGTGGTGCTCGTGACCGGGTCGCACTACCTGCTGCGGTACGCGACCGAAGGCTAGGAGGAGTGGCGCCGGAGGCGCTCGCGGAACTCGCGCACGTCGCGCTTGAGCCAGTCGGTGTGGTCGTTGACCCAACCCTCGAGGTCCTTGAAGTAGGGACTGTCGTTGGCCATCGAGTGGCCGATCACGTCGGAGGTGCGGATCGAGTAGCGGTCCTGTAGCCAGCCCACAAGCCGCAGCGCCGAGCGAATCTGTGGATGGCGATGGAGGATCTGCTGATCGGCCCAATGCGAGCCCGGGCCCGCCTCCTGAACCATCTCGATCCCGAGCGAGCGGTGGTTGAGGCCGATCGCGTGACGGCAGCGGATCCGCGGGGGGACGAGCTCGGCGGTCGTTCCGCTCTGCTTGATCACGTAGTGCGAGCAGACGCCGGGCAGCTCGCCGCGGTTGGGCGCGTTGGAGTTGAACGTGCTCCACACCGAGTCGTAACTGGCGGTGGCGGTGAAATGCAGGACGATCGCGTCTGGGTCGGCGAGCCGCCACTCGCGCTGGCCGTAGTGGCGCTGCGAGTACGCGGCCATCTGGTCGCGCCGCGCGCCGCCGTAGGCGATGTGGTCGGCGTCGATCGGCGGCGCCTGGGCCGCGAGCGCGCGGACCGGCGCAGCGTCCGCACCCGTAGGCATGGTGAAGCAGGACAACCCGGCGAGCGCGACGCAAGCCGCCGCCCGCAAGACCCTTGCTTTCCCATTACCTTCTGAGATCAATTGGACAGGAGCGCACGCTCAGAGCTTCTCCACATGATGGGGCTGGTCGCAGCGGTGGTCGCGATCGTGATCCTCGTCTTCTTCGGCTTGGGCTACCTGTTCGGACGCCTGTTTCTCTGATCCCGGAGCCTCACTAGACTGCCCGATTTCATGCTCGTCGCCCTCTTCGGCATCACCAACGACGCCCTCAATCTGGTCGTCAACCTGCTGATCCTGTTCCTGATCGTGCTCTGGATCGCGCTCGTCGCGTGGACCTACTTCGACGCCAAGCGCCGGATCGAGGACCCCGTCCTGGTCGCCTCGGCGACCGCAGCCTCGCTCTTTCCCTTCCTGGGCACGGTCGTGTACTCGATCCTGCGGCCGCCCGAGTTCCTCGCCGACAAGCACGAGCGCGAGCTGGAGATTCGCGCGTCCGAGCTCCGGGTCAGGCAGCTCGAGGAGGCCTCGTGTCCGAACTGCGAGCATCCGGTGGAGCGCACCTTCCTGCGCTGTCCCAACTGCCGCGCCCGGATCAAGGACCCGTGTGAGTCGTGCGGCAAGCCGATCGACCCGCGCTGGTCGATCTGCCCCTACTGCGAGACGCCCGTGCGCCGCGCCGCGCCGCCCGAGCGCAGGGTCGCCCCGAAGCGCCGCACCGCCAAGGCGGCCCGCCAGGCCGCACGCGATTCCGAGCCGCCGCCACAGACGACGCGCGGCACAGGAGCAAGCGCGGCGGCGCGCAGCGCCGACAGCGAGCCGAGCGGACGCAAGC
>DAIRGH010000003.1:0-59292 GCA_036794585.1 Solirubrobacterales bacterium | reverse complement strand
GCGCTCACCGCGGCACGCGGGCGCGAGCCGATCGACCTCCGAGCGGTTGCCGCGCTCGGCGCCCGCACGGGCGAGGTGCTGCTAGAGCGCCGCCTGTCGCTGCTCGAGCTCAACCCGGTGGTCGCCAACGGCAAGGGCGCCGTCGCCCTCGACGCGGTCGCGCGTGGGTGAGGCGGTCTAGTTGTCGGTGATCCAGGAGTCGAACAACCGCATCGCCCGCTCGCGAGCATCACGGCGGCGCTCCGCGGTTGTCTCGATCAGCCGCGCGGGGTCGAGTCCGAGCCGGCTCAGGCGCTCGGCGTCCCAGCGCGCCCAGCCGTGGACGATCTCGACGGTGGCCTCGGGGTGAAACTGAACGCCGAGGTGGAGGCCGGAGCGAAAGGCCGCGGGCTCGCCGGCGTGCTCGCCGAGCTGCTCGGCGCCCGCCGGCAGCGCGAACCTCTCGTAGTTGAAGAAAAGCCACGAGCCCGCGGCGGCACTGGGGCCGTCCGCGGAGACGTCGCCCCAACCGATCGTCGGTCGCTCGGCGGCCTTGACCGCCGCGCCCATCGCCCGGGCGAGCATCTGGCCGCCGAAACAGATCCCGAGCACCGGGACATCCTGGGCGATCGCCCGCCGGGTGAGCTCGAGCTCGGCCCCGATCCAGGCCGGATCGGGGGAATTCACCGAGTGCTCGGAGCCGAGGAGCACGAGCCGGCGCCAGGCGGACGGGTCCTCGGGGACCGGTTCACCCAGGTCCGGGCGCAGCTTCCGGTGCGCCAGGCCGCGCCGCCCGAGCCACTCCTCGATCAGACCGGCGGGCGCGTCGGCCTCGTGCTGAAGAACGCAGATTTCGGCTATCGCGGAGGAGGACATCGCCCGGAACTCAGGTTCGGTTGTTGCGGATCGTATGCGCCCGACGCATGATTGATCTTGTAGTCAATTGAACAAGGTGGTAGGCTGCAGGCGTGGAAGCCGCCGCGTCCGCCCCGCCACGGTCCCCCACGAACGGAGGACCGCCCGCGCAGGGCCCGCGTTCGTATGACGCGATCGTCGTCGGCGGCGGGCACAACGGGCTGACCGCGACGGCCTACCTGGCGCACGCGGGTTTGCGGGTGCTGTGCCTGGAGCGGCGCGACGTGCTCGGCGGCGCCTGCGTGACCGAGGAGCTGTGGCCCGGCGCGCGCGTGTCGCGGGCCTCCTACGTGGTCTCGATGCTGCAGCCAAAGGTCGTCGCCGACCTCGAGCTCGAGCTCCACGGCTACCGCGCGATCCCGCTCGACCCGGCCTACGTCTCGCTCACCGACGACGGGCCGATCTTCTTCTTCAACGAGGTCGAGCGCACCGCCGCCTCGATCGCGCGCTACTCGCGCCGCGACGCCGAGGCTTACCCCAGGTTCGAGGACCTGTTCCACCGGGCCGCGCGGTTCGTGAAGCCGATGATGCTGCGCGAGCCTCCGGCGCTCGGCTCCAAGCGGCCCGGCGACCTGGCGGCGCTGCTGCGCGAGGGCGCGCGCATGGCCGGCTTTTCCAAGCGCGAGATCCACGACCTGGTGCGCGTGTTCACGATGTCGGTCGGCGACCTGCTCGACGACTACTTCGAGCTCGACGGCCTCAAGGGCTCGACCGCCTCCAGCGGCGTGGTCGGCGTCTGGGCCGGGCCGCGCACGCCGGGCACCGCCTACAACCTGCTTCACCACGCGCTCGGCGAGTGCGCCGGGATCGAGGGCGCGTGGGGCCAGGTGATTGGGGGCATGGGCGCGATCAGCCAAGCAATCGCGAGCTCGGCGCGCAGCGCCGGGGCCGAGATCCGCAGCGGCGCCGAGGTCGCCTCGATCGACGTGCGCGACGGCGAGGCGGTCGGGGTCACCCTCGCCGACGGAGCCGAGCTGCGGGCGCCGATCGTGGTCTCCGGCGCGCATCCGAAGACGACGGTGCTGGAGCTGACGGGCGCCGAGCACTTCCCGGCCGAGATCGGAGAGGAGATGCGCCGCTACCGCACCCGTGGCGGCTCGGTGAAGGTCAACCTGCTGCTGGCCGAGCCGCCCCGCTACGAGGGCGTCAGCGAGGAGGAGCAGGCGCTGATGAGGACCGCCGGAGTCAACATCTGCCCCTCGATCGACTACCTCGAGCGCGCCTGGCAGGACGCGACGCTCGGCAAGCCCGCCGAGCACCCGTACGTCGAGGCCGAGCTGCCCTCGGCGGTCGATTCGTCGCTGACCGACGACGGGCGCTGGGTGATGACGATGTTCACGCAGTACGGGCCGCCGAACGAGGAGGATTGGCAGCCGGGCGATCGCGAGCGCTACGGCGACACATGCATCGAGCAGCTGACGCGGTTCGCTCCCAATCTCAAGGACGCGGTGCTCGAGCGCGAGGTGCTCGCGCCTCCCGACCTCGAGCGAATCTTCGGTCTCCAGGGCGGATCGATCTTCCAGGGCGAGCAGGGTCTCGACCAGATGGCCTTCATGCGGCCGCACCCCGAGCTGGCCCAGTACGCGACGCCGGTCTCAGGGCTCTACCTATGCGGGGCCGGCACCCATCCGGGCGGCGGCGTCACCGGCTGCTCGGGGCACAACGCCGCCCACCGGGTGCTGCGCGACCGCAAGCGCGCCCGGCGCCCCTGGCGGCGGGCACGGACCGCGGCCTAGGCGCCGCTCGGCCGGCGCACAAACTCGACCGACTCCCACGCGGGCCGGAACCCCAGCCTCGCGTAGAGCTCTCGCGGACGGCCCTCCGCGTCGGCGACGATCCAGAGGTCGCGAGCGTCGCTAGCCGCCTCGATCGCGGCCGCGGCCAGCGCCGTGCCGCGACCGCCGCCGCGATGCTCGGGACGGACGTAGACCTGCGTGATCTCCACGCCATCGCCGTCGCGCTCGAGCTGGGTGTACCCCACCGGCGCGCCGCCCTCGGTCGCGACCAGGACCTGCACTCCCCGGGCCGAGGACACCTCTCGCGCATGCTCGAGGTAGGCCGACGGGTCGGCGCCGTCGAAGTCCTCGTGGTACCAGGCGCGGCGCAGCTCGCCAACTGCGTCGTACGGGACCTCCTCGACCTCGAGCTCTGGACGCGCCGGAAGCGGCTTCTCGTGTCGCATCCAAACGAGCGGGGTCGTCCGCCATCCGGCCGCCTCGAAACCCGGTCGCACGGCCGCGGCGGCATCGGCGAGGTCGAAGTCGATCCGCCGGTGCTCGAGACCCGCGAGCGCCTCGTCGGCGATGGCGACGAGCTCCTCCACGGTCATCCCGGGATCGTCCTCGACCCGGACCGCGTTGAGGTCCCAGTAGCTCGGATAGCGGGTCGCCCGGATAATCGTCCCGTGGGCCCACGGCTCGACGACGTCGCAGACCGCAGCGTGCAGGGCGTTGCGCCACGCGCGGGCTCGAGTCGCGGCCTCGGTCATCCGGCGCAGGTTATGAGAGGCTGGCCCTCGTGACGCGAAAGGGCGACCGCGGATGACCGAGAGCAACGCCGATATCTACCGCGCCGCGATCGACCGCTTCAACCAGGGCGATCTCGACGGCTATCTCGAGGTCTACTCAGACGATGTCGTCTTCGGCGGTGTCAGCCAGGAGCCGATGGACAAGGCCGGCGTGCGGGCGTTTCACGATCGGTTCGTCGCCGCGTTCCCGGACGCGGAGGTGCGGATCGCCGAGCTCCTCGAGTCCGATGACAAGCTCGCCGCCCGGCTCGAGTTTCAGCTCAGCCACCAGGGCGAGTTCATGGGCGTGCCGGCGACGGGCAAGGACGCCTACTTCGCGATGACGACGATCCTCACCATGCGCGACGGCCAGTGCGTCGAGCGCTGGACAACCGCCGACATGCTGGGCCTGCTGATCCAGCTCGGAGCGGTGCCCCCGCCGGTCTAGCGGATTGCTTTGGCCGGATGGCTCGCCCGCAGGCGAGCGTTCACCACAAAAGCTGCAACCTTCCGTGGCCGGAGGGAGGAATTTCGCCCAAATAGGGAGCTTTTCGCCAGCTGCGCGCGGCGAAAGATGGTATTTCCCGCATAGGGGCGACCTCCGGGTTTGCCTCCCGCCGACTAAAGCGGACGCCGGCAGCATGTGACAAGGCCGCTCCAACGTAGAAGGGAGTTGGGGTGCGCCATTACATGCATTACATGGATCACGTGGATCAGGTCGACGCCGCGATCAGCGAAAGCAGATCCCTTGCGTGGATCGAGAAGCACATCATCGATCCACCCGCGCTCGATGAGCAGCTGAAGTCGGCGCTCTGGCTTTACGCCTGGGCGATGCTTCCGTACCCAGACCATCGCCAGGCGACCCGGATGCATCTAGCGCGGCTTTGAGGGGCCGGACATCGATCGGAAGGAATCGAACATGCCGAGAGTCATCGTGGTGAGCGAGTCAGCGACGCCGAGTGAAGCGACGACCACGCTCGATGAGCGGGTGACCCCCGCGGACATACGAAGCGGACACCACGCGGCTCAGCTGATCGAACGGGTCGGTTGGGCAGTGCACGACGCGGATGCGGTCGAGGAAGCCCCCGGTTCAGGGCGCCCGGATCGACCGGGCGCGCACTAGCCAAGGTTAGTCCTGCCCGGTGCCGGCGCGCTTCTGCCGCTGGGTACGAGCCACGATCAACGGCACGAACACGGCCTGATCCAGGACGAACAGGGCCAGGAGCACAAGTCCTGGAACGACTGCCCCCGCAAACAAGAGGGCGACGCCGGCAGGCACGAAGAGCGTCCAGAACCAAAAGTAGAGCCGGAAGCCAAGCGGGAGCTCCCGCAGCCATTTCATGCCCTCGATCCTATGGGGCTCGAGCACTTCGCTTTTGGACGAGAAGCGGCTATCTCGTCAATACAACGCATTTCCGCGAGATCGAATCAGTCATTGGAAATGCTCGATGTCGGGCGCGCGACGATGATTCTCCGCTCAATCTCCCTGCCCGTTCTGCCGAAGCTGAACCAGGGTGTTGGTTCGTATTGGCATGGCGCTGCTCGTTTCGCTCACGATCGCTAGCTGTGGCGATGGTTCGCAGGCGTCGCCGGTAGATCCAGGGGATGTAGGAGCGGTCCAACGACGACCCGAGTCGAGCGATGAGGCGCCGCCAACCCCGGGCTTGAGCAAGCAGCAACTGGCTGCATTGGCGTATGCCGCCCGTATGGATGCGATCTGCAGTAGGAACGCGAACCTGGCCGAGGAGCGGTCCGATGCGGCCCGGTTCAACGGTGTCATCCATGGCTTGCCTGAGCCTCAATGGCGTGCGGCGGGCTTTGAAGGATGGGCGGTGGCGCAGGCCGACATGGTCGAGCAGATGAAACAGCTCGGGCCGCCGCCGATTCACCCCAACCTGGTGCGGCGCTTTATCGCCGGCGTGGCGTTCCGCGGTCGCATGTTTCACCGCGAGGCTGTGACGCTGCACAGCCACGACGATGAGCAGAACACCCTCGTGCGGTTGCGCCACTACGCGTCGAAGGTGGTGAGCGACCATTTCGGCCAGAAGTTCGGTTTGCGCGTGTGCATCTCGAACGGCCAAAACGCGCTTGCCGCGAGGGACGAGGTCGCCTATGACGATGCGGTGCAGACGATCTGCCTGGTCAGGGATCGAAACGAGCAACGCGACCGCAAGCGCGGCGAGCTCGACGAACGGCGCGTCTATGAGCTGAGCCACTTGGAGACGCTCCGGATCGCCGGGCTCGGCATTGCCGACGATTTGGAGTACCGCCTGAGACGCACTGTTTTGGCCATCAAGCATCAGATGGATGACGGCGGCCTCGTTTCGCCGGACGAAATGATCCGGGCGAGGCTTCAGTTCAGAGCCCTGGGCATAAAGAGCTGTCGCCGATGGGGGCCGGCGGTGATCCGGCCAGGACTAGGGAAAGGACCGCCGCCGCCCCGCGCCTCGGCTTTCGGGTAGCGAACAGCGTCGGTATTCGTCCAAAGCGGCTATCTCCTCACTCACCCCGCCCGCCGGTAGCGGATGTGCGTGGCGAGCGGAGAGTGGAGCACCTCGACCGGCTCGAACCCGAGTGACTCGACTCCGTCGAACAGCCGCTCGCCGGACCCCAGCAGGACAGGGGCCACGTCGAGCGTGAGTTCGTCGATCACTCCGGCGGCGAGCGCCTGACGGACGGTCGAGGCGCCGCCCGCGATGTCGATGCCATCCTCGCCGGCCGTCTCACGCGCCTGCGCGTATGCCGCCTCGAAGCCCTGGGTGACGAAGTGGAAGCTCGTGCCGCCCTCCATCTCGATCGGCTCGCGGGCGTGGTGGGTGAGCACGAAGACCGGCGCGTGGTAGGGCGGCTCGGGGCCCCACCATCCATTCCAGTCCTCATCCCACTCGCCGCGGATCGGCCCGAACATGTTGCGGCCCATCACGTAGGCCCCGCGCGGTCGCATGAGCCAGCGCTCTGCCGTCGCGTCGGCGTCGTTCGCGCGCTCGTCGCCGAGGTGCCAGGCATGGACCTCCCTGCCGCGCTTCCCCAGCGGATTCTCCCGGCTCTGGTCCGGCCCGGCGACGAAGCCATCGAGCGAGATCGACATGTGGCAGGTCGTCTCCGGCATCCAGCGTCCTCCAAGCAATTGCGGTTGCAAGCGTCGGCACCGCAGCCTAGCCAGGGCTGGCCAGATAGCCGCTTTCCATGCAAACCAGCACTCTTCTGGGCGTGCGATCCATCCGGTTCAAAGCTGGGATGCCGGATATCGTCCCGCGCCCGATGACCGCGACGACGAGCTTCGACGACGACACCGCGCTCGAGCCTGCGGGCGAGGGCGAATGGACCGGGGTGATCGCGGACGGCTGGGACACGCCGCGCGGGCCGCTCGGCGGCTACGTGATGGCGATCCTGGTCAGGGGGCTCGAGGTCGCCGTCGGCGATCCGGAGCGGAAGGCGCGCTCGGTCACCGCGCACTTCCTGCGCGCGCCGCACGCGGGCCCGGTGACCGTGAGCGCGCGCGTCGAGCGCGAGGGTCGCTCGCTTTCGACCGTCAGCGGGCGCCTGGAACAGGACGGCAAGCTGATCGCGCTCGCCCTGGCCGCCTACTCGAAGGCGTGGCCGAGCCCGGTGCTGGAGGGCTCGACGATGCCCGAGGTCGAGCCGCCCGACGACGACCGCCGCGCGCCGCAGGAGGAGTTCCCGCGCCCCAACCTGCCGCCGTTCATGGGCCGGCTGTCGATGCAGCACCGCTTGGGCGCGCCACCCTTCTCCAGCGCCGAGCACGCCGAGGTCGGCGGCTGGCTCGGGCTGCTCGAGGCCCGGCCGCTGGACGCGATGGCGATCGCCGTGCTCGCCGACGCCTGGTATCCGGCGCCGTGGCCGCGACTGACCGAGCTCGCGCCGGCGCCGACGATCGACCTGACGATCCACTTCCGCACTCCGCTCCCCCTTCCCGACTCGCTGCTGCTCGGCCGCTTTTCGAGCGCCCTGACCCGCGACGGTTTCTTCGACGAGGACGGCGAGCTCTGGTTGCCCGACGGCACCCTCGTCGCCCAGTCGCGCCAGCTCGGGCTGCTGCTGGGCGCGCAGGCGTAGCGGGCCAGCGCCTGACGCCCCGAGGGGGATAGCCTGAAGGCGATCGGCAATCAGCGACGACTGGAGCAAGGATGGGCAAGTACGCAGTCATCAACCCCGCCACCGGTGAGACCGAAAAGGACTATCCGGACATCTCCGACGGCGACCTCGAGGCGGCGATCGCCGCAGCCGCGGACGCCCATCGCGACTGGGGGATGAAGACCTCCGTCTCCGATCGCGCCGCACTGGTCAAGAAAGTCGCCGACTTCCACGGTGAGCGCCGCGAGGAGCTTGCCGAGATCATCGTGCGCGAGATGGGCAAGCCGATGGAGCAAGCGCTCGGCGAGGTCGACTTCTGCGTCGACATCTACGGCTTCTACGCCGACCGCGCCGAGGACCTGCTGGCGGACGAGCCGATTGAGTTGCTCGCTGGCGACGGCAGCGCGCTGGTTCGCAAGTTCTCGGTTGGCCCCCTGCTGGGGATCATGCCTTGGAACTTCCCCTACTACCAGGTCGCCCGCTTCGCCGGCCCCAACCTCGTGGTCGGCAACACCGTCCTGCTCAAGCCCGCGCACCAGTGCCCGGAGTCGGCTGAGGCGATTCAGAAGATGATGGCCGACGCCGGCTTCCCCGACGGCGCCTACCAGACGATCCTCGCTTCAAACGAGCAGATCGAGAAGGTGATCGAGGATCCTCGCGTCCGGGGCGTCTCGCTGACCGGTTCCGAGCGCGCCGGAGCCGCCGTCGCCGAGATCGCCGGGCGCAACCTGAAGAAGGTCGTGCTCGAGCTCGGCGGGTCGGATCCGTTCATCCTCCTGGGCGCCGACGACCTCGACGAGGCGGTCGATGCCGCGGTCGCCGGACGCCTGGACAACACCGGGCAGTCCTGCAACGCGGCGAAGCGGTTCATCGTCGCCGACGAGCTCTACGACGACTTCCTCGAGAAGTTCAGCGAGAAGATGACCGCGGCCAAGCCCGGCGACCCCACGTCCGAGGACGCCGAGATGGGGCCGCTCTCGTCCGATTCCGCCACGGAGACCCTGCAGGATCAGCTCGACCGGGCGGTCGCCCAGGGGGCGGAGGTCGTCGCCGGCGGCGAGCGGGACGGCAACTTCTTCCCCAGCACCGTGCTGGCCGGGATCACGCCCGACAACGACGCCTACCGCGAGGAGTTCTTCGGGCCGGTTGCAAGCGTCTACCGCGTCGGCTCAGAGGAAGAGGCGATCGAGCTCGCAAACGACACCCCGTTCGGCCTCGGCTCCTACGTCTTCTCCGACGACCCGGAACAGGCGGAGCGGGTTGCGAACGCCCTCGACACAGGCATGGTCTACGTCAACGGCGTCGGCCTCGACGGTGCCGAGCTGCCCTTCGGCGGCGTCAAGAACTCGGGCTTCGGCCGCGAGCTCGGTCGCTACGGCATCGAGGAGTTCGTCAACAAGAAGCTGATCCGCGTGGTCAAGTAGCGCGGCCACCGGGAAAGGAACGGGCCGGGCTTGCGCCCGGCCCGTCTCCGGAAGTCGTAGGTACCCCCGGCCTACTCCTCCAGGTTGATCACGTGCTTGATCTCGTGTAGTCCTCTTCTCAGTCTTCAGTGCCCGTCGGTGACGGCGTGCGACGCCGTGGCGCCGGCGCCGTCGGATCCCGGTGCGACGGGCGCCGGCTCCCCGATCCCTAGCACCTGCTCGGGCGGCGTGTAGTTCATCCCGACTCCCTCCGCCACCGCGGGATGCGTGACCTTGCCCGCGGCGATGTTGATGCCGAGCTTGAGGCCGGGGTCGCGCCCCGCGGCCTCGGCGACCCCGAGATTGGCGAGCGCCAGCACGTAGGGCAGGGTCGCGTTGGTGAGCGCGTAGGTCGAGGTGATCGGCACCGCGCCGGGCATGTTGGTGACGCAGTAGTGGATGATCCCGTCGACCTCGTAGGTCGGATCGCCGTGGGTGGTCGGCCGCGAGGTCTCAAAGCAGCCGCCCTGGTCGATCGCGACGTCGACCAGCACCGCTTGCGGCTTCATCAGCCCCAGCTGGGCGCGAGTGATGACCCGCGGCGCGCGGGCCCCGTGGACCAGCACGCCGCCGATCACGAGGTCCATCATCGGCAGGCGCTCCTCGATCGACAGCGTCGACGAGAACACGGTCGAGGCGCGGCCGCCGAAGGCGATGTCGAGCTCGCGCAGCTTGTCGATCGAGACGTCGTAGACGAACACGTCCGCCTCCATCCCGATCGCGATGAAGGCCGCGTTCATGCCCACCGCGCCGCCGCCGATGATCATCACGTTCGCGGGCCCGACCCCGGGCACGCCGCCGAGCAGGATGCCGCGGCCGCCGAGCGGACGCTCGAGCATGAACGCGCCGGCCTGCGTCGCGATCTTGCCGGCGATCTCCGACATCGGCGCCAGCAGCGGCAGCCGCCCGTGGCGGTCCTCGACGGTCTCATAGGCGACGCAGGTCGCGCCGGACTCGGCCAGCAGCCGGGTCAGCTCCGGCGCCGGGGCCAGGTGCAGGTAGGTGAACAGGACCTGCCCCTCGCGCAGCATCCGCGTCTCGGGCTCCTGCGGCTCCTTGACCTTGAGGATCATTTCGGCCTCGGAGAACACGTCGTCGGCCTCCGGGACGATCCGCGCCCCCTGTGCCTCATAGTCGGCGTCGGAGATCGCGCTGCCCTCGCCGGCGCCGCGCTGGATCAGCACCTGGTGGCCGAGCTCGGAAAGCTCGCGGACGCCGATCGGCGTGATCGCGACCCGGTACTCGTCCGGCTTGATCTCGATGGGAACGCCGACGATCATCGGACCAGCTCCCTTGCTCTCAGCGCCAGCCAGAGCTCGATCCGGTCGGTCGCGCGGGCGAGGTCGCGGCCGGTGAGCTCCTCGATCTTGCGAATCCGGTAACGCAGGGTATGGCGGTGACAGTAAAGCTGGCGGGCCGCACGCTCCCAGTTGCCGTTGTTCTCGATGAACGCCTCGAGCGAGCGCAGGAGCTCGCCGCCGTATTCGCCCTCGGTCTTCTCGATCGGATCGAGCAGGCCGTCGCTGTAGAGCCGCAGCGCGTCGTCGTCCTGAAGCGCCAGCAGCAGCGTGAAGGCGCCGAGGTCGCGGTGCGAGGCGACGTCGGGCGCGTCGCCGTCGGCCAGCGAGGTCGCCTCGAGCGCGCAGCGCGCCTCGTGAAAGGCGCGTCGCAGCGAGCCGACCGCGGTCGACCTGCTGGCGGCGGCACGCACGCCGGACCCCGAGCCTCCGTTGAGCGTCGCGCGGACCGTCCGCGCGGTGGCGACGGGGTCCGCGCTCGTGCTGTCGACCACGGCGCAGAGCAGCGGCCGCCCGGCGGCGCTGCTGGTCGCCACCAGAGCGGGCACGGCGGCGTCGGCGAGCGCGGCCTCCAGCGCGCCCTCGGCGGCGGCCGGATCGTCGACCTCGAAGACCAGGATCGCGGCCTCGCCGCCGATCCCGAACGGGCGCAGCCGGCCACGCAGCTCCTCGGGATCGAGCCGCCCGCCGAGCGCATCGGCGAGCAGGTCGCCCGCGAGCCGGCGCTCGGTCTCACGCACGACGCGCTCGCGCATCAGGGCCAGGCCGGCGACGATCGAGGCCTGGCGGGCGATCAGGCGCTCGAAGTCGCCGAGTGGCGGACTGTCGCTGATCACCGTGAGCCATGCGACGGGCGCGCCGCCCTCGCGACCGGGCACCGGAACGCACAGGGCGCGCTCGGCAAGCGCCGGCTCGTCCGGCGCAAAGGCGGAAGCGCCGCCGTCACCGGCGCGGCTGACGATCTCCGCCGCCAGCGTCTCGGTGGCGTCCCGGTCGGGGCCTCCGTCGCCGAAGTGGCGGGCGAGCTCGCGGCCGGCGGTGTCCTGGACCAGGGCGGCGCCGTGGATCGCGGTCGCCGTCGCCGCGACGATCTGCTCGAGCCCGTCGCCGGCGAGCACCAGGCGCTCGAGGCGCTCGTGGACCTCGGTGCCGCGCTCGAGCACGTCGAACTGCTCGTTGACGAGGCGCGCGGCGGCGCGCTCGGTGATCGCGATGAAGGGCATCTCGTAAGGGACCTCGAACAGCGGCAGCTCGTGCTCGCGAGCGGCCTCGACCAGCGCGGCCGGCATCCGCTCGTGATCGAAGCCGGTGCCGAAGCCGAGGCCGGCGAGCCCGTGGTCGGCGAGCAGCTCGACGTAGCGGCGCTGGGAGGCAGCATCGGCGAGGTTGTAGCCCGTGGTCAGCAGCAGCTCACCGCCCGAGAGCCAGGGGGTCGGGTCCTCGTGCTCTGAGATGTGGACCCAGCGCACGCGGTTGTCCGCGGCCGGCTCGCCGGCGGCGAGGTCGAGGCCGCACTCGCTGACCAGGCTGCCGACGGTGAGCATCCGCGGACTCAGCCGCCTCGTCTTTCCTGACGAAGGCTTGCGGGCGAATCGCCTCGCCGTTCGACCTGCTCCGCCGCCTCCTCGAGCACCGGTCGCAGGACGTCGTGGATCTCCTGGAACTGCTCGGAGTCGCAGATCAGCGGCGGCGACAGCTGGAGCACCGGATCGCCGCGATCGTCGGCGCGGCAGATCAGGCCGCGGCGATAGAGCTCGCCCGACAGGAAGCCTCGCAGCAGCCACTCCGACTCCTCGTCGCTGAAGCCCGCCTTGGACTCCTGGTCTTTGACCAGCTCGATCGCATGGAAGAACCCGTCGCCGCGGACCTCGCCGACGATCGGGATATCGCGCAGGCTGTCGAGCATCCCGCGGAGCTCGCCCTCGGTCTCGCGCACGTGGCCGTTGAGGTCCTCGCGCTCGAAGATGTCGAGGTTGGCCATCGCCGCCGCCGCGGCGACGGGGTGCCCGGCGAACGTGGACCCGTGGGTGAACGATTCCTTGCCATGGGCGAACGGCTCGAATACGCGGTCGGAGGCGATCATCGCTCCCATCGGCACGTAGGCGGAGGTCAGCGCCTTGGCGACGGTCATGATGTCGGGCTGGTAGCCGTAGCGCTGGCAGCCGAACCAGTGACCGAGCCGGCCCCACGCGCAGATCACCTCGTCCGACACGAGCAGCACGTTGTGGCGGTCGCAGATCTCACGCACCCGGTCGAAGTAGCCCTCCTGCGGCGGGATGCAGCCGCCCGCGTTCTGCAGCGGTTCGAGGATCACGGCGGCGACGGTCTCGGGACCCTCGAAGAGGATCGCCTCCTCGATCTTGTCCGCTGCCCAGAGCGGGTCGCGGTCGGCGGGCCAGTGATAGCTGAGGGTGTTCGGGACCTTGATCCCGCCCGGGACCAGGGGCTCGAAGTCCGTGCGCAGCGCCGGGATCCCGGTGGCCTGGAGCGCGCCGAGGGTGGTCCCGTGGTAGGCGATCTCGCGCGAGAGGAACTTGATCTTGCGCGGATTGCCGGTGCGCTGGTGGTACGCGCGCGCCAGCTTGATCGCAGACTCGACCGCCTCCGAGCCGCTGTTGGTGAAGAAGACGCGGTTGAGGTCGCCCGGGGTCAGCGAGGCCACCCGCTCGGCGAGCTCGATCGCGCGCGGGTGCGCGTAGCTCCACACGGTGATGAAGTCGAGCTCGCGCACCTGAGCCGCCATCGCGTCGCCGATCTCGGTCCGCCCGTGCCCGGCGTTGACGCAGAACAGCGCCGAGAGCCCGTCGAGGTAGCGCTTGCCGTGCTCGTCGTAGACGTACGGACCCTCGCCGCGGACGATGATCGGCACCTCGTGGTCGGCGAAGGAACCCATGCGGGTGAAGTGCATCCACAGGTGACGCTTGGCGAGCTCCTGCATGCTGCCGCTCGCGGCCGGCCGGTCAATGGTGTCGGTCGACGCCATTCGATATCCCTCCTACGACTTCTGGGCCAGTGGTGGTCGCCGTTCCGTACAACGGTACTGGGGGAGCGGCCCGCGCACAACCCTGGATTCGGGTCAATTTCCACGTTATCTTTACGCCAGTCTGGACAAGCGGCATTGGACGTTTTGGGACTTTCGGCCCTTGCGACCGATTGCCCGGCGACTTAGCCTGAGCGGCGCGCGGAGACGAAGAGGGTTGTGTCATGAGGAGAGCGGCAGGATGAGCGAGCCCACGGTTCGCCTCGACGCGGTCAGCAAGGCGTTCGGCGAGTTCGTCGCCGTGCGCGAGCTCGACCTCGAGATCGACCAGGGCGAGTTCTTCACCCTGCTGGGTCCGTCGGGCTGCGGCAAGACGACGACGCTGCGGATGGTCGCCGGCTTCGAGGAGCCGACCTCGGGCCGGGTGCTGATCGACGGCGAGGACGTCGCCGGCCTGCCACCGCACAAGCGCCCGACGAACACGGTGTTTCAGAGCTACGCCCTGTTCCCCCACCTCACCGTCGGCGAGAACGTCGCCTTCGGCCTGCGCCGGCACAGGGTCGCCAAGGACGAGATCGAGCGGCGGGTTCAGGAGGAGCTGGACCGAGTCGGGCTCCCCGCCGAGAGCAACCGGCGCCCCAACCAGCTCTCGGGTGGCCAGCAGCAGCGCGTCGCGCTGGCGCGAGCGCTCGTCAACCGGCCGAAGGTGCTGCTGCTCGACGAGCCGCTCGGGGCGCTCGACCTGAAGCTGCGCAAGGGTTTGCAACTGGAGCTGAAGCGGATCCAGAACGAGGTCGGGATCACCTTCGTCTACGTCACCCACGACCAGGAGGAAGCGTTGACGATGTCGGACCGGATCGCGGTCATGAACCACGGCCGGGTCGAGCAGATCGATACGCCGGAGGCCGTTTACGAGCGCCCGGCGACCGCGTTCGTCGCGGGGTTCATCGGCGTCTCGAACCTGATGCCGGGCACGATCTCGTCGGTCGCCGACGGCCGGGCCGCGCTGCGCCTCGACACCGGCGCCGAGTTCGAGGCGGCCGCCGACGGCCTCCAAGCCGGCGAGCGGGCCTACGCGGTGGTCCGCCCGGAGAAGCTTCGGATCGAGGCCGCCGACGCTGCGGCAGCGAACGGACAGCCGAGCGTGGAGGGCATGGTCGAGGCCTCGGTCTACGTCGGCACCGCGACGCAGATCGTGGTCGGCCTCTCCGAGAACGTGCGGATGACGGTCCTCGTGCCGAACGCCGACGAGGCCGAGCGCGCGCGGCTGCCTGGCGGCGGCGCGCGGGTTCGCCTCAGCTGGGCGCCCGAGCACATACACATAGTCAGAGAGTCGGCGGCAGCGCCGAACCAAGGAGGCGAGGAAGCGGATGATTAACAGGCTTTGGGTCGGCGTCGCGATGCTGATGGCGGCGCTGCTGATCGCCGCCTGCGGGGGCGACGACACCGTCGGCGGCGCCAGCGAGGAAGAGGTTCAGGTCGCCGAATCCGGCCCGGTCGAGGGCGAGCTCACGATCTCCAACTGGCCCGGTTACATCGATCCGGGTAAGGACGGCTCGGTCGCCGAGTTCGAGGACAAGACAGGCGCCACCGTCAAGTACATCGAGGACATCAACTCGAACCTCCAGTTCTTCGGCAAAGTGCAGCCACTGTTCGAGCAGGGGGAGTCGGGCGGCCGCGACATCATCGTCGTCACCGACTGGATGGCGAAGCGGATGTACGACCTCGGGTACCTCCACGAGATCAATCCGGACGACATCCCGACGGTCCTCCAGAACCTGGCGCCGCAGTTCGAGTCCGAGGGGTCCTACGACCCCGATCACAAGTTCTCGATCCCGTGGCAGGGCGGCATGACCGGGGTCTGGGTCAACACCTCCGATCCTGACTCCGATGCAGTGACCTCGGTCAACGACCTCTTCGACCCCAAGCTGAAGGGCCGCGTGACCGTCCTCGACGAGATGCGCGACACGATCCCGCTTGTGATGCGGGCGGACGGCGTCGACATGGACGAGGCGACCAAGGAGGACTGGCTGGCCGCCATCGACAAGATCGATCAGGCGGTGGACTCCGGCCAGATCCGCAGGATCACCGGCAACGAGTACACCGAGGACCTGACGAGCGGCAATGTCGTCGCCTCGGTCGGCTGGTCGGGCGACGCCTACCTGATCGGCCGGGACGACGTCGAGTGGAGGCGTCCAGACGAGGGCTGCAACCTCTGGTTCGACATGATGGCGATCCCCGCGGGGGCGCCCAACACGGCCGCGGCGCTCGAGTTCATGAACTTCGCCTACGAGCCCGACGTCCAGGCCGACATCGCCGAGTTCGTCAACTACGTGACGCCGGTCGCCGGGGTGAAGGAGATTCTCGCCGAGCGCGACCCGGCGCTCGCGAAGAGCCCGTTCATCTTCCCCGACGATCAGTTCGTCGCCGACTGCTTCCCGTACCAGGAGCCGCCCGGAGACGACGCCGACGTCCAGGAGGTCGAGGAGGCCTGGAACGACGTGATCTCGGGCTAGCGGTCCCGTGAGCCTGCGGCGCCGCCTCATCCCGTACGGGCTGCTCGGCCCCGGCGCCGTCTGGCTGGCGCTGTTCTTCGTCGTCCCCATGTACTTCATGGGCGAGCTCGCCCTGCGGTCGGGCACGTTCACCGAAGGCTTCACGTTCACCTGGGAGTGGTCGAACTTCCCCGACGCGCTCGATGGCCGCGGAGAGCAGCTGGTCCGGACGTTCCTGTACTCGGGAATCGCCACCGTCCTCGCCCTGCTGATCGCATACCCGCTCGCCTACGCGATCGCCCTGAAGGCAAACCCCCGCTGGCGGCTGCTGCTGCTGTTCGCGGTGATCGCGCCGTTCTTCACCACCTACCTGATCCGGACGATCGCCTGGAAGACGATCCTCGCCGACTCGAGCCCGCTCGTCGACGTCCTGCAATTCCTGGCGATCGTCCCCGACGACGGGCGGGTCCTCGCCACCTCGGGCGCTGTGATCGCGGGGCTCACCTACAACTTCCTGCCGTTCATGATCCTGCCGATCTACGCCAGCCTGGAGCGAATCGACCGGTCGCTGATCGAGGCCGCGAAGGATCTGTACGCGTCGGCCCGGACGGCGTTTCGAAAGGTGACGTTGCCGCTGACTGCGCCGGGGATCGTCGCCGGGTGCCTGCTGACGTTCATCCCGGCGTTCGGCGACTACGTCAACGCGCAGCTGCTCGGCAGCCCGAACCAGTTCATGATCGGCAACAAGATCCAGTCGCTCTACCTCAGCGACCGCAACTACCCCGAGGCGGCAGCGCTCTCGTTCCTGATGATGGCGGCGGTGCTGATCGTCGTGCTCCTTTACATCCGCGCCGCCGGGACCGAGGCCTTCATCGGCGAAGAGGAGGAGGCGCGCTAGCGATGGCGTGGCTGCGGCGAAACGCGCTGATGATCTACGCCGGCTTCGCGGTCGCCTACATGCTGATCCCGATCGCGGTGATCGCTGTGTTCTCGTTCGGCGAGACCCCCAGGGACCGGCTCAACTTCGCACTCGACGGCGGCTTCACCCTGGAGTACTGGGAGACGGCGTTTTCGATCCCGGAGCTCAACGACGCGATGGTGGTCTCGATCGAGCTGGCGGCGCTGACGACGCTGATCGCAACCGCAATCGGGACGCTGATGGCGCTGGCCCTCGTCCGCTACCAGTTCTTCGGCCGCCGTGGCGCGAACCTGCTGATCGTCCTGCCGATGGCCACCCCGGAGATCGTGATCGGGGCGGCGCTGCTGTCGCTGTTCGTCATCTACGGGGCGGGGCTCGGGTTCACCACCCTGCTGATCGCCCACGTGATGTTCTCGATCAGCTTCGTCGTCGTCGTCGTGCGCTCGCGCCTGATCGGCTTCGATCGGTCGATCGAGGAGGCGGCCGCCGACCTGGGCGCGACGCCGCTGCAGACCTTCCGCTACGTGACCCTGCCGCTGCTGGCGCCGGCGGTGATGGCCGCTGGCCTGCTCGCCTTCGCGCTCTCGATCGACGACTTCGTGATCTCGAACTTCAACTCGGGAACCACGGTCACCTTCCCGCTCTACGTCTACGGCGCGGCGCTGCGCGGGATCCCGATCCAAGTCAACGTGCTGGCGACGATCCTGTTCATCGTCACTGTGTCAGCTGTGGCTCTGGTGATCTGGCAGCAGCGGCGCGCGGAGCGGCTGGCGGCGCGGATGCCCGATGAGGAGGTCGAGCCGCTTGCCGGGACGCCGGCGATGCCCCCAGCGCCGGGCACGATGCGCGGATGAGATTACTTCGCCCCGCGCTGTTCGAGCTCGCGCTTCAGCGGCGCGCCGAACCAGACCCAGACGAAGGAAGCGGCGATCAGCGCCGTGGCGACGATCGCGGTCCCCGGACTGAAGACCACATGCGAAACGAGCAGGATCACGGTGGTCGTCGCGATCCCGAGGAAGATCAGCCCCGCGATCGTGTACTTGTGCGAGGAGTCGACCACCCATTCCTTGTCCATCTCGCGGAAGCGAAGCCGGTGGCGCGCCGGCGCACCCATGAGGAAGACACCCGCCAGCGCGGTCGCCAGCAGGGCGACGAAGTAGACGTTCTTCTCGAAGTCGGTGACCTCCACCCACCCCTGCTGAAACGGCACGACGAGCAGGAACGCGAACAGGAACTGGATCCCCGGGACCGCGATCCGCAGCTCCTGCAGGAGCTCGGCGAGGTTGCGGTCCAGCCGCTCGGCCTCGGTCTCGTTGCGCTTGTCCGCCTGCTCAGACACGCTCCCCCCATACCCACCGGACCTTGGATCTAGCAGCAATGGCCGAATTCGAGACCAGACTGGTGATCGGCGGCGAACGGGTCGCGGGCGACGGTACGCCGCTTGAGGTCGAGAACCCGTTCACCGAGGAGATCGTGGCGACGGTGGCCACGCCTTCGAGTGACCAGCTCGACGCCGCGATCGCCGCGGCCCGCGAGGCGCAGCGCGGCTGGGAGCGCACGCCGGCGGTGGAGCGCGGCGAGATGCTGCACGAGGTGGCGCGGCTGCTGCGCGAGCGGACCGACGAGCTGGCCGAGCTGATGACGCGCGAGGGCGGCAAGCCGCTGATCGAGAACCGCGACGAGATCGGCTGGACCGCCGCGGCGTTCGACTACTACGCCGAGATCGGCCGCGACGAGGGCGGGCGGGTGATCCCGTCGATCGAGTCGACACAGCTCTCGCTGGTGGTCAAGGACCCGGTCGGCGTCGTCGCCTGCATCGTGCCCTGGAACTACCCGCTGCTGCTGCTGGCGTGGAAGCTGGCGCCGGCGCTCGCGGCGGGCAATACGACCGTCTGCAAGCCGTCCGAGCTCACGCCGCTGTCGACGCTCGCCGCCGCCGGGTGCTTCGAGCATCTGCCCGCGGGCGTGCTCAACGTCGTCTGCGGCGCCGGCGACGTTGGCGCGGCGCTGGTCGCCGACGAGCGGGTCGACTGCGTCGCCTTCACCGGTTCGGTGCCGACGGGCAAGAAGATCGCCGCGGTGTGCGCCGAGCGCGTGGCGCGGGTCAACCTCGAGATGGGCGGCAAGGACGCGTTCATCGTCTGCGCCGACGTCGCCGACGAGCTCGAGGTCGCGGCCCGCGGCGGCGTCTGGGCCGCCTACCTGAACGCCGGGCAGGTCTGCACCTCGGCCGAGCGCTTCTACGTCGAGGGCGCGGTCTATGACGACTACCTGAGCCGGTTCGTCGATCACACCCGCAGCCTCAAGCTCGGCGACCCGTTCGACCCCGCCACCGACGTCGGGCCGATGATCAACGCGACGCAGCGCGACAAGGTCGCCGCGCAGGTCGAGGCGGCGGTCGCCGCGGGAGCCGAGCTCGTGGCGGGCGGCGACGCCGGCGGCCACGAGCGCGGGCACTTCTTCTCTCCCGCGGTCGTCGTCGGCGCTTCCCCGGAAGCGGACCTGTTGCGCGAGGAGACGTTCGGCCCTGTCGCGCCGCTGGTCCGGGTCGGTTCGCTCGACGAGGCGATCGAGCTGGCGAACTCGACTCGCTACGGCCTCGGCGCCAACGTCTACACCCGCGACCTGCGCAACATGCAGCGCTGCCTGCGCGAGCTGAAGGCGGGGACCGTGTGGTTCAACGATCCGCTCACCGACAACGACGCCGGCCCGTTCGGCGGCTTCAAGCAATCGGGGCTCGGGCGCGAGCTCGGGCGCGAGGGACTGGAGGCATTCCAGGAGACCAAGCATGTCCACATCGAGACCGAGATCGAGCGCAAGGAATGGTGGTATCCCTACTCGGAGTACTCGCAGTCGAGCGGCCCCCACGACGGGGCGGGAGCGTAGGCATGGCGACGATCACCGAGGCCAGGACGCTTCGCAACTACATCGGCGGCGGCTGGGTCGATGCCGAGGCGCCCGCCGGAACGCTCGAGGACCGCGATCCGGCGACCGGCGAGCTGGCGGCGATGGTGCCGCTGTCGGGCCCTGGCGACGTCGACGCCGCGGTCAGCGCGGCGCGCGCGGCGCAGCCCGAGTGGCGTGACGTCGCGCCGCAGAAGCGCGCCCGAGCGGTGATGGCGCTGCGCGAGGCCCTCTGGGAGCGGCGCGAGGAGCTCGCCCGCCTCGTCACGGCCGACATGGGCAAGACGCTCGACGACGCGCGCGGCGAGGTCCTCCGTGGGATCGAGTCGGTCGAGGCTGCCTGCGGGATCCCGCACCTGCTCAAGGGCGAGAACCTCGAGGGGGTCGCCTCCGGGGTCGATGTCGAGCTGGTGCGCCAGCCGGTCGGCGTCGTCGGCGCGATCACGCCGTTCAACTTCCCGGCGATGATCCCGCTCTGGTTCCTGCCGTTCGCGATCGGATGCGGCAACGCCATCGTGCTCAAGCCCTCCGAGCGCGATCCGCGGCCCTCGGAAGTGATCTTCGAGCTGCTCGACGCGATCGATGAGATCCCGTCGGGCATCTGCAACCTCGTCCACGGTGGCCACGATGCGGTCAACGGCCTGCTCGACCATCCCGGCGTCGACGCGATCTCGTTCGTCGGCCAGGCCTCGACGGCGCGCCACGTCGCGCAGCGCTCGGCGGCGACCGGCAAGCGCTTTCAGGCGCTGGGCGGCGCGAAGAACTCGCTCGTCGTGATGCCCGACGCCGACCTCGATCACACCGTGCCGGCGATCATGGGATCCGCCTTCGGTGCCGGCGGCCAGCGCTGCCTGGCGGGCTCGGTCGCGGTGCTGGTCGGCACGCGAGCCGAGCAGGATCGTGCCCTCGACGCGCTCGCCGCCGCGGCCGCCGACCTCGGCGTCGGACCGGGCGACCAGGAGGGCGTCGACGTATGTCCCCTCGTCGGCCCGGAGGCGCGGGACCGGATCGCCGCCGCCGTCGAGGCGGCCGAAGCGGGCGACGACGAGGTGATCCTCGACGGGCGTCGCGACGCCGGACCCGGCGGCACCCTGATCGGACCGTCGATCATCGTCACCGCCGACCGCGAGTCCGATCTCGCCCGCGAGGAGCTGTTCGGCCCCCTGCTGACGATCGTGCGCGCCGACGATCTCCCGGCCGCGCTCGAGTTCGTCAACGGATCGCGGTACGGAAACGCGGGCTCGATCTTTACCCGCTCCGGCGGCGCCGCGCGCGCATATCGCTACGACGCCGAGGCGGGGATGCTGGGCGTCAACGTCGGCGTCGCCGCGCCGGTCGCGTGGTTTCCGTTCTCCGGCTGGAAGGACTCGCTCGACGGCGACCTGCACGCCAACGGCCGCGACGCGGTCGAGTTCTACACCCGCAAGAAGGTCATCACGTCGCGGTGGTGAGTTACGCCCGTGACCGGGTAGGAGGCGTGCGAAACCCACCTACAAGGAGACGAAATGGGCAAGACGGCACGAGAAGTGATGACCGGGGACGCCGAGTGCATCGGCGAGAACGAGACGGTCGCCGACGCGGCGAGCAAGATGAAGCAGCTCGACGTCGGCTCACTGCCCATCTGCGGCGAGGACGATCGGCTGAAGGGGATGCTGACCGACCGTGACATCGTCGTGAAGGTGCTGGCCGAAGGCAAGGACCCGACGTCGACGAAGGCCGGCGAGCTCGGCGAGGGCAAGCCCGTGACGATCGGCGCCGACGACTCCGTCAGCGAGGCGATCAAGACGATGAAGGAGCACAAGGTCCGCCGCCTCCCGGTGATCGACGGTCACAGGCTGATCGGGATCGTCAGCCAGGGCGACCTGGCTCAGCACGCCGAGGAGGAGGATGTCGGCGAGCTGGTCGAGTCGATCTCGGCGGCGCCGTAACCGCTACGCGGCGGGAAGGAGGCTGAGCGGCTCGGGCCCCGCTGCCGGCTGGCTCGGCGTGTCCGCGAACGAGGCGACGCGCACCCCGAGCAGGCGGACCGGCCGCGGCGGCGCGTAGGCGCGCAGCAGGGCGACCGCGTGCGTCCCGATCACCCCGGGGTCGTTGGTCGGCGCCTCGATCGTGTGCACGCGGGTGACCGTGGTCCAGTCGTCGAGCCGGACCTTGATCCCGATCGTGCGGCCGGCGGTCCCCCGCTCGCGCAGCGCCTCGCCCAGCCGCTGTGACTGCTCGGCCAGGATCTGCTCGAGCCGGCCGAGCTCGGCGATGTCGTGGTCGAAGGTGGTCTCGACCGATCGCGACTTGAGCTCGCCGCGGGCGACGGGCGAGTCGTCGCGGAAGTGGGAGCGGTCGTGAAGTCCGCGGCCATGGCTTTCGCCGAAGCGGCGGACGAGGTCCTCGACCGGGTGGCGCTGAAGCGCGCCGATCGTCTCGATCTTCAGCGCGCTCAGCCGCTCGGCCGTCTTCGGGCCGACGCCCGGGATCAGCCGCGGCGGCTTGCCGGCGAAGCGCTCGGCAGCCTGCTCGCGGCTGAGGACAACGAACCCGCGCGGCTTCTCCGCGTCCGAGGCGACCTTGGCGACCAGCTTGTTCGGCCCGATGCCGACCGAGGCGTCGAGGCTGAGCCGCTCGCGGATCGAGCGCACCAGCGAGCTCGTCCGGGCGATCGGGTCGGGCACACCCGACAGGTCGAGATAGACCTCGTCCAGCGAGACGGGCTGGGTCGGGACGCCGAGCTGGTCGATCAGCTCCATCACCTCGCCCGAGCGCTCGCGGTAGTGGGCCATGTCGACCGGCAGGTGGACCAGGTGATCGCACCGGCGGCGCGCGTGGGCAACAGGCATTGCCGATCCGACCCCGAACGGCCGCGCCTCATACGAGGCGGTCGTGACCACCGCCCGCGGTCCGCTGCCGGCGACGATCACCGGCTTGCCGCGCAGCTCGGGCCGGCGCAGCAGCTCGACCGCGACGTAGAAGGCATCCATGTCGACGTGGGCGATCACGCGCCGTTCGGCCATCGACCCATCGTAGGTCCGGCATCGGCGACTAGTCTGCGACCGTGGGCTTTCTCGGCTGGATCTTCCTCGGGCTGTTCGCCGCCACGATCGCGCGGGCGCTGGTCCCGGGCCGCCCCGGCCCCGAGGGCTGCATCGGCACCACCGCCGTCGGCATCCTCGGGGCCCTGATCGGCGGCTGGATCGCCACCGAGCTCGACCTCGGCAAGATCGACGACTTCTTCGACCTCGAGACCTGGCTGATCGCGATCGGCGGCTCGTTCCTGCTGCTGCTGGTGTTCTCGCTGCTCGGCGGCGGGTCGAGGCGGCGGTACTAATCATGTGCGGAGTTATGGGTGCATACGACCCAAAAACCCGCACTCGGCGCCCCTACCCCCGCCCGATGTGGATCCCGATGCGCTCGGGGATCCCGGCGACGAAGCGGGTCAGGGGGCCGGGGCGGCGGCCTTGTTCCTCGGCGTCCTCCTTGCGCACGAGCGCGGCGCGGATGATCGAGCCGCCGACATAGCGGAGCGGCTCGGGGGGAACGTGCACCGCCTGCGGGGAGACGAGCGCGAGGCGGGTGGCGTCGTCGCGCCGGTCGAGGGCGAGCGAGGCCAGAGTGCGGCCAAGCATCTGTGACGGGCCGACGCCGTGGCCCGTGTAGCCGAAGGCGCAGTGGATGCCGGGCTCGAGCTGGTCGATCACCGGCAGGTGGGTGGGTGAGACGTCGATCGGCCCGCCCCACGCGTGTTCGATCCGGCGCCCGCGCAGGCCGGGAAAGAAGCGGAGCAGGTGCTGCTCGATCTGGGCGATCACGTCCGGGTCGCGCTCGGCGCGGCCGTCGGCGTGCGCGCCATAGGCGACCCTGCCGCCGCCCCAGCCGAAAGCGATCCGGCCGCCGGGTGTGGTGCGGAAGTAGTGGATCATCGCCCGCGAGTCCGTGATGCACTCGCCCCCCGTCCAGCCGATCTCCTCGAGTAGGTCGGGCACGGGCTCGGTGATCACCATGTGACTCGAGGTCACCGTCAGCCGGCGGCGCATCCGCGGCAACCCGACGAGCTGGGCACCCGTGGCGAGCACCCCGGCGCCGGCGCGGATCGTTCCCCACACGCCCTGGACGAGGACAGAACCGTCCCGCCGCTTCACCCCGCGCACCGGGCTGCGCTCGAAGACCTCCACCCCGGCGGCGATCACCCGCGCGCGCAGGCCGCGCGCCAGACGGGCAGGGTGCACCGTCGCCGCCTCCGGGTAGAAGACGCCGGCGCGAAAGATCGGCGAGGCGCAGCGCTCGGCCACCTCCGCCTCCGAGAGCGGCCGGCAGGCGTGATCGAAGCCGAGCTCGCGGGCGGCGGCGACCGCCGGTTCCCAGGCGCCGTCCCATGCGGGCGCGGTCGATACCTGCATGTACCCCGACTGTCGAAACCACGCGTTCACCTGCTGCTCGTCGCAGAAGCGACCGATCTGCTCGACCGAGTCCTGCGCCGTCGCCGCGATCAGCCGTGCCCCGTCGTCGCCGAAGCGCTGGCGCAGTGCTCGCAGGCTGAACCAGAGTGCGTTGACGAAACCGCCGTTGCGCCCGCTCGGGCCCTCACCGCAGATCCCGGCCTCGCACAGCGCAACCGTCGCCTCGGGCGCAAGGAGCTTCAGGTGCCATGCGGTCCACAGGCCCGTGTAGCCGCCGCCGACCACAACCACGTCGGCTCGACGCTCCCCCTCGAGCGCAGGGGCCGCGTCGACCGGCTCCGCCTCCTCGAGCCAGTAGCCATGCGCGGTGTGCGTCGCGGCCACGGGACGCGCTGTGTCCAGTCGGCCTGCTAGCCGACCGGCGTCTCGATCGAGGCGCCGGAGGCGGCGCGCTCGGCGTGCAGCTCGATCAGCGCTTCTTGCACATCGCGAGGCTCGCCGTCGGGCCGGCGCCGCCTCCACTCGCCGTCGGCTCCCAGCTCCCACGTGTGCGTGTTGTCGGCGAGCGAACGGTCGAGCACGTCGAGGAGCTGCGCGCGGACCTTGGGATCGATGATCGGGGTGACGAGCTCGACCCGGTTGTACAGGTTGCGCGGCATCAGGTCGGCGGAGCCGATGTACATGCTCTCCTCCTCACCGGGGCGCTCGAACGAGAAGATCCGCGAGTGCTCGAGGAAGCGGCCGACGACCGAGGTCACCTCGATGTTCTCCGAGACCCCGGGCACGCCGGGGCGGAGCGCGCAGATCCCGCGAACGTTCAGCTTCACCTCGACCCCGGCGGTCGAGGCGCGATACAGGGCGCGGATCATGGTCGCGTCGAGCAGCGAGTTCATCTTCAGCCGGATCCGCGCCGGGGTCTCGTCGGAGTGCGACTCGATCGTGCGCTCGATCTCGTCCAGGAGCCCGCTCTGCAGGTTGAACGGCGCGACCAGCATCTTGCGGTAGCTCCGCGGGCGCGCATAACCAGTGAGCGAGTTGAACATCTCGGCGATATCGGCGCCGATCTCGGGATCGGCGGTGAACAGCCCGAGGTCGGTGTAGATGCGCGCCGTCTTCGGGTTGTAGTTGCCGGTCCCGATGTGGACGTAGTGGCGCACGCCGTCGCCCTCGCGGCGAACGACCAGCACGCACTTGACGTGCGTCTTGAGCGCCGGGATCCCGTAGACGACGTGGACCCCCGCCTCCTCCAGCTTCTTCGCCCAGCGGATGTTCGCCTGCTCGTCGAAGCGCGCCTTGAGCTCCACCATGCAGACCGCCTGCTTGCCGGCCTCGGCCGCGTCGATCAGCCCCGGGACGAGCGGCGAGTCGGCGCTCGTCCGGTACACGGTCTGCTTGATCGCGAGCACCTTCGGGTCGGCGACCGCCTGTTTGACGAACCGCTCGACGGAGGTCGAGAACGAGTCGTACGGATGGTGGACGAGGATGTCGCCATCGCGGATCGCGGTGAACACGTCGGTCTCCTTGCCGACCTCGCCGAGGATCAGGCGCGGCGGCGTGACCGGCGTGTGCGGCGGGTAGCGAAGCTCGTCGTGACCGGACAGGCCGGCCACGTCCGCGAGATCGGCGAGGTCGACCAGCCCCTCGACCTCGTAGACCTCGTCGTCGCCGACGCCCATCGCCGCGACCAGGAAGTCGCGCAGCCGTTGGTTCATGCTGGCGTCGATCTCGAGCCGCACGACCTCCCCGAACCGGCGGCGCCTGAGCTCCTCCTCGACCGCCTGCATGAGGTCGGCGGCCTCGTCGGAGACGTCGTAGTCGGTGTCGCGGGTGACCCGGAACAGCGCATGGTCGATGATCTCCATCCCGGGGAACAGGGAGCCGAGGTTGTCGGCGATCAGGTCGTCGAGCGGAACCATGGTGTTGCCGTCGCCGATGTGAAGAAAGCGGCCGAGCAGCTCCTTCGGCACCTTCACGCGGGCGAGGATCTCGGTGTCGTTCTCGGGGTCGCGCAGGACGACGGCCAGCGACAGCGAGAGGTTCGAGATATAGGGAAACGGCCGCCCGCGACCGATCACGAGCGGAGTCAGCACGGGGAAGACCTGGCGCTCGAACAGCTTGCAGAGCTCCTCGTGCTCGGCCTTCGACGCCTCGTCGATGGAGAGCAGGCGGATGCCGTGCTCGGCGAGCGCCGGGCGCAGGTCCCGCTCGAGGCAGGCGCCGACGCGCCCGCGCTGCTCGACGACTCGCTCGCGCACGGCCGCCAGCACCTCGGTCGGGGTCATTCCATCGGCCGCGCGGACCTGGCTCCCCGACTCGACCAGGTCCTGGTAGTTGGCCACCCGGACCATGAAGAACTCGTCCATGTTCGATTCCCAGATCGCCGCGAACTTGGCCCGCTCGAGCAGCGGCTGGTCGGGGTCCTCGGCGAGCTGAAGCACCCGATCGTTGAAGTCGAGCCAGGAGAGCTCGCGGTTGAAGTAGAGCGAGCGATCCTCGAGATCGGGCGCGTCGGCGCGCGGTTGGGAAACCGGCTGCTCGACGTCTTCGACGGTCGCTGTGTGAGTCTCGACGGGCTCCACTGAGGGCTCGGCCACAGGCTACTGGCCGCGCCTCGTCACGCAACTTGGCGCAGCGGGCCGGGCTCCGGCTTGCGCCGCGTCGCCGGCACGGCACGCCTGTAGCCGGCGGCCAGCTGGCCCATCGCAGCCTCCCAGGTGCGGCCACGCACGTCGCGCAGCGCCGCGCGTGAGAGCCGCTCGCGCAGGAAGTCCGAGGCTGCAAGCTGGGCCACCGCCGACGCGATCGCCGCCGGATCGGACTCGCACAGCCAGCCCGTGTGGCGGTCGCGAATCAACGAGACCGGCCCACCCTCGGCGACGGCAACGACGGGCAGGCCGCTCGCCTGCGCCTCGGTGATCACCTGACCGTACGTGTCGGTCCGCGAGCAGAACAGGAAGATGTCGGCGCTGGCGTAGGCGCGCGCGAGCTGCTCGCGGTCGAGCCAGCCGAGGAACGTCGCGTGGTCGCCGAGCCGCACCCGCAGCAGCTGCTCCTCCGGGCCACCACCGGCCAGCAGCAGGTGAAGCCGCGGGTCGCGCTCGCGCGCCTCGAGGAAGGCGTCGGCGAGCAGGTCGACGCCCTTCTCGCGCGTCAGCCGCCCGGCGTAGAGGACCTTGACCTCGCCCGGATAGGCGTCGGGATCGCGCAGCGCGGGGTCGTAGAGGTCGAGGTCGATGCCGCGCACCCAGCGCGCGAGGCGGTCGGGCTCGATCCCGAGCTCGGCCAGCGAACCATCGGATGCGGGGCTGGGCGAGAGCACGATCTCGCAGGAGCGGTAGAAGATCGAGAGCGCCGCCCGGACACCGGCCTCGAGGGCCGGGTCGCCGCTGCGCAGGCCGGCGTAGGCGCCGAGCTCGGTGTGGTAGCTGCCGCAGAGGGGGATCCGGCCGATCTTTCCGCTGAGCGCGGCGCCGATGCCAACCGGCCCGGGCGAGGTCAGGTGGATCAGGTCGTAGTGGCCCTCAGCCAGCGTGGAGACGAGCTCGGGCACGCTGGGGACGCCGACGGTCATCCCCGGATAGAAGGGAACCTCGACCTCGGCGACCGCCGGCAGCCGCCGGTCGACGTGCGGGTCGGTGCCGATCACCTCGACCTCCCAACCGGGGACCCCGTGCTCGCGAATGCGCTCGATCGTGTGGGTGACGCCGTGCATCGAGCCGGCGGCGTCGACGACGAGCGCCACCCGCCCCGGCTCGCCGTCGCGGGTCGTGAGCTTGGCGATCTCCTGTCCGAGGATCATCGTCGCCGGCACGTATGGAATTGCCGGAATGCACGCTTCGAACAGCGAGCGTGCCGCCTCGGCGTAGCCGTCGCCGGCGGCCGCGGCGGCGGTCGTCTGCGAGACCGCGCTTCGCATCCGCCGCTCGTGGCTGCGCCGGGCGCGGCGCGCGAGGTCGTTGTGCGAAAAACCCTCGGCCTGCATCAGCTCGATCAGCGCCAGCGGGTCGGACCCCAGCTCGATCGAGTCGAGCCAGGCGCGAACCAGCGCCCTTGCCTCGGTCGCGCCGAGGTTCGAGGCCTCGTTGCCACCCCGCTCGGCGCCGTCGGAGACCACCCGTTGGGCGATCTCGAGCACGGCGCCGGGATCGACGCTGCCGCCGGCAGGGTCGATCGCAGGGTCGGCGATCAGGCTGCGGATCGCAATCGCGAGCGCGGAGTGCGCCCATTTCGCCGCGCTTCCCTGATCGCCACGCGTGGCGGTGTTGCCCTCGCGGATGTGGCGCAGAAACTGTTCCGGCGTCGCGGCGTGGGGCGTCTCGGTGAACGTCCGGCCGATGTCGACGCCGGCATGGTCGTCGGAGCCGCCGACGCTGGTGCCGCCGTGGGTCTCGATGTAGACCCAGGCGGGCATGTTGAGCTCGCGCGCGCGCGAGCCGTTGCGCGTCTCCCAGACCGGGAAGAGCTGGGCGAGGCGTCGGCGGTGGCGCGCTGTCAACGGCGCCGCGACCGCGAAGAACGGATGCGCGAGCGCGCAGGTGATCTCGCGCTCGTGCAGGTACGCGGCGCAGGTCTCCAGGTCGCGGGCATGGGCCTGCACAAACTCGTGGTCGTCGGGCGTGATCCCGTAGCAGAGCACGTGCACGGCCTGGGGCTCGCCGGCGAACCACGCGGTCAGCTCCTCGGAGACGAAGCAGTCGGGTCGATCGGCGAGCTCGAGGCAGCCGTCGATCGTGTCGTGGTCGGTGATCGTGACGAAGTCCATGCCCCGCCGCTTGGCGAGCTCGTAGACCTCCTCGGGTGGCGTGGCGCACTCCGGCAGGCCGACCTTGCGCTGAATGCCGAGCTTCGCGAGCTCTGACGCAGTCGAGTGACAGTGGAGGTCCGCCCTGACGACCTTTACGGGAATCATCGTTGCTCCCCTCGATTTGCAGGCTATTTCCGACTACAGCTTCGACGGCGCGGGCGCCAACTTCGTGAAAAGTCGGGGAAAAACGCGTTCACGAGATCGCAACCGGTCTGTCCCTGGGCACGACGAACCTTGGTGAGATGGCGGTTTCGGTGGGTCAAGGGACGACGCTTCGCCGGGGCCGGCTCGAGGTCGACGTTCGCGTCGAGCCGCTGACGGTGCGGGTCGCGCGTGACGGCCGCGATCTGCTCGGCGAGCTGAGGCTGTTCACGCAGTCGGGGAGCGGCGACGACCGCCTGATCACGCTCACCGAGGGCGTCGTCGTCGAGGAGGAGCGGGAGCCGGCGTCGATCGTCGAGAGCGCGACTCTGGAGGCGGCCGCCGATGACTCGATCCGGCTCACCGCGCACGGTGCCGAGGGGCCGGCGGAGCTCTCGGTGAGGCTCGCCGACGACGACCACGTCGAAATCGTGCTCGCCCCCGAGCCGGCGACGTTTCGGCTCGGCGCCGAGTGGCAGGCGGTGCCAGGCGAGTGCCTGTCCGGGCTCGGCGCCCGACACGGTGAGCGGTTCGAGCAGAGCGGGCGCGTCGTCCGGCTCGGCGCCGACCGCCGCTACACCGGACCCGAATGTCCGCCGGAGATGCTCGCCGACGGCGGCATCCCCCAGGGTGACTACGCGCCCGCCCCGTGGCTGTGCTCGAGCGAGGGCTGGTCACTGTGGGTCGAGACCTGGGGCCCCGGACTCGAGTTCGACCTCGGCGATCCCCGCGGCGTCAGCCAGCGCGGCGGGGCGGGGACGCTGCGCCTGCACCTGCTCTGTGACCCGACACCCGCCGGCCGGCTGCGCCGCTACCTGCGACTCACCGGCATGCCGGCGCTGCTGCCCGAATGGGCCTACGGCCATTGGAAGAGCCGCGACGTCTACGAGCATGAGCGCGACGTGCTCGATGACTTCGAGGGCTATCGAGAGCACGCGCTGCCGCTCGACGCGATCGTCATCGACTCGCCCTGGGAGACCCAGTACAACACGTGGCGCTTCAACCCGCACCAGTTCCCGGACCCTCGCGGGCTGATCGCGCGCATGCGCGCCGACGGCGTGCGGACCGTCGTCTGGGTCACCCCCTGGATCAACCTGGACTCCAGCGACGGCCAGCGACCTCCGGACCCGAAGTCCGACCGGATGCATCGGCGCCCTGCCCCCAACTACGCCGAGGCGCTGTGGGCGGGCCACTTCATTCGCGACGCCAGCGGCGCCCCGCACGTCGGCCGCTGGTGGATGGGCATCGGCTCCCCGGTCGACTTCAGCTCGGCGAAGGCGCGCCGGTGGTGGCAGAAGCAGGCGCGCTCGGTGCTCGAGCTCGGGGTCGAGGGGATCAAGGCGGACGACGGCGAGGGCTACTACATCCCCTCCGACGCACGTTTCTCCGACCGGCGCACCGGGGCGCAGGCGGCCTGGGCCTACGGCGACATGTACCGCCGCACGATGCAGGAGGTGCTCGACGAGGTCCATCCCGACTCTGGCGTGCTGTTCGGGCGCTGCGGGTGGACCGGGCAGCAGGCAACCGGCCTGCTCTGGGGCGGTGACCAGGCGTCGGACTTCTGGTCGCTGCGCACCCTGGTCGCCGCGACCCTTACCGCTGCCGCGAGCGGGTTCTCCAACTGGTCGCACGACGTCGGCGGCTATCTGGGCAAGCGGCTGGTCGAGCGCTGCCCACGCGAGCTGCTGCTGCGATGGGTGCAGTTCGGCTGCTTCACGCCGCTGCTGCAAGCGCACGGGCGCTTCGAGCAGGAGGCCTGGCGCTACGACGATCGCACGCTCGACGTCTACCGCGACTACCTGCTGCTGCACGAGCGGCTGGTGCCCTACATCCGGGCGGCGGCGGCGACCGCGGCCCGCTGTGGCCTGCCCATCATGCGCCCGCTGGCGCTCACCGATCCCGCGGACGCGGGCGGCTGGGTGCTCGCCGACGCCTACGGGTTCGGGCCGGCGCTCTGGGTGGCGCCGGTGCTCGAGGAGGGCGCCACCGAGCGCCCGGTGTGGCTGCCGCACGGCGACTGGTTCGACTACTGGACCGAAGAGCCGGTCAGCGGCGGCCGCGAGCTGATCGCCGCGGCACCCCGGGAGCGAATCCCGATCTGGGTGCGCCGCGGCGCGATCGTCGTCACCTATCCGGCCGCGACCGTCGCCGCCGGCCTCGGCGACGGCCCGGAGGCCGAGCGCCCGCTCGAGGCGACGCTCTGGGGTGAGCCCCGCGGCGGCCGGGCCAAGGTCCGGCTGGCCGACGGCACCCGGATCGGGTGGCGGCGCGGAGAGTGGTCGACGAGCGACCCCTCGCGGTCGATCGAGCTACGGCTTGCCGGGCTCGTAGAGCCAGGTTGAGAACAGCGAGTCGAGCTCCTGGCCCGAGTTCGCCTCGGCGAGCGCGATGAACTCGGGGGTGGTCGCGCTGCCGTAGGCGCGGCTCGCGGCCCAGTCGCTGAGCGTCGCGTAGAACGCGTCGCTGCCAACCTGCTGGCGCAGCGCCTCGAGCGTCATCGCGCCGCGCTGGTAGACCGAGTCGGCGAACAGCGTCGCCGGGCCTGGGATCGCTCCCGGCGGCGGGTCCCAGATCGGGCTCGACGCCGGCTCTTGCTTCAGCTCCTCGAACTGCTGCTTGGTCGTCAGGCCGCCACGCTCCTCCGACCAGCGCCACTCCGACCACGTCGCGAAGCCCTCGTTGAGCCACATCTCGGGCCAGTCGCGGATGCTGACGCTGTTGCCGAACCACTGGTGCGCGAGCTCGTGCGCGACCGTGATCTCGTCGGGAGCGGCGCTATAGATCGGTCGCGTCTGGGTCTCGAGCGCGTAACCGACCGCCGGGGCGTGGTCGACGATCGCGCCGATCTGCGCGAACGGATAGGGCCCGTAGAGCCCCCGAAACAGCCGCACGATGTTCCCGGTCTGGCGCAGCGCGCGAGCGGAGTCGCGCCGCTCGCGCGGGTCGATCGCGACGACGGACTCGAGGCCGGCGACGGTCGAGTGCTCGAGCTTGAAGTTGCCGATCGTCGCGGTCGCCAGGTAGGTCGCCATCGGCGCGTCGGCGTGCCAGGTCCAGCTCACCCAGCGCCCGGCACGACGGCGCTCGACGAGCGAGCCGTTGGCGATTCCCTCGATCCCGCGAGGCACCTTGATCCGAAACGCGAAGCTCGCCTTGTCGCGCGGGTGGTCGTTGCATGGAAACCAGGTCGGTGAGCCCTGCGGCTCGCCGACGACGAACGCCCCGTCGTCGGTGCGCACCCAGCCCTCGATCGAATCGTCGGCGTCGATCAGCCGCTGCGGCCGGCCGCGGTAGGCGACCTCGACCACGAACGCCGCCCCCGACGCTATCCCGGCGGCCGGGGTCACGGTCAGCTCCTGCCCCGACCTCTCAAAGCCGGCGGCGACGCCGTCGACGCTCACCGAGGTGGCCCGGGGTCCGCGGAAGTCGAGGTTGAATGCGCTCAGGTCCTGGGTCGCGTTCGCCTCGATCAGCGTCCGGGCCACGAGCCTGCCGGAATCGGGCCGGTAGCGCAGGTGCAGGTCGTAATGAGCGACGTCGTAGCCGCCGTTTCCCGCGCTGGGAAAGAACGGGTCGCCCAGCCCAGGGGCGCCGGCCTCGAACGCCGCGGCTGCGGGCGGAGGCACCACGAGCGCGGCGGCCAAGGCGGCCACGGCGATTCGAATCGCTGCGCTCAGACCTGCTTCTCGATCGCCCGCTCGAGCTTCTTCCAGGTCCGCTCGCGCTCGAGCTCGCCCCAGAGATCGACAAAGCGGTCGAACAGCAGCGTCCTTCGAGCCTCGAGATGGACCGTGAGGAGGTCGAGCCCGCGATACGCAGTCCGGTGGGGCGCTCTGGCGACCAGACTCGGCTCGAGGTCCCGGGCGTCGCCCGCGCGGGCTCGCACGATCAGCGCGTCCTCCTCACGCAGCGACTCGGCTTGCTCGGCCACGCGAGGCAGCATCACGTCGCAGTCGTGCAGCTCGCCCAGCACCTCCTGCAGGTCGCGCGCCCGCTTGCGGGCCTTGTCGGCCGGGGCGCCGAACGAGAAGCCGGCGACCTCGAGTACATAGCGCAGCCGCTTCGCCGCGATCCGCATGTCGTGCTGGTCGACGGTCCCCCCGTCGAGCGCCCCGGGCGCGAACGACCGCAGCTCGTCGATTCGGGTGCGGATGATCCGGGCGGCATTGTCGACCAGCGGCGCCCGGGGCTTGAGCCCCTTGACCTTCTTCGCCTTCATGCCGCCGACGCTCCGTTCCCCACGCGAGCCGGGACCGGCGGAGCGCTGAGCGGCGGCGGAATCAGCACCGGCTCGACCGGCGCCAGGTCAGCGCCGTCGGCGTCGCGGGCGTCGCTGCGGGCGCTGTCGACCAGCTCGGCCAGCCGCTGGCCGAGGGCGACGAGCCACTCGTCGGCGAGAAACGGCGCGAGCGCCTCGTTCGCCGCGCGCTGCTCGTCGCGCAGGCGCGCGACCAGGCTCTCGATGCCAGGTTGGTCCGCAGCCGAGGCGGCGGCGGCGAACTCGGTGAGGCTGGCGATCGCCACGTCGGGGTCGCGCCGGTCTCCCAGCACGTCGGCGAGCCGCTTGACGTCCTTGAGCACGCGCTTGTGGCGCTTGGCCGGAAAGCAGGGCGCGAACACCTCGAGCGCCGCCCGCAGCCGGCGCGTGGCGACGCGCATCCGGTGCACCGCCTCGATGTCTGAGGTGTCGAGGACACCGTTCGAGTGCTCGGCCAGCTCGGCGGCGCGGACGGCGACGACCTTAGCCGCTGCGAGGGAGTAGGAGTCCTCGCCGCGCAGTCCTGGGATCGGTCGGGCCTTCGCCACGGCGCGAGACTACCGCCTCAAATCAGGCGCCTCAACAGCGGCGCCCCTCCGCTTCGTCCTTCGGACTCCGCGATCGGAGGGCTACGCGGCTAGGGCCGCCGTCTCGCCGTTGGAGGCGCCGTTGTTGAGCAGGTCGAGGATCACGCCCTCGCGCAGGCCGCCTTTGCCGATCTGCAGCGGCTGGCCGAGCAGCTCGGAGAGCTTCTCGAGGATCAGCACCCCAGCGGGAAGGATCCGGACCCGCCTCGGATCGAGCTCGAAGCGCTTCGCCACCTCGGCGATCTCGTCGGTGGCGAGCACCCTGACCGCGCGCTCGAGCGTCTCGTACTCCAGCACCGCGCCGACGAGCGTCCGCAACGACGTCGCGCTGCCGCCCACGGCGACCGCCTGGGCGGGATGGTGGATCTCGACACCCTGGAAGAAGTCCGAGATGTGGTCGCGCAGGGCGCGGATCTCGGCCGCCGACGGCGGGTCCCGGGTCAGGAACTCCTCGGCGAGCGCCCCGGATCCGATCTTGAACGAGCGCACCTCGCTGACGCCGTCAGAGGCGGTCCCGAGCACGATCTCCGAGGAGCCGCCGCCAACGTCGACGACCCCGATCTCTCCCTCGACCGGATGACCGAGGGTCTTGGTCGCGCCGATGAATGCCAGCCGGCCCTCCTCCTCCTCGCTGAGGATCTCGACGGGCAGGTCGACCGGCTCGGAGATCTCGTGCGCCACCTGCTCGGCGTTCTTGGCCTCGCGGATCGCCGCGGTGGCGACGATCCGAATCGCCTCGGCGCCGAGCTCCTCCGCCAGGCGGACCTGGGTGGTGACGACCTCGGTCAGCTCGGCGATCTTCTCCGGGATGATCCTGCCCTTGCGCTTCGACGCCTTGTCGATCCGGGTGTAGGCGCGCTGCTCCATCACCTTGCGGAGCTGGCCCTCCTGCGGTTCGGCTACCAGCACGCGGGTGGTGTTGGAGCCGATGTCGACCGCTGCGCAGAGCACCAGGCGATCATGCCAAACGCGACGGATGAGGCTCGGCTCGAAATCCCCGGTGCTTGCGGGTTGTGACGATCTCGACCATCCCGGGCGTCGTGAGGGACGCTTTCATCTTGCGTTCACGAACACTTCATACGCTGAATCGCGCATGCGGGTTCTGATCGTCGAGGACGAGGTCAAGATGGCGAGCCTGATCCGGCGCGGCCTGCGCAAGGAGGGCATCGCCGCCGACGTCGCGATCAAGGGCGAGGACGCGCTCTGGATGGCGGAGGCGACCGAGTACGACGCCGTCGTGCTCGACGTGATGCTGCCCGGCATCGACGGCTTCGAGGTCTGCCGCCGGCTTCGCTCCGAGGGTGTGTGGTCGCCGATCCTGATGCTGACGGCCCGCGACTCGGTCCGCGACCGGGTCGCCGGCCTCGACACCGGTGCCGACGACTACCTGACCAAGCCGTTCTCCTACGCTGAGCTGCTCGCCCGGCTGCGCGCCCTGGTCCGCCGGGGGCCCACCGAACGCCCCACCCAGCTCGCCGTCGGCGACCTGCGCCTGGACCCCGCGAGCCGCGAGGTGTGGCGCGGCGACGCCGAGATCGACCTGTCGGCCAAGGAGTTCGCGATCCTCGAGACCTTCATGCGCCGGCCCGGCGAGGTGCTCTCGCGCTTCCAGCTGCTCGAGCACGCCTGGGACTACGACTACGAGAACCGATCCAACGTCGTCGACTCCTACGTCCGCTTCCTGCGCCAGAAGATCGACAAGCCGTTCGGCACGAACTCGATCGAGACCGTGCGGGGCGCCGGCTACAGGCTGCGCCGCGACGGAGGGAATGCGTGAAGCGGATCCCGATCCGGACCCGGATCACGCTCGGCTTTGCTGGGGCGATGGCGCTGCTGCTGCTTGGTTTGGGCGTGTTCATCTACGTCCGCTTCGGCGACCAGCTCGACCACGCGATCGACCAGGGGCTGCGCTCGCGCGCCCAGGAGACCGCCGCGCTGATCGAGGAGAGCGAGGGCGGGTTGGGCGAAGTCGACCAGGGCGCCCTGATCGAGCGCGACGAGAGCTTCACGCAGATCCTCACCCCCGAGGGACGGGTGATCGACACGTCGCCGCAGCTCGGCAGCGGGGCGGTGCTCTCCGCCGAGACGCTGAGCCAGGCGAGTGAGCGCCCCGTGTTCGTCGAGCGGAGCGGGATCCGGGATGTCGACGGCAGCGCGCGCTTTCTGGCGACGCCGGTGACGACGGAGTCGGGCGAGCTGGTCGTCGTCGCCGGGGCCTCACTCGACGATCGCGACGACGCCCTGCAGGACCTCGGTGCGCTGCTCCTCGTGGGCGGCGCAGTGGCGCTGGCGCTCGCGTCGCTGGCCGGGTACGGCATGGCGACGGCGGCGATGCGCCCGGTCGAGGCGATGCGGCGTCGCGCCGCCGCGCTCTCGGCCGCCGACCTCGACGACCGCCTGCCCGTCCCGGCGGCCGACGACGAGCTGCGCCGGCTCGGCGAGACGCTCAACTCGATGTTGGACCGGCTGGAGACCGCGATCGAGCGCGAGCGGACCTTCGTCGACGACGCCAGCCACGAGCTGCGCACGCCTCTCACCCTCCACAAGACCGAGCTCGAGCTGGCGCTCCGGTACGGGACGACCGCGGCCGAGCTGCGCGCCGCGATCGCCTCTGCGATCGAGGAAGCCGACCGCCTCGCACAGCTTGCCGACGACCTGCTGGTGGTCGCCCGCTCGGAGAAGGGACGACTGGCGCTGAAGGCAGAGCGGGTCGACGTCGCCGGTCTGCTCGCCGACGTCGCAACCAGATTCGACGCCCGGGTCACCGAGAACGGCCGCGAACTGCAAGTGGAGCCGGTTGACGACGGGCTGGCCGTCGAGGCCGACCGGCTGCGACTCGAGCAGGCGCTGACCAACCTGGTCGACAACGCGCTGCGCCATGGCGAGGGCGAGGTTCGGATCCGGGCCGAGTCAGAGGGCGGGGTACTGGCCCTGCACGTCGCCGACGGCGGTCCGGGCTTTCCCGGAGAGTTCATCGACCACGCGTTCGAGCGCTTCAGCCGCGCCGACCCGGCACGCGCCCGGGGCGGCACGGGCCTGGGCCTCGCGATCGTCGACGCGATCGCTCGCGCTCACGGAGGCGAGGCCGGCGCCGTGAACCGCGCCGAGGGCGGGGCCGACGTCTGGATCGAGGTGCCGCTCGGCTAGTGGGGGATCGGCTCGCCCGGGTGCGAGGCGTCCTGGAACTCCCGGAACAGGCCGGTGACGACGAAGGCGACCTGCTCGCCGATGTCGACCGTGTTGTCGCCGATTCGCTCGATCGCCCGGGCGACGAGGATCATCGTCATCGCCCACTCGCGGCGGTCCTGATCGTCGCCGATCTCCAGGGCGATCCGGAAGATCTCCTTGTTGAGCGAGTCGACGACGTCGTCCTGGCGGACGAGGTCGCGCGCCATCTCGACGTCGCGGCCGGCGAAGGCGCGCTTGGCCTGCGCGATCTGGGTCCGCACCTGCCGACCCATCGTCAGGATGTCCTTGACGATGCGGTCGTCGGCCGGCGGCTCGTGCCCGGCGAGCGGGATCAGCTTGGCGATGTTGACGCACTGATCCCCCATCCGCTCCAGGTTCTTCATCATGTGCAGCAGCGCCGAGATCAGCCGCAGGTCGGTGGCCACCGGCGCCTGCGTCGCGAGCAGTGTGAGGATCGCCTGGTGTACCTCCAGGTAGCGGCCGTCGATCACGTCGTCGCTGGTGATCACCAGCTCGGCGAGCTCGGTGTCGGAGTGCTCGACCGCCTCGGTTGAGCGCTCGAGCTGCGCCGTGACGAGGTCAAGCCCCTCGAGCGCACGCTGCTCGAGCAGCGCGAGCTCCTCCTGGTAGTGAATGCGCGTTCGGTCCGGCATCAGCCGACCTTCCCCGTCACGTAGTCCTCGGTTCGCTTGTCAGCCGGGTTGGTGAAGATCTTCTCGGTGTCGTCGTACTCGACCAGGCGGCCCTGCCGGTGCTTTTCGTCGGCATCCAGCTTGACGATCAGGAAGGCGGTCATGTCCGAGACCCGCGCCGCCTGCTGCATGTTGTGCGTGACGATCACGATCGAGTACTTCTCCTTGAGCTCGAACATGAGGTCCTCGATCTTGCCGGTCGAGATCGGGTCCAGCGCCGAGCACGGCTCGTCCATGAGGATCACGTCCGGATTGACGGCGAGGCAGCGGGCGATGCACAGGCGCTGCTGCTGGCCGCCCGACATGCCGAATGCGTTCGTATCGAGCCGGTCCTTGACCTCGTCCCAGAGCGCCGCGCCGCGCAGTGCTTTCTCGACGAGCCCATCCATGTCGCCCTCCATCCCGAGGATTCGGGGTCCGAAAGCGATGTTGTCGTAGATCGACTTCGGGAACGGGTTCGGCTTCTGGAACACCATCCCGATCCGCTTGCGCACCTCCACGGGGTCAACCTGATCGCCGTAGATGTCCTCACCGTGATAGAGCACCCGGCCGTCGACGCTCGCCGACGGGATCAGATCGTTCATCCGGTTGAGCGTGCGGATCAGTGTGGACTTGCCGCAGCCGGACGGGCCGATGATCGCGGTGATCGCCTGCTGGTAGATCGGCATCGAGACCTCGGACACAGCCGGCTGGCCGCCGTAGGAGACGGTGACGTCCTCGAGCTCGAACACCGGCTCGCGGCGCGCGAAGCGCTTGGTCTCCGGACCATGGGTCTCGGCGATCGTCTGCTCGAGGTTGATCGCCGGGGCAGCGCGCCCCCCCTCTGTCTGCTCTGGATCGGTCACGGATCTGCCTTCCAACTTAGACCACCTACCACTTCTTCTCGTACTTGTTGCGCAGCCAGATCGCGACCGAGTTCATCGCCAGCAGGATCACCATCAAGACGATGATCCCGGCCGCGGCGAGCGCCTTGTATTCCTCTTGCGGATCCGAGATCCAGCTGAAGATCTGAATCGGCAACGCGGTGACGTCGTCGAAGATCCCGGTCGGCGAGGACGTCGCGAAGGCCGCCGCGCCGATGACGATCAGCGGCGCGGTCTCGCCGATCGCCCGCGACAGCGAGAGAATCGCTCCAGTGGCGATGCCCGGCAGCGCCGCCGGGAGCACCTGCTTCCAGATCGTCTGCCACTTGGTCGCGCCCAGCGCCATCGAGCCCTCGCGAATCGAGGGCGGAACGGCGCGGATCGCCTCGCGGCCGGCGACGATCAAGACCGGCAGCACCAGCAGCCCGAGCGTCAGTCCCCCGGCGAGCAGCACGTGCCCCAGGCTCAGGGGGCCTCGAACCAGGAAGGCGAGGCCCAGCACGCCGTAGACGATCGAGGGCACCGCGGCGAGGTTCTGGATGTTGACCTCGATCAGCCGGTTGAACCAGCGGTCGCGATCGGCGTACTCCTCCAGGTAGACCGCGCTAGCCACCCCCACGGGGATGATGAAGACCGTGCAGACGAGCATCAGCCACAGGGTGCCCGCGAGCGCCGGGCCGATCCCCGAGCTGGACGGGTCGATCCGCGACGGCGTGTCGGTGAGGAAGTCGAGGCTCAGCGACCCGGCCCCCTCGGCGACGACCTGACCCAGCAGGACCACCAGCACCACCAGCGAGACGAGGATGCAGGACACGAGACAGCCCTTGAACGCGAGCTCCCAGACGCGCGTCGAGCGGCCGGACTCGAACCGAGTCCGCACGGCGCCGGCGACGGCGGCCTCGGTCGACGCGGTCACTCGTAGACCTCGCGGTACTTGCGCACGAAGCGGATCGCGATCATGTTCATCAGCAGGGTGAGGACGAAAAGAGTCAGCCCGAGCGCGAAGATCGACTGGTAGCCGATCGTGCCGGCGGGGTTGTCGCCCTTCGCCGTCGCACCCATGAAGGCCGTGATCGTCGCGTGCGGCTCGAGCGGGTTGAGGCTCCCGTTCGGTGCCAGGCCTGCGGCGATCAGGACGATCATCGTCTCGCCGACCCCTCGCGAGATCCCGAGCACGATCGAGGCCACGACTCCGGAGATCGCCGCCGGGAAGACGACCCGGGTCGCGACCTGGCGCTTGGTCGAGCCAAGCCCGTAAGCGCCTTCGCGAAGGCCCTGCGGCACCGCCGACATCGCGTCCTCTGAGATCGAGGCGATCGTCGGCACGATCATGAAGCCCATGATCAGGCCGGCGGCCAGAGCGTTGTAGACCTGGACGTCCGCGTTCAGGAAGTCCTGGAGGATCGTCGGGGTGATGAAGGTGAGCGCGAAGAACCCGAAGACGATCGTCGGCACCCCGACGAGCACCTCGAGGACCGGCTTGACGATCCGCCGGGTTCTCGGCGACGCGTACTCCGACAGGTAGATCGCCGATCCGAGGCCGATCGGCACCGCGACGAGGATCGCGATCCCGGTGATCATGAACGTCCCGACGACCAGCTGGCGGACCCCGAACTCCGGACTTGCGAACAGCGGGGACCATTCGGCATCGGTGAAGAACGCGGCGCCGACGTCCCTGAAGAACGGCACCGACTCCTTCAGCAGCGCGACGACGATCAGGATCGTCGTCAGTACCGAGATCGCCGCCGCGGCGAAGAGGGCGACGCGGATCGCCTCCTCGCCCCAGCGGCGGCGGGCGACGCCGAGGGGACTGCCCCCCGGCGCCGCGCCTCCCGCCTGAGTGCCGGCTTCCACCGTGTGCTCGTTGTGTCGGCCGGCGACCCCTCGAGGGGGGCTTTAGCCGGCCGCCTTCTCGAACGCCGCCTGCGCGTCGCTCGCCTGCGTGTCGTCCATGGGGACGATCAGCGCGGCCTCGGCGATCGTGTCGTAGTTGTCGACCACGAACTGCATGAACCCGGCGACCTCGGGACGGCCCAGCGCGTCCGCCGACGGGTACATGAACAGCGGCCGCGAGAGCGGCGTGTACGAGCCGTCCTGCACCGTCTCCGTGCTCGGGGCGATGCAGCCGTTGCCGTCATCGACCGCGACCAGGTTCAGCGTGTCCTGGTTCTGCTCGTAGTACGAGAATCCGAAGTAGGCGAGCCCGTTCTCGTCGCCGCCCACTCCCTGGACGAGCACGTTGTCGTCCTCGGAGGGCTGGTAGTCCTTGCGCGTCAGACCCTCTTCACCGTTGATCACGTCGGTGAAGTAGTCGAACGTGCCGGAGTCCGTGCCGGCGCCGTACAGGCTGACTTCGGCGTCCGGGAGCGGCTCGCCGGTGTCGGCATCCTCGCCCAGCTCACTGTAGTTGGTGATCTTCGAGGTCGACCACAGCTCCTTGAGCTGATCGACGGTCAGACAGCTGATCTCGAGCGCGGGGTTGGTGACCACCGAGAGCCCGTCGTTGGCGACCTGAACCTCCGTGTACGAGACGCCGCCCTTCTCGCAGGCATCGACCTCCTCCGGCTCGATCGGCCGCGAGGCGTCGGAGATGTCGCTTTCGCCGGCGCAGAACTTCTCGAAGCCGCCGCTCGTGCCAGCGGCACCAACGGTGATGTTGACGTCCGGGTTCTCCTCCTTGAAGAGCTCGGCCGCGGCCTCGGCGAACGGCTGCACCGTGCTAGAGCCGTCGATCGTGATGTTGCCCGAGAGGGTGTCGCCACCGCTTGACGAGCCGTCGCTTTCGTCGTCGTCGCCACAGGCCGAGACGCCGAGGGCGAGCACGATGCTGGCTCCGGCCACCGGCAGCCAATGCTTAGAGATCACTGAGTCTCCTTTGAATCGCTTCAACTGAATTCGAAGGGCAAGGCACACGACTCCGCCCCTCGCGCGGCCAGCACACTCGCACCGCAGGTGACTCAGCTTGTTACGGGCCGGTCGTGCTGGTGTGAAAAAGGTGTGAAGTTGCGGACGCCGCCGCATCCTCGGCGGAGGTCTCGAGCTGCGGCGCCTCGGCGCCGTCGGCAGGTTCGGGCTCGAAGCGGTAGCCGACGCCGAAGTGGGTGTGGATGTAGCCCCAGGTCGGAGAGTGCTTGTAGAGCTTCGAGCGCAGCTTGCGCACGAAGACGTCGACCGAGCGGTCGCCGTGGGCCATCGCATAGCCCCAGACCCGCTGATAGATCTCCTCGCGCTCGATCACCCGCCCGCTCGCCTGGGCGAGCACGTTGAGGAGCTCGAACTCGCGCCGGGTCAGCTCCAGCGTCTGACCGGCGACGAAGGCCTGGTACTGGTCGGCCCGGACCTCGAGCTCACCGGCGACCAGCGGCCCGGTGTCGGAATCGGTCTGGCTGCGGCGGCGGCGGCGGACGACCGCCTCGATCCGGGCCATCACCTCCTCGGGGTGCGACGGCTTGGCGATCCAGTCGTCGGCGCCGAGGCGCAGGCCGCGAACTCGCTGGGCGACCGTCGATCCCTGGGTGCAGACGACGACGCCGAGGTGAGGCAGCATCGAGCAGACCCGCTCGAGGTACTCCCATCCGACCGTGCCGAGCACCGAGATGTCGATTAGCACGGCATTGAGCTTCATCGCCACCAGATCCTCGGGCGGGACGCTCGACGACTGCACCCGGTACTCCCAGCCGGCGGCGTCGAAGCGGCGGTTGAGCACGCGCAGGAAGCCGCTGTCGTTGTCGATCACAGCCAGGCGCACGGTTGCAGACCTCGAGTTCATCCATTACCCCTCGCCGCCGGCGCCGGGCGCACTATCCGTGCCTGCCCTGAACGCCGCGACTTCGCTCTTTCCGGGCCATAGTAGAGGTGGCCTCGACCGGTGTCCCGCGTTAACAGGACTTTCACACGCAATTTCTCGCTTTCTTCACGCCAGGCGGGGCCTCGGCGAGCAGACTGATTACCACGAGATCCTCTCTCGTGCGGCGCGTGGCCTCACATCCTGCCCCGGGCCACGCGCTCTCTTCTCCTACGGGACCGCCCGGCCGTGCGCCGGGCGCGTCTCGTTGCTCACGTGGCGGTCGTCGCCCCTGCGGCCACTAAGACGAATACTGCGAGGCCGAGAAGAACCCGGTAGGTGATGAAGACAGTGAAGTCGTGGTGCGCCACGTAGCGCAGGAGCCAGGCGATCGTGGCGTAGGCGACGACGAAGCTGACCGCCATCGCAACCGCGGTAGGCCCCCAGCCGACCCCGCTGCCGATCTCGTCGGCCTCGGTTACCGCCTCGAAGATCCCGGCCGCGACCAGGGCCGGGACGGCGAGAAAGAACGACATCCGCGTCACGGTCACCCGGTCGAGGCCGCGAAACAGCCCGGCCGCGATCGTCGCACCCGAGCGCGAGACGCCGGGTACCAGCGCCGCGCACTGGACGATGCCCATCACGAGGGCGTCGCGCATGTTGAAGTCGTGCTCGTCACGCGCCTGCGTCGCCCGCCGATCGGCGATCCACATCACCAGGCTCCACAAGATCAGCGCCGCGCCGACGACCCAGAGGCTGCGCAGTGGGCCCTCGATCACGTCCTTGAACGCCAGGCCCGCGATCGCGATCGGGATCGAGCCCACGGCGACGGCGAGGCCGAAGCGAAAGTCGGACGTCGCCCGGCTTGGCGGATGCGAGATTCCCCGGGCCAGCGAGCCGGCGATCCGCTCCAGCTCGTGGCGGAAGTAGACGACGACCGCAACCATGGCGCCGACCTGGATGATCGCCGTGAAGGCGGTGATGTCGGCGTCGTCGATGTCGAATCCGAGCAGCTTCTCGGCGATGGTCAGATGGCCCGTGCTGGAGATCGGCAGGAACTCGGTGAAGCCCTCGATCGCGCCGAGGAGGATCGCTTCGAGGATCGACATCGGCGGCGCAGCTTAGAACCGATCCAGTGGCGGTAGAGTGCGGTCGGTGAGGCAGCTTCGGCGGATCTCGATGGCGACCGGCTGGGCGGCGCTCGCGCTGCTGGCGCTCGCGCCCGCCGCCATGGCGGCCGACGGAGTCGGGCTCTACGGTCGCACGGACGACAAAGTCGTCACCTACTTCGCCTTCGGCGTGATGGCGTTCTTCGCCGTCCTCGTGGTCGTCGCCTCGATCGCCCAGATGCGGCTCGACAGCCGCAAGGAGCGCGCCCGCGAAGAGCTCGAGCGGCTGCGCCGGCTCTAACCGCCACCGTGAGCAAGGTCTCGTACGAGCGGCGCGGTGTAGCCGCCGTCCTGACGATCACGCGCCCCGAGCGCCGCAACGCCGTCGACGACGAGACCGCCGCGCTGCTGCGCGAGCGCTTCCTGGAGTTCGAGGCCGACGACGGCGCCCGCGCGCTCGTGCTCACCGGCGAGGGGCCCGAGGCGTTCTGCGCCGGCGCCGACCTGAAGGCGTTCGCCGAGCGGGGCGCCGAGTTCTCCGGCGACGACCCCCAGGGGGCGATCGACGCCTGGCTCGACCAGCGTCCCGATGGCCCGCTCGGGTTCAGCCGCCTGCAGGCGTCGAAGCCGACGATCGCCGCGATCTCGGGCTGGTGCCTGGCCGGCGGGCTCGAGCTGGCGCTGTGGTGCGACCTGCGCGTCGCGACCCGCGACGCCAAGCTCGGCTTCACCGAGCGCCGCTTCGGCGTCCCCCTGATCGACGGGGGCACCCAGCGCCTGCCGCGCATCGTCGGCATGGGACGGGCGCTGGAGATGATCCTCACCGGGCGAGTGGTCGAGGCGCCCGCGGCGCTCGACTGGGGCCTGGTCAACGAGGTCGTCGACCCGGGCCACCACCTCGAGCGGGCGCTCGAGGTCGCCGAGGGGCTCGCGGCCTTCCCGCAGCCGACGATGCTGTCGGACCGACGCGCCGCGCTCGAGGGCATCGGCCTGCCGTTCGCCGAAGGGCTTGCCCGCGAGGCCGAGCTCGGGCGCGAGTCGGTCGCAACGGGCGTTCTGGGCGCTGGTCGGTTCGCCGCCGGCGAGGGTCGGGGCGCCGCCGGGGCCGGCGTCTAGCTGCGCGCCGCCGAGCGAAGCGCCGCGGCGACCGCGGCGCGACCGTCCTCGAGCACGGGCTCACCGTGTGAGACGAGCACGCGCTCGATCGGCCAGTCGAGCAGCGGCCGCAGCAGGCGTACGAGCTTCGCCGTCGTCATCTGCCCCGGCAGGTATCCGAGCCACGACTCGGGGCAAAGGCGCAGGCCGCCGCCGGGCGCGCCGAGGAGGCGGTCTCCCGGGACGAGCGCGCGATGCCGCTCGAGCCAGAACATCACCTCGCCGGCGCCCCTGACGGCGAACGGCTCGATCCCCGCCGGCAGCGCCGCCCGCGCCCGCGAGATCGTCGCCTCGTAACGCTCGACGAAGGCGTCGCGGCTGCGGCGGTGAAAGCCGATCGTCGTCAGCGCGTGCACCGGCAGCCCGCGCTCGCGGACATGCGCGTCGAAGCGCTCCCACAGCGGGTCGTCGTCGCCTGCCACCAGCGGGTCGATGAAGACTGTCGCCTCGTCGGTGTCGACCAGGACCGAGCCCACCGCCTGCGGCCAGTCGGCGGGGCTGTCCGGGGCCGCCCCGGGGCGCCAGCCGGGATGTTCCGCGGTCCATCGATGAAGGCCCGGGCTCAGCTCGCGCATAGGCGCTAGGAGATCCGGAACTCGGTCAGCAGCCGCTTCTCGGCCTCGCCCTCGACCGACGCCACGACCTCGACCTTGCCCTCCAGGGGCGTGCCGCGGAGCTTCGTCGCCAGCAAGTCGTCGACTTGGAAAATGCCCGCGGAGTTGTTCATCGCGATCTCGATCTGGACCGGACATTCCTCTCCGGCGGAGATCTCGACCGCGTCGATCGCCGCCGCCGAGATCGAGTGGATGCCGACCTTGCCGGCGTCGACCGGCAGCCGCGAGCGGCCGTGGGCCATGTCGAGCGCATCGGCCACCCTGACCACGCCGGCCTCGACCGTGTAGGGCTGGCCCTTGCGCCGGTGGCCGATGATCGCGTGCAGCGTCTCGGCGATCACCACCGTGCGCTCGGCCGGGTCGCGGTAGACGTCGGCGAGCAGCTCGCGCAGCTTGGGCTCGACCAGGAAGAGGCTGTAGGCCTCGTGATCGGCGCGGTGGATCCCCATGCCGACGTCGTGCAGCAACGCGCCGCCCGCGACCACGACCTCGGCGTCGCGATCGCGCATGGCGTGGTCGGAGACCATCGCGGGCACGACCCCGCCCCGGATCAGCAGCCGCAGCAACCGCAGGCCGATGTTGAGCACGATCTGGAAGTGAACCCAGGAGTGATCGGACATCCCGAGCCGCTCGGACTGGACCTGGGACATGTGCCACCAGGCGCGGATCTCGGGATCGGCGTTGATGTTCTCCAGCAGCGCCTCGAGCCGCCGGTTGCCGCGGGTCGGGGCGCGAACCTGGGCGCTCTCGATCGCCTCCTTCGGACTGCGTCCGATCGCCCCCGGGCCGCTCGGCTGCTCGCCCGCGGGCGGCGTCTCGTCGCGCTTGGCCACCCAACGATCATTTCAGGCGCCTCAACAGCGGCGCATCTCCGCTTCGCCCTCCGGCTCCGCGATCACGGGCAGGCCCGGCACCTGCCATTTTTTGCGCCGTGAGTATCGACGGCGAAGTCAGGGGCAGGGCCCTCGCGCGAGCGGCGCTGCTCGGCAACCCGTCGGACGGATTCGGCGGCAAGACGATCGCCGTCACGTTCGAGGAGCGGGCGGCAGAGGTGGTGGTCGGGCGGGCCGGCGACGGCCGGCTCGAGATCTCCGACCCAGACGCCGCGCCGCTGATCGAGGCCGCGGTCGCCCGCTTCGCGCGCGAGGCGCGAAAGGCGCGGCCGATCAAGCCGCTGCGGATCGCGCTTCGCACCGAAATCCCGCGGGAGGTCGGACTGGGCGGCTCGAGCGCGATCGTCATCGCCACGCTGCGGGCCCTGTTTCGCGGCCACGGCCTCGAGGTCGCGCCCGATCGCCTGGCCGAGATGGCGCTCGCGGTCGAGGTCGAGGATCTGGGGATCGCCGCCGGACCGCAGGACCGGCTGGTCCAGGCGCACGAAGGCCTGTTGTACATGGACTTCGACCCGCGGGCGCCGCGGCGCTGTGAGCGGCTGGCGGCGACGCTCCTGCCGCCGATCTTCGTCGCCTACCGGCGCGACGGCTCGGCGCCGTCGGGCGCCGTGCACGGCGATCTGCGCGACCGCTTCAGCGCCGGTGAGCCCCAGGTTCGGTCGGAGCTGCGCGCGATCGCCGAACTCGCCGGCGCCGGCCGCCGCTGCCTGCTCGACGGCGACACGGACGGGCTCGGCCGGCTGATGGTCGAGAACGTCGCCGCGCGGGCGCGACTGATCGAGCTCGACCCGCGCGACCTGCGCCTGGTGGAGATCGCGCGCCGGCTGGGCGCGCCCGCCAACTACGCCGGCTCGGGCGGTGCGATCGTCGGCCTGGTGCCGGACGGACGTCGGGCGGCGCTCAGCGAGGCCTTCGCGGCCGAGGGTTGCGAAACCGTCTTTCCGACTTAGGATGGCCATGTGGCGGAGCTGCTCTCGATCGAGCGACGCGGCGAGGTCGCCGTCGTCACCCTGCAGCGCCCCGAGAAGCGCAACGCGCTGTCGATCGACCTGAGGGTCGAGCTCGCCGACGCGTTCGCCGGACTCTCAGGCGACCAGAGCATCGGCTGCGTCATCCTGACCGGCGCCGGGACGGCGTTCTGCTCGGGCATGGACACCGACCAGTTCGGCGGCGACCGCGCCAACCGCGAGCGGCTCGTGCAGACCAGCACGCTGGCGTTCAAGGCGGTCGGCGACTGCCGCAGACCGGTGATCGCGGCGGTCAACGGCGCCGCCGTCGCCGGCGGCTTTGCCCTGGCGCTGCTCTGTGACCTCCGCGTCGCCTCCCACACTGCGACCTTCGGCTATCCGGAGCTGCCGAAGGGGATCCCGCCCAGCTACGCGGCGGCCCGCGCGGTGCTGCCCGCGACGGTGGCGCAGGAGCTCTGCCTGACCGGCCGGATCGTGCGCGCGACCGAGGCGCAGCGGCTGGGGATCGTGCGCGAGGTCGTCTCGGGCGACGTCCTCCCCCGGGCCCTGAGCCTCGCCGACCGGGTCGCCGGGCTGCCGCGCAAGGCGATCCTCGAGACGAAGCGCCGCACCCTGCTCGAGCGCAGCCACCTGTGGGGCTTTCTGTTCGACGACGAGGAGCGCGTATTCAGGCGGGCTCTGCTCGGATCGTCAGCCGAGGAGAACGGCCAGGCCGCGTAGGCTCGGGCTCACGCGACCGGCGAGACCTCGGCGAGCAGCCGGGGCCACAGGAAGCTCTCCCAGGCGGCGGCCGCGATCAGCACCGGAACCGCGATCGCGACCGTGGCGAAAGTGGCCGCCAGCAGGTCGGCCCACTCGTCGCGGCGGCTGGCGATCGTCCACGCCGCCAGGGGTAGGAACAGCGCGGTCAGCTCCGGGAGCGCATGCGGGAGCACCGTGAGCACCAGTATCCCCGGCGAGATCTCGAGCTGGTTGGCGAGCTGGGCGCCGGTGAGGCCGAGCGCGTACGCCTGCGTCGACAGCGAGAACACCGTCACCAGCGCGACCCAGCCGAGAGCGATCGGCCGCGCCTTCTCGTGCACCCAGCGCGAGAGGCCGGTCCTGCTCGCGGCCGAGAGCACCAGCGAGCTGCCGGCGATGAAGCCGGCGACGCAGGCCGTGGCATGCAGCGCGAGCACCAGCGAGTTGCGCAGCAGGACGTGGGCGATGTCGCCGAGGTCGGTCGGGCCGGTGACGCCCGGGACGAACAGGTCGGTGAGGTCAGCCGGCGAAACCGAGGCGAGCGCGAAGACCGCCAACAGCATCAGCGAGGCAACCGCCAGCGAGCCCCCCACCCACGCCCGCAGGACCGGCCAGGGGTCGGAGCGCCAGCGATCGAATGCCCCGCGCGTGTCGCGCAATCCCTGCGCGAGGACCAGGTCGTTGACGTTCACCCAGTATTGATCGGCAGCCCCGCCGACAGGCCTTAGACGCCGCAGACGGGCCAGGGCGAGGAGCCGGCGCGGCTGTACAGCACCGACGCGCGGTAGTCCTGCTCGGCCTCCGAGGCCTCAGCCGGACTGCCGCTGCCGCCGACCGACGCCCAGGTGCCGAGGGCGAACTGGTACTTGCCGTAGTAGGTCCCGGACGAGTCGACCGCGGTCGGGTCACCGCCGGACTCACACGACGCGATCGCGTCGAGCGTTGCCTGCGACACGCCGGCGACGAGCTCGAAGTCCCCGCTTCGCTGCTCGCGGGTTCGCAGCTTGTGCAGGTGCGTCTTCTCTGCCGCCATCGAGAGCCTGAAGGCCTCGCCCGGCTTCTCGACCACGTGCGCTTCGGGCGCTGCCGCCGCGACCGCGCTGAATCCGAGTCCGCACGCAAGCGCGCATGACGCGACCGCAAGCGTGATCTGCCTGTGCACTGATGACCACCTCCGTGGTCAGCCCCCGGGCGGCGACCCCACATCGCCTCTCGTTCAGTCGTGTCTTCCGGTGACTGGTGCCCGAGGCGCCGCTACGCTCGTGGCGACGCGGTGCGTCCCCTGCCTCAGGCGTACGTGTGTTCGCACAGGATGCCAGGGCGCGGGCAAATATGTGTGATCGGTGTCACTTTTGCAAGCAAACGGTCATAAACCCCAATTGCGCCTGCTCAGAGGCGGTTTTCCGGATCGGCCCGCGTTCGGGACCGCGGTTTCCGAGGCGATCCTCACGCGCGTCGCCGCGGACCAGCTCGAGCCGAGCCTGCGGCTTCACCGCCCCGCCCGCGAGCTCGCCTTCTCCAAGCAGGACCGCTCGGCGGCGGGCTTCGAGGGCGCCGTCGCCGCTGCCCGCGCGGCCGGCTTCGAGCCGGTGGTCAGGCTCGCCGGCGGGCGCGCGGCGGCCTTTCACGAGGGCACGCTCGCGATCGCATGGGCGACACGGGCCGAGCGCCCCGTCCAAGGCACCCGGGAGCGCTTCGAGTGGCTGGCAACGCTGGTCGCGACGGCGCTGAGGCGGCTCGGCGTCGACGCCGCGGTCGGCGAGGTCGAGGGCGAGTACTGCCCGGGCGCCTGGAGCGTCAACGCCCGCGGGCGGGTGAAGCTGGCCGGGATCGGGCAGCGCCTGATCGCCGGCGGCGCGCACGCCGGCGGAGTGGTGGTCGTCTCGCAGTCAAAGCTGCTTCGCGACGTGCTGGTGCCCGTCTACGCGGCGCTCGAGCTCGACTGGGACCCGGCGACCGCGGCGGCGGTCGAGGACGAGGCGCCCGGCGTCGATCTCGACCGGGTCGAGGACGCGATCCTCGCCGAGCTCGGCGCGGAGTTCGAGCTCGTCGACACCGACCTCGACCCCGAGACGCTGGCGCTCGCGGAGCAATTCGAGAGCCGGCACTTGGCATGATCCGCGACTAGATGCGGATCCTCGCCTTCAGCGACCTGCACCGCGACCTCGACGGCGCCGCGCGGTTGGTCGACCTCAGCGCCGGCGCCGACGTGGTGATCGGGGCAGGTGACTTCGCCTCGGTGCACGAGGGCCTGGACGAGACGATCCGGGCGCTGGCGCCGATCGAGGCGCCGACCGTGCTCATCCCGGGCAACAACGAGACCGACTCGGCGCTGCGCGAAGCCGCGGTGGCGTGGCCTGAAGCGACGGTCCTCCACGGCGAGGCGACCGAGATCGACGGGGTCGCGTTCTTCGGCCTCGGCGCCGGGGTGCCGATCACGCCGTGGGACTGGAGCTTCGACCTCGACGAGCAGGACGCCGAGCGGCTGCTCGCCGCCGCTCCGGAGGGCGGCGTGATGGTCGTTCACTCACCGCCACAGGGTCACGTCGACCGCTCGGGTGCGGGCGAGCATCTCGGCAGCAGGGCCGTCCTGGCGGCGATCGAGAGCAAGCGGCCGCAGCTCGCCGTCTGCGGTCACATCCACGAGAGCTGGGGCCAGGAGTCCCAGCTCGGGCCGACCCGGATCGCCAACCTGGGCCCGACCGGCACCTGGTTCGAGCTCTAGCGGGGGCTAGCCCTCCGCCCGCCGACCCGAGCGGTTCACGGCGTACCACGTACCGCCGAACTCGAACACGTCGTTGCAGAAGACCTCGCCCCGGAGATCGTGGACGTAGCCGTAGAGCGGATGCCCGGCGTAGGTGAGCTGCTTGCTGCCGTCGGCGCGCGTGATCGTTCCGAGCAGCCGGCGCTTTACTCCCTTGCGGGTGACGACCTCCTCCGTCGCCCTCAGCGGCGGCCAGGCCTCGGCGCAGTCGCCGGCGCACCTGCTGCCCGAGCCACCGTCGCGGGTGAAGAGATAGAGCGCGTAGCCGTCGGCGAACAGCACCCGGCCGTAGTCCGACCGCTTCAGCGTCAGCTTCGTGACCTCCTGTGCGACCGGAACCTCGGCCGGGGCCATCGGCGGCTCGGACGCCGCCAGGGCCAGCGCGCCCGTGGCTGCGGCGACGAAGGCGATGAGGATTCGCGTCATCGACTTGTTCGTCGCGCAGGCGGCGCTGGCGTTACACCGCGATGAAAAAGACGAAGACGCCACCTGGGGCCCTGGCGCGCCGCGCAGGACACCCCCCAGTCGGTGGCGTCTTCGTCTCCGAAACGATCCCACCTGGATCGTTGGCCGGCAACGGTGGCAGGCCGCAGATGGGACTACGGGAAATTACGGTGAACCCGCCCCCCAGCCGGGGCGGGGCGCTCAGTCGTCCTCGCCGCCGTCGGACTCGGCGTTGATCACGTTGAAGTCGCGGTCCAGGTGAACGTCGACCTGGCTGCCGTCGTCGCGCGCTACCTCGATCTCGTAGTAGCCCTCTTCGTCGTCGATCTCGCTGCCCGAGACGGTGCCGCCGCCGGTCTCCTCCAGCGCCGCCGCGCTGGCGCGATCGAGCGCGCTGCCGGTTACCGGCGTGCCGCTGCCGTCGTCCGGGCCGCCTTCGTCGTCGCCGCCCGCTGCGCCCGCAATCGCAGCGCCGCCGCCGGCGAGTCCCGCGATCGCGGCTCCGGTGATCAGCGTGCGCTTCAGCTTGCCGTTCATCTCAACTCCAATCGTCGCAGGGTCGAGGCCAAAGTACGAAGGCAGGATGAATCAGGCGTGAAAGCGCGGCCGGGTGAACAGCGCCGCCGCGGTCACCGCGAACAGGGCGGCGATGAGCGCGTAGGCGAGCGCGTCGGAGCTCTGGTCGGCTATCCGCGCCAGCGCCGCGCCGCCGATCACCTGTCCGCCGGCCCAGGAGAGGTTGACGAGCCCGGCGGCGAACGCCAGGTCCAGGCCCCCGCGCTCGGACTCGTCGGAGAGCAGGGCCATCGCCGGCGTGTACATCAGTGCCAGCGCGATGATCGCGAGCACCATCGCCAGCGCCACCGCCGCAATGCTGTCCGGCAGCGGCAGAAGCGCGGTCGCAAGCACGCCGACGAGCAGGCCCACACGCAGCGGCGCGATCCGTCCCCGGCGGTCGGAGACCCGTCCGACCACCGGAGCGAGTGCGCCCTCGATCGCGGCCAGCGTGAAGAAGAACGCGCCGATCCCGATCCCGCTGGCGCCGAGGTCGTCGAGCTGCAGCGGCACCAGCACCTCGAAGGCGCCCGAGAACACCGACGGCAGCGCCACCAGCCAGAAGGCCACAAGGACCGGCCGGCGGATCATCCCCCTGGCGATCGTCGCGAGCCCGGGTACCGGCGAGCGCGGCGCGCCCGGCGTCACCAGGACCGCGGCCGCGAGGCCGGCGGCGAGGAGCGCGACCGCGAGGAACACCGGCTCGGGGCCGACCTCGGTCGCGACTCCGCCGAGCACCGGGCCGAGGAGGATGCCGCCAATCGCCGCCGCCAAGGCGGCCCCGATCAGCTGGCCGCGGCGCTGGCGCGGGACGCTGATCAGCAGCCAGGTGAGCCCGCCCGCCCAGGAGCAGGCACCGCCGACGCCCTGAAGGAAGCGGGCGACGTCGAGGACAGCCACGGAATCACCGAACGCGAAGGCGACGCTCGAGCAGCTCATCAGCGCGAGCCCCATCAGCATCGTCGGCTTGACGCCGATTCGCGCCGCCAGCCAGCCCGAAGGCAGGGCGGCGAGCAGCGTCCCCGCCGCATACGAGGCGCTGAGCACGCCGGCCTGGGCTTTGGAGAGGTCGAGGTCGTCCGCGTACTCGGGCAACAGCGGCGCGATCGCCGCGAAGAACATGGTGTCCACGAGGATCACCGTGGCGACGAGCACGAACAGCCGGCGCATCCGCCGACGGTAGCCGGGAGTCAGGTAGCGCAGCGGGCCGATGACTCAGCCGGGTCCGAAGATCGCCAGGTGCAGCAGCCCGGCGCCGAAGCCGAGTACGGCGCCGTGGAGCAGCAGCAGCCACTCGTCCTCGCGCATCGCCGAGCGCAGCAGCTCGGAGAAGTCGGCGTGGGGAAGCTCGCGCATGCGCGCGGCGATCAGCCTGCGCACCGCGTCGCTCTGCTGACGGTTGAACTCGGGGTCGCCGAGCGGCGTCATCGTGTACTCGACCGCCTCGCTGGCCAACGACTCGCGGATCGCGTCGTACTGGCGCGTCCCCATCGCGATCCGCACCGCGGGCTTCGCCGGACCGACGCTGCGGTCGATCGCGGGCCGCAGCCGGCTCTGCACCATCCACCTGGTGCGGTCCGACTGCGGTCCAGTGAGCAGCTCGTCGCCCATGTTGCGCAGGGTGACGATGTCGTCGGCGATGATCTTCGCGTAGACCTCGGCGACCTCGGGCTGGCGGCGGATGAACAGGCCGTGGATCTTGAACGGCCCGATCTTGCGCGGCTCGACCGGCTCGAAGATCATCCAGAGGGCAACCCAGTTGGTGACGTAGCCGATCACCACGCCCCCGACCGGTAGCACCCACCAGTACGGAAGCGCCTCGGTGATGAAGACCATGGGGAAGCCGAGCGAGGCGCCGAAGAAGAACCCGAAGTTGATGATGAACCGCAGCTCGCGCTTACCGACGTCCTGAAAGACGCGGTTGGCGAGCTCGGGCCGCTCCTCCATCCGCCGGATCACCATCAGTTTGATGTCCATCAGGTGGTCGATGTTCTCGCCGATGTCGTCGGTGAGGTCGCGCACGATCTCGGGCAGCTGCGCCTGGACCCGCTCGTGGACGCGCTCGCGCAGCCGCGGCGTGAGGTCGTTCCAGAGCCCGGGGTGCTCGCGCTCGAGGGTCCGCTCGGTGACCTCGCGGATGTCGTCGCGGGCGCTCGCGAGGATGTGCTCGGCGATCTTCTCGGGCTCGAGCTGCTTGTAGAACTCGCTCGGGCTGCCGAGCTTGGCGATCCCCTTGTCGACCGCGATCGACCCCATCTTCGCCGCCCGTGAGGGGATGATCCCCTGCCAGCCGACGCCGCCGTGGGCGATGCCGGGGATCTGCTGGATCTTGCGCGGCAGGAGCTCGGCGAAGGCGCGCAGCCCCGGCACCCGCCAGCCCTTGAAGTGGATCGGCGAGAACAGCATCCAGACCCCGCTCCAGTTGGTCAGATAGCCGATCGCCCCGGTGAACAGCGGGATCGAGATCAGATTGACGGTGTGGTGGTCCACGGCTTGGCGAGCCTAGTCCGGACCCGCGCGCAGGTGCGCCGGTGAGAGAATCCGGGCATGAAACGAGTGAACATCGCGGCGCCGGAGTTCAGCTACGACGGCGACGATCCCGAGGGCTTTCGCTCCGGGATGTTCAGGGTTGGTCCGACGTTGGGTGCCTCCGAAACCGGCACGAGCGTCTACGAGTTGCCTCCCGGGCAGTCCCTGTGTCCCTACCACTACGAGTACGCCGAGGAGGAGTGGCTGCTGGTGCTCGAGGGCAACCCGACGCTGCGCCACGCCGAGGCCGAAGAGCGCCTCGAGCCATGGGATCTGGCGTTCTTCCCCAAGGGACCCGAGGGCGCCCACGAGGTCCGCAACGATTCAGATCAGCCGGTGCGCGTGCGGATGTACTCGACCGTCGCCCACCCGGCGGCAACGGTTTACCCCGACAGCGACAAGATCGCCGTCTGGACCGGCAACAAGGCCGACGACCTGATCGCCCGCCGCGAAACCGGGGTCGAGTACTTCGACCGCGAGGTGCCGAGGAAAGAGCGCGGCTAGGCGAGCGCGCGCATCGCGGCGATGCGCCCGTTGAGCGCGATCACCGAGCCGCCGGGATGGGTGGCGGCGCCGCACAGGTAAAGACCGTCGATCGGCGTCTCGGCCTGCAGCCGCCGGTCCCACATCTGCTCGGGCAGCGCCTGGCCCTGGAAGATGTGGCCGCCGGTGAGCCCGATCCGCGCCTCGATGTCGGGCGGACCGAGGACCTGCATCTCCTCGATGCAGTCGCGCACGTCGGGCGCCCGGGTCTCGATCGCGGTCAGCGCCAGGTCGGCGATCTCGTCGCGGCGCGCATCCCAGTCGCCGTCGGCAAGCTCGTAGGGCGCGTACTGGGCGAACACGCTCATCACGTGCCTGCCCGGTGGCGCCACGTCCGAGTCATAGGCGCTCTGAAAGTAGAGCTCGCAGAAGCCGATCGCAGGCCTGCCAGCGCGCGCCGCCTCGACCGCGGCCTGAGCAGCGTCGACGCCGTCGGTGATCGACACCTGAGCCCGATGGGGCTCGACCCCGTTTGCGGCGCTGAAGCTCGGCAGCCGGCGCAGGGCGACGTTCAGCTTCATCACCGGCGAGCGCACGTCCCATTCCTCCAGCCGCCGGCGGTAGTCGCCGGGCACCTCCGCCGAGCCGGCGTCGAGCATCGCCAGCATCCGCTTGGGGTCGGCATTGCAGACGACCCGCGGCGCGCGCAGCAGCTCGCCCGACTCGAGCTCGACCCCCTCGCCGGGCCGGATCGCCGCCACCGGCACTCCCGCCGCCAGGGTTGCCCCCGCCTCCAGCGCCGCCTGGGCGATCGCAAAGGAGACCCGCCCCATGCCGCCCTCGACGAACCCCCAGACCGAGCCGAAGCCGAACAGGTCGCCCTGGTGGTGCATGAGCCGGATCGAGGCGGTGCCGGGATCGCGCGGGCCGGCGAACGTCCCGATCGTTCCCTGGCAGGCGATCGCGTCCTTTAACCGCTGGTCACTCACGTAGCGGTCGAGCATCGAGGCGATCGACTCCTCGAAGGCGATCGAGATCAGCTCGTCGTCGCCGAGCCGGCGCTCGATCTCCTCGCGTGACGGCGACGGGCGCCGCCAGGCGTCGTCGCCGTCGCCGCGCAGCAGGTCGCGGATCCGGTCGAAGGTGGCGCCGAACCGGGCCATCCCCTCGATGTCGGCCTCGGCGAATCCGTTGGCACGCATGTGCTGGGCGGTCTGCGCCGGGTCGAGGAATCCGGCGTAGGAGGTGCCGTCGGCAAATGGACACCAGAGGTTCGGGTCGGCAGGGGTCACCCGGTAGCCATGTCGCTCGAGCTCGAGCTCGGAGATCACCACCGGGTCGAGCAGGCCGACGACGTAGGCGCACGGGCTGATCACGTAGCGCTCGTCGGCGAACGGGCGCTCCAGGGTGCAGGCGCCGCCGAGCTGGTCGCGGCGCTCCAGCACCAGCACCGAGCGCCCCGCTCGCGCCAGGTAGGCGGCGGCCGTGAGCCCGTTGTGTCCGCCGCCGACGACGATCACATCCCAGTCGCGCGCACTGAGCTCGCTGATCGGCGCCGGGAGCCCGACCCTGCCCATCGCGGCGGTCACGTCCATACGCCCGGCACGCTACAGCCAGGCGCCTCAACAGCGGCGCGGCTCGGCTAGCGCCTCGCAGGCCTTGCGCATAGGATTCTCACGTCCCACCCCCCAGCCGAGGTCGACTCATCGTGTCCAAGCTCCGCATCGTGCTCCTTGCCCTTGCCCTGTTCGCGTTCGCCGCCTTCGGCGCCTGCGGCGACGACGACGATTCGGGGTCGGAGGTCAGCGGCGCGGAGGCGCCGGTCTCGCTGGAGGAGGACTGCACCCCCGACCAGCTCGAGACCAGGACCGCGGACAGGCTCACGGTCGGCACCGACAAGCCCGCCTTCCCGCCGTACTTCGAGGACAACGATCCGACCAACGGCAAGGGGTTCGAAAGCGCCGTGGCCTACGCGATCGCCGACGAGCTTGGCTTTACGCCGGAGGACGTCGAGTGGACGGTGGTCCCGTTCAACGCCTCCTACGCGCCGGGCCCGAAGGACTTCGACTTCGACGTCAACCAGATCTCGATCACGCCCAAGCGCGCCGAGCAGGTCGACTTCTCCTCGCCGTACTACGAGGCCGAGCAGGCCGTGGTCGCGCTGAAGGACTCCCCGGCGGCCGACGCGACCTCGCTCGCGGACCTCGCCGACGCGAAGATCGGCGTACAGATCGGGACCACCAGCCTCGATGCGGTCAACGAGGTGATCCAGCCGAGCGAGGACCCGCAGGTCTTCGACACGTCGAACGACGTCGTCTCGGCGCTCAAGAACGGCCAGGTCGAGGCGGTGGTCGTCGACGTGCCGACCGCCTACTTCCTCACCGCAGTGCAGGTCACCGACGGGATCGTGGTCGGCCAGTTCCCGGCGCCGGGCGGAGACCAGTGGGGAGCGCTGCTGGAGAAGGACTCGCCGCTTACGGCTTGCATCTCGGCTGCGATCGACGCGCTGCGGTCGTCGGGCGAGCTGCCGGCGATCGAGAAGCAGTGGATGAGCGACGCCACCGACGCGCCGGTCCTCGAGTAACGGCTCGCGGCCAGTAGAGATGGCGGACCGCCGCGCAGAGCGGGCGGCGATCCGGCGCGCGAAGACGCGCCGCGGACAGGCGATCGCGGCAATCTCCAGCGTCATCGTGCTCGGGGGGCTCGGGGTCCTGATCCTGACCAGCCCGGGCTGGCCGGAGGTGCGCGACACCTTCTTCGACGTCGAGGTCTTCAGAGACTCGTTTCCGGAGATCCTCGAGGCGTTCTGGCTCGACGTCAGAGTCTTCATGTTGGTCGAGGTCGCCGTCCTGGGTCTCGGGCTGGCGGTCGCCCTGGTGCGAACGATCAGGGCGCCGGCGCTGTTTCCGCTCCGTCTCCTCGGCGTCGTGTACGCGGACGTGTTCCGCGGGATTCCCACGATCCTGCTCGTCTACCTCGTCGGCTTCGGGGTCCCGGCGCTCGACCTCAGCGGCCTGCCCAGCGAGCCGGTCGTGCTCGGCGGGATCGCGCTGACGCTCTCCTACGGGGCCTACGTGAGCGAGGTCTACCGGGCCGGGATCAACTCCGTGCACCGCGGTCAGCGCGACGGCGCGCTGGCGATCGGGCTCACCGAGCAGCAGGCGTTGCGCCACGTGATCCTGCCGCAGGCTGTGCGCCGGGTCGGCCCACCGCTGCTCAACGACTTCATCGCCCTGCAAAAGGACGTCGCCCTGATCGCGATCATCGGTGTCACCGGCGAGGCCTTCCGCGTCGCTCAGATCCAAGCCGCTTCGGACTTCAATTACACGCCGCTGGTCGCCGCCGCGATTCTCTACCTCGCAATCACCATCCCGCTCGCGCGGCTCCTCGACCGCTGGGAGCGGGGAAGGGCCAAGTCGTGAGCGCAGCACCGGTGCTCGAGTTCCGCGGCGTCACTAAAGCCTTCGGCGAGCTCGAGGTCCTGCACGGCATCGACCTCACCGTGCACGAGCATGAGGCGGTGGCGCTGATCGGCGCCTCGGGCTCGGGCAAGTCGACCCTGCTGCGCTGCGCCGACCTGCTCGAGGAAATCGACGACGGCGACATCTTCCTCGACGGCGAGGTGATCACCGACCCCTCCGTCGACCCGGTCGGCGTCCGGCGCCGGCTCGGGTTCATCTTTCAGGCCTACAACCTGTTTCCCCACCTGAGCGTGCTGGAGAACGTGGTGCTCGGGATCACCAAGGGACACGGCGTCCCGCGCGCGGATGCCGAGGCCGCGGCCCGGGCCCAGCTCGAGCGCCTCGGCCTGGGTGGGCGTGAGGACGACGACCCCGACCGGCTCTCGGGTGGCCAGCAGCAGCGGGTCGCGATCGCCCGCGCCTTTGCCGCGCGGCCGCGGGCGATGCTGCTCGACGAGGTCACCAGCGCCTTGGACCCGGAGCTGGTCGGCGAGGTGCTGGAGACGGTACGAGCACTCAAGGCCGAGGGCGTGACGATGCTGATCGCGACCCACGAGATGAGCTTCGCCCGCGAGGTCGCCGACACCGTCTGCTTCCTGCACGAGGGACGGCTGGTCGAGGTCGGCCCGCCGGAGCAGGTCCTGGAGGCACCGCAGCGGCCGGAGACCAAGCGCTTCCTGCGTCGGCTGCTGCAGGCGGGGCGTAAGGTCTGAGCACGATGGAGCGGGCGCAGTGGGGCCAGGAGGTGAAGACGTTCGGCCAGGCCGGGCGTGAGTTCGCCAAGCGACACTCACCGTGGATGATCCTCGGCGTGATCGCTGCGCTGGTCGTCGTGCGAGCGCTGATCGGCGAGCTCACCTGGCGCGACGCGGTGGCGGTCGCGGCGATGCTGGTCGTCTATCCGTTCGGCGAGTGGGCGATCCACGTCTACCTGCTGCACGCGAAGCCGATCGAGTTTCGCGGCCGTCGTTTCGAGCTGCCGACGACGCGCGAGCACCGCGTCCACCATCGCCAGCCCGCGAACCTCATGCAGCTGCTGCTCTTCGGCAAGCAGCTCGGCCAGCTGCTGCTGGGAGCGGTCCCGCTCGTCGCCGGTGTCGGGTGCCTGCTCGTCGGTCTCGTCGCCGGCCCGGTGCCGGTCGGCGCCTTCGTGAGCGCCTGGATCGCCGGCGCTGTGCTGGTCGGCATCTACGAGTGGACCCACTACCTCATCCACACCGCCTACGTGCCGCGCTCGCGCTACTACCGGAGCGTCTGGCGCAACCACCGCCTGCACCACTTCAAGAACGAGCACTTCTGGCACGGGATCACCAACA
>DAIRGH010000125.1:0-8120 GCA_036794585.1 Solirubrobacterales bacterium | reverse complement strand
GCTCGAGCCGCCGGCCGCGCTCGAGCCGCCGATGCCGCCGAGCTTGCCGACGATCAGCTGGTGCAACAGGGCGATCGGGCCGAGCGGCGCGAGCGCCGCGAGACTCTTGGAGTTCGAGCGCAGCTCGCCGCGGAACTCGCGGCAGGGGTCGCAGCGCTTGACGTGGTGGCGCACCGGGCCCGAGGCCTTGCGCAGGCCCTCGGCGGCCTCGGCGAGCTCCAGCCGCACCTCGCCGCAGGTGAGGTGTCGCGACTGGGTCGCCTCGGCAAGCGACATCCGCGCCCTGACCAGCAGCGACTTGACCGCCGGGACCGTGGTCACCATCGTCTCGGCGATCTCCTCATAGGAGAGCGCGTCGATCTCGCGCAGCAGCAGCGCGGTGCGCTGGGTCTCGGGCAGATGGCCGACGTCGGCGACCAGGGCGCGGAATTCCTCTCGCCGCTGCACCCGCTCGGCGGTCGTCACGCCGTTCTCCGACGGCAGGATGTCCATCGAGTCCTGTCCGTCGGCGACCGGCCGGCGCAGGTGGTTGAGGCAGCGGTTTCGCGCGATCCGGTAGAGCCAGGGGCGCACGTTGATGTAGCGGTCGTCGGCGCGCATCGCGGCGTGCGCCTTGACGAAGACCTCCTGCAGCACGTCCTCGGCGTCCTCGGTCGAGCGCAGCATGTGGCGGCAGAAGGCGAGCAGGCGCGAGTGGTAGCGCTCGAACAGGACCTCGAAGGCGTGATCGTGGCCGGTGCGGATCAGCGCCACCAGGCGATCGTCGGCCGCCAGCTTGAGCAGGGGCGAACGGCGACCGAACAGGCCGCCACGACTGACGTGGCTGAGGGTTGAGGCCTCCATGTACCGCGCGCTGCTGCCCTGGAAACACCGTAACAGGGGCCCGGTTGCGCTTGCGCTAAGTCTGGGTTACCCGCATGAAGCGCGCCTGAAGACGCCAGGCGTACCCTTCCCGGGGCCGGGGTGGTGGAACTGGTCAGACACGATCGGCTTAAAACCGATTGCCCCGTCTCAGGGGCGTGAGGGTTCGAGTCCCTCCCCCGGCACTCCCATTGCACCATCCGCGCTCGCCGACGCCTAGACTCCCGGGTGGGATGGCTGAAGATCAGCCAGGGGTTAACGAGGCGGCGGCTGAGCTCGACGAGGACGGGCGCTTCGCGCATGAGCTGCTGAACACGTTGTTCGCCACCGACATGCTGCTCGAGCGCGCGCTCGAGCACAAGGAGCTCGGCACCGACCCCATGGACGATGTCCGCCGCGCCCGCGAGGGCGTGCAGGAGACCTTGTCGGTCGTCAAGCGCCGGATCGAGGCTTCCTAGGCGGCACCGGCCCGCGTGCGGGATGCGGATAGGGTCGGTTCGACCCCGAGCTGGAGGATCTCCCATGAGCATCGTTGTCCGTTTCAGCCCCGCCAATCTGACCGCCGAGTTGTACGACGAAAGCACTCGCTTGCTCGAGGAGGCCGGGGTGGAGTTTCCTCCCGACGGGCTCGACTACCACGTCTGCTTCGGCTCGGAGGGAAACCTCCGGGTGAGCGAGATCTGGGACTCGCGGGAGCAGTTCGAGGCTTTCGGTGAGGACCTCATGCCGGTGCTGAGCCAGGCCGGGATCGAGTTCTCCGGCGAGCCGGAGGTCTTCGAGGTCCACAACATCGAGAAGCGCGGGTAGGTCTAGGCGGCGGCGACCAGAGCCGCCATCAGCTCGACCGCCTGCTTGCGCGACAGCCCCTGCGTCCGCACCAGAGAGCGCCAGGTCTCGAACGCGAGCGCGTGGGCGATCGCGGCCCTGACGCGCCCACGCCGGGCGCGGCCGCGCATCAAGAGCTCCACCGTCGTCTCCTCGAGCGCGGCCCGGCCCTCCATCCTCACGGCAATCGCCGGTACTCGCGGCGCGTCGCGGTAGAGCTTCTCGACCATCGCTTCGGTGCCGTCGTACCAGGCGTAGGTCTCGTCGAGCGCGACCCGCAGGCGCTCGTCCGGATCGGCGATCGCGATCCACGGTGTGGGGTCGGGCGGGGCATTGAGCGAGAGCCAGTGATTGCTGCACGCCTCGACCAGCGCCTCCTCGTCGGGGAAGTGCCTGTACACCGTGCCCCGCTGCACGCCTGCCCGCTCGGCTATCCCGCTGACGGTGGTCCTCGCCGGGCCGACCTCCTCGTGCAGCTCCATCGTCGCCTGGGTGATCCGGCGGCGGGTTTCCTCTTCGGCCTCGGCGCGCTGGCGCTTGCGATATGTGCGCTTCTGAGTTTGAGTAGACATTGGTGTTCAATGAATCTTGACAGATCGACGGGACATGTGGTAGTTTCGCCGCACACTACTGTTCAACGAAAGGAGTCCCCCATGTCCAGCAGCCCCATCACCGAAGTCCTCAAGCGCTTCGACGCCTCCCAGGGCCCCCGCAAGATCGGCCCCGACGAGGGCGGCTACGTCGACCTTCCCGGCGTCGGCGTCCGCTTCATGATCTGGAACGAGGAGTCCGGCGGCGGCTTCTCGCTGGTCGAGCACCCGATCAAGCCGAACTATCTGTGCGCGCCGCTGCACAGGCACTCCCGCGAGGACGAGTACAGCTTCATCCTCGAGGGCCGCATGGGCGCCCTGCTGGGCGACGACGTGGTCTTCGCCGAGGCGGGCGACCTGGTCTTCAAGCCCCGCGACCAGTGGCACACCTTCTGGAACGCCGGCGACGAGCCCTGCCGGCTGCTGGAGATCATCGCGCCGGGCGGCTTCGAGCAGTTCTTCAAGGAGCTGGGCAGCGTCGAAGGTCCGCCGTCCGATGAGCTGATGGCCGACCTGAGCGTCCGCTACGGGATCGAGTTCGACATGGAGGCGACCGCTCGGATCGTCGCCGAGCACGGGCTCACCTTCCCGCCGATGGAGCAGCTCTAGAGCTGGACGAAGACCGACTTGGTCTCGAGGTAGGCGTCGAGGTTTGCGTGGCCCTTTTCGCGGCCGATGCCTGACGCTTTGTATCCGCCGAACGGGACCGAAGGGTCGCCGACGCCCCAGGTGTTGATGTACACCGTGCCGGCCTTGAGCAGCGCCGCGAGCTTGTGGGCCTGGGAGATGTCCCGGGTCCACAGGCCCGCGGTGAGCCCGTACTCGGTGTCGTTGGCGCGCCGCGCCACCTCCTCTAATTCCTCGAACGGTTGCGCGACCAGCACCGGGCCGAAGATCTCCTCGCGGGCGATCTTCATCTCATCCGAGACCCCGGTGAAGAGGGTGGGGGAGACGAAGTAGCCGCCGCCGTTGCCGTCGGGCTTGCCGCCCACGATCGCCTCGGCACCTTCCTCTAGGCCCGAGTCGATGTAGCCCGTGACCCGGCCGAACTGCTCCTCTGAGACCAGCGGGCCGAACTCGGTCTCGGGGTCCAGGCCGGGGCCGACCTTCGCCTGGGCGGCGAACTGGGCCAGCTTCTCGATCACCTCGTCGTAGAGGTCCGCGTGGACCAGCAGCCGCGAGGCGGCGTTGCAGGCCTGGCCGGAGTTGAAGTAGATGCCGAGGAAGGAGCCCTTGATCGCGGCGTCGAGGTCGGCGTCGGGCAGGATGATGTTGGGGCTCTTGCCGCCGAGCTCGAGCGTGCACCGCTTGAGCGCCTTGCCGCACTTGGCGCCGATCTCGCGCCCGACTACGGTCGAGCCGGTGAAGGCGACCTTGTCGACGCCCGGGTGGTCGACTAGCGCGGCGCCGGTCTCGCCGTCGCCGGTGAGCACGTTGAGCGTGCCCTCGGGAAAGCCCGCCTCCAGCGCGAGCTCGCCGAGCCGTAGCGCGGTCAGCGGCGTCTGCTCGGCGGGCTTCAAGACGATCGAGCAGCCCGCCGCCATCGCCGGCGCGACCTTCCAGACCGCCATCAGCAGCGGGAAGTTCCAGGGCACGATCTGCGCGCAGACGCCGACCGGCTCGCGCACGGTGTAAGCGAACAGGTCGCGCGCCGAGACCGGGAGCGTCTCGCCCTCGATTTTGGTCGGCCAGCCGGCGTAGTAGCGCAGGTGCGCGACGCTGGCGGCGATGTCGCCGCCGGCGGCGCCGATCGGCTTGCCGTTGTCGAGCGACTCGATCTCGGCCAGCTCCTTGCCGTTCTCCTTGATCAGCTCGGCGAGCGTGTACATCAGCCCGGCGCGCTTGGAGGGCGAGACCTTGCGCAGCGGGCCGTCGAGCGCCGCCCGTGCGGCTTCGACCGCGCGCGCGACGTCCTCGGATCCGGCCTGGGCGACCTCGGTGATCGGCTCGGCGGTCGCCGGGTCGATCGTCTCGAAGGTACGCCCGTCGGCGGCGTCGGTGCGCTCGCCGCCGATCAGCAGCTTGTGCGGTCCCTGGGAGACGAACTCGCGCGCTTTGTCGGAGAGCCCGTCGACGGTGGCGGTTGACATGGGCAGATCGTAGTCACGATCGCCCTCCGGGCCGCCCCTTGCGGGAACGTCGCGCCTAGGGAGCGGGGCAGTCGCCCGTCGCCGGGGCTGCCGGAGTGGCCGGAGGCGCCGCGGCCTGGGCCGGGTCAGCGGTCTCGGCTTCGGCGCTCTGGCGGCCGGCGTGCGGCTCCCGCGGTGTCGCCGAGTCGGCCTCCGGCGTGACCGTCGATTCGACTTCGGGCGTCGTCGTCTCGGCGGGAGGCGCGGGCGGCTGGGCCACGCACGCCGTCTCGGACTCGACCTCGCGCTGGCCGTCGGTGTTGCCGGACCCTGGCGGGTCGCGGGTGATCGCCTCGGACTTGACCGGACCCTCGCTGACCCGCGGGTCGCCGGGGCCGGCCTCGTGCAGGTTGCCCGTCACCTCGGTCGCGATCACCTCTTCCTCGCCCTCCGGGTCGTCCTCGGGGACGCCGTAGGCGGTGACGCGGACGCTATAGGTGCCGTTGCCGGCGTAGGGGACCGTCAGCGTGGTACCGCCCGCGGGCACGGAGCCCTGGTCGACGACGGTGCCATCGGGGCTCGTGACCGAGGCGGTATAGCTGGTCGCGTTGGGAAGCGCGGCGTAGGAGACCGAGAGCGTGCAGACGATCTGGGCATCCAGCACGCCGCACGAGTCCAGCGAGGCGCTGACCGCGAGGTCGGTGACCGCGGGCTCGGCGCCGGTCTCGACCTCGCCCGACAGAGCGAACGCCGGCAGCGGCACGGCGAGGGCGAGCGTGACCAGCATCAGGGTGCGCTTGCGCCGCGTCATCACTCACCCGCCTCCGGGGTGAAGGAGCCGACGATCAGCTCCGCGCCCTCGGCGGCCTCGGCCGACGCATCGGGCTGGACGCTGGTCGCCAGGTAGTAGCGATAGGGACCGGCCGCGCGCAGGGTGACCTCGTAGGTGGCCTGGTCGGCCGGCGCCTCGGCGGCGAGCCGCACGACCGTGGTCTCGGGGGTCGGGCCCGGGATCCGCTCGATGATCTCCGCCGAGCCGGCCAGCGACTCGAGCTGCTTCATCGAGAGGTTGATGAAGCTGGCGAAGTCGAGCTTGGGGTCCTCGCTGATCCAGAGCTGAGCGTCGGCGGTCGCGTCGGCGGCCATGGCGGCGAAGGCGGCGTCGCCCGTCGGCTCGATCCGCTCCCAGCCCTTCGGCAGCGCCACCGAGTAGGTCGAGCCGCGGACGAGCTCGGAGTTCTTGCTGCCGGCGCTCACCGAGCTCGCGTCGTCGGGCACGTCGTCGGCAGGGATCACCGAGCCGCCGACGATCGCGTCGCTGTCGGCGTTGGCGGCGCGCAGCTCGTTGGCGCTGGGCAGGTCGGAGCTCGAGGAGGCGCTGGTCGCGGCGGCGGGCTGCGGGGCGATCGGCTTGTCGTCGCCCTGGAGCGCGCCCAGCAGCAGCACGACGGCGACCACGGCAACCGCGGCGCTGGCGAGTCGCCAGCCGGTGCTGCCGGGATCGAGCCTGGAGAGCTTCGGCAGCTTCGGCTTGGAGAGCTGCGGGAGCTTCGGCAGCGTCACGGTCGCGCCGGCGAGCTGCGGCCACTTGATCGCCGGCAGCTTCGGCAGCTTCACCCCGGAGAGCCGCGGCCGCTTGATCTGCGGCAGCCTGACCTCGCGGCGCGGCTTGGCAGGTTCGTCTTCGACCGGCTCGGCGTCGACGACTCCGGGATCCGCGGCGTCGGCGAGCTCCATCAGCTCGACGGCGATCGCGTCCTTCAGCTCTTGGAAATCCTTGTGCAGCTCGCGCTTCGGCCGCACCTTCGGCGCCTCGACTCGAGGCTCGGGCTCGACGACCTCCGGCTCGGGCTCAGGTTCAATGACCTCCGGCTCCGGCTCCGGCTCGACGACCACCGCCTCCGCCACCGGCTCGAAACGGCCTGGCAGCTCTAGCTCGCCGAAATCAGGCAGGTTGAACTCGGGCAATGAGAACTCGCCCGCGCCGGCCTCGGGCTCGTCGGGCGGTTCGGGAATGCCTGCGTTACTTGTCTCGGGAACGAGGGAAAGACCCACGACTACCTCATCGTGCGCTGACGCACGGACCTTTAGGCGTGCGTGGGCACGCACAAGCGCGCGCACCGGGCTCACGCCTGCGGCTGCGCCGGGTCACACACGGCGCCCTGCCTGAATGAGAAGATTCAGGCATGGCCGTCGGGGCGATGTCGTCGCTGTACCGGCGCCTGGGGAGCTCGTATCCCTACGTGTTCTTGGTCGTCGAGCTCCAGTCGGCGCTGTTCATCGTCGCCGGCACGCTCGCGCTCTTTTCCTTCTACTACGAGGGCACAGGCGACGAGTACATGCTGGTGTTGCTGGTCGCGCTGGCGCTCGCCGAGACGGCGATCATCGCCACCGTCGTGCGGGCGGCGCCGCACCTGCGCCCGCTCACGCGGTGGATCGGTGGCGAGCGCGACGACGAGTCGACCCAGCGCGCCTGGTCGGCGGCGGTGAGCCTGCCGCTCTACCTCATCAAGCGCGACCTGCCGCTGCCGGTCCTGATCACGGTGATCCCGACCTGCATCACCGGGATCCTCGTTTTGGACCTCGAGTGGTGGGCGATCTTTCCGCTGATGGCGGGGGCGCTCGTCGCCCTCGGCTACTCGGCGATGCTGCACTACCTCGCGGTCGAGTTCGGCATGCGGCCGCTGCTGCTCGACATCAACAACAACCTCTCGCCGCGCCTGTCCGCCGACTTCTGGGCGCTCTCGCTGCGGACCCGGCTATTGATCGCGCTGCCGCTGATCAACCTGGTCACCGGGTTGGTCGTCGCCGCGCTCACCTCCGATTCCAGTGGCGGCGCCGACCTCGGCCTCGACGTGCTCGTCGCGTTGCTGGTCTCGACGACGATCTCGCTCGAGCTCACCGTGCTGTTCTCGAAGTCGATCCTGCGGCCGCTGCGCGACCTCGAGCGCGGCCTGGAGCGGGTGCGCCAGGGCGACTACTCGGTCGCGATCCCGGTGACCACCGGCGACGAGTTCGGCGACCTCGCGGCGTCGTTTAACCAGATGGTCGAGGGCCTGGCCGAGCGCGAGAAGATCCGCGAGGCGTTCGGCACCTACCTCGACAAGGAGGTCGCCGAGTACATTCTCTCGGAGGGCTTCTCTGAGGAGGGGGTCGAGGTCGAGGTCACGGTGCTCTTCTGCGACGTGCGCGACTTCACCGAGTTCGCAGCCGACGCATCGCCGGAGCAGGTGGTCGCCGCGCTGAACGAGCTGTTCGAGACGATCGTCCCGATCATCGCCCGCCACGGCGGCCACATCGACAAGTTCGAGGGCGACGGCCTGCTCGCGGTTTTCGGCGCGCCCGAGCCATTTCCCGACCACGCCGACCGGGGGGTGCGGGCGGCGTGTGAGATCGGCACCGCGGTCAACGACCGGGGTCAGGCCGGCGAGTTGCGGGTCGGGATCGGCGTCAACACCGGCGTCGTGATCGCGGGGGCGATCGGCGGTGCGGGCCGGCTCAACTTCTCGGTCATCGGCGGCGCCGTCAACATCGCCGCCCGGGTCGAGCACCAGACCCGCGAGACCGGCGACAACATCCTCATCACCGGCGAGACCTGGACCCGGCTCTCGCACCAGTTCGAGGCCGCCAACCGCGGCCACTTCGAGCTACGCGGCGTCGCCGAGCCGGTGACGCTGTACGCGCCCCAGTTCGCCGGCACGGCCGAGACTCCGGCCGAGGGCGAGCCGGTCGCGGCCACCGAGGGCGACGGCGACGACGGGCTCGGCTCCGCGCT
>DAIRGH010000124.1:0-8269 GCA_036794585.1 Solirubrobacterales bacterium | reverse complement strand
CGGTGATCCCCGAGGTCGTGATCCAGGTCGGCGACCAGGTGATCGGCAACGACACCGCGATCGCCGTCGCCGGCACCCAGGGACAGTTCGAGCTCAACGTCAGGGTGCCGCTGATCGCGCGCAACCTGCTCGACTCGGTCAAGCTCCTCGCCGCTGCGGCGCGGCTGCTCGACGAGCGCTGCGTGAGCGGGATCGAAGCCAACGAGGAGATGCTCAGCCGTCACGCCGAGTCGACCCTGCAGGTGGCGACGGCGCTGACCCCGCACATCGGCTACGACAGCGCCACCGAGATCGTCAAGGAGGCGGCGAGCTCGGGCCGCACGGTTCGCGAGGTCGCGCTCGAGCGCGGAGTCGACGAGAGGACGCTCGAGACGGCGCTCGACTACCGCAGGATGGCGCACCCGCACGAGTAACGAAACGGGCCCCTGCGGAGACTGATTGACATGACCACGAACACACAGAAGGCAACATTTGGCGCCGGCTGCTTCTGGCAGGTCGAGGAGACCTTCCGGGCGCTGGACGGCGTCGTCGAGACCGCGGTCGGCTATGAGGGCGGCCACGTCGACAACCCCACCTACGAGCAGGTCTGCGCCGGCGACACCGGCCACGTCGAGGTGACCCAGATCGAGTTCGATCCCGAGCGGGTCAGCTACGAGGACCTCGTCAGCAAGTACTTCGAGATCCACGACCCGACCCAGCTCGACCGCCAGGGTCCCGACGTCGGCTATCAGTATCGCTCGGTGATCTTCACCGAGTCCGACGAGCAGGCCGAGGTCGCCCGCAAGGTGCTCGAGCGCGAGCAGTCGCGCTACAAGGCGCCGATCGTCACCGAGATCACACCGGCGAAGCCGTTCTGGCGCGCCGAGGAGTACCACCAGTGCTATCTCGACAAGCGCCGCTCCGCGGGCGGTCTGCTGGGCCAGCTGCTCGGTCGCTGAGCGCGCTCGCGCTCGCCGCGTTGCTCGCCCTCGGGGCGAGCGGCTGCGGCGGCGACGACTCAGACGACGGCTCAAGCGCGCCCGACGAGCCGGCGACCTCGCTCGAGGTCACGCTCGACGTCGACGGCTCCGGGCCGAAGGAGCCTGAGTCCGCCGAGCTGACGTGTCCCGGCTCGGACGCGTGCGCCGAGCTCGACGGGATCACCGCCGCCGACTTCGCCCAGGTCCCCCCGACCACCGCCTGCACCGAGATCTTCGGTGGGCCCGAGGTGGCCACGATCGAGGGTGAGCTCGACGGCGAACAGGTCCAGGCGACCCTAACCCGCGCCAACGGCTGCGAGATCGAGCGCTTCGGCACCTTCATCCCTCTGATCAAGGCCCTCTTCCCCGACTACGAGCCCGGCGGCGAGCTCCAGCCCTAGCCGCCGCCCGTCCCGGATTGGACGAATAGCCCGTCGAAGGCAGCCGACCCGTTCGCGATACTCGCGGCGTGGGTCGCCGCCTGTGGACGATCATCGGCATCGCGCTCCTGGCCGGTGCGATCTACGCGAGCCTCGAGCCGGTCGCGGTGTTCGGCTACGACGGCGACGCGCTCGCCGAGTCGCTCGAGGGTGAGGCTCCCAACGCCCACGGGGCCACCGATTGCCGCGAGCAGGGTCAGGGCTGGCTGTGCTTCACCGGGACCGATACCGAGGCAGGCTTCGGCGCCGCCTACCAGGTGACCGTGGACTCGGACGGCTGCTGGGTCGCGCGCCGGGTCCCGTACGGGCACGACAAGAACCCTCCGGCCGAGGAGCAGTCGGCCTGCGTCGACATCCTCGATGTCACCGGTATGTCGGGCCTGTTCGACATCTGATCAGCCTTCGAACGGCGGCGCCTCGCCCCAGCCCCAGCGCGGCACCGGTGCGTGCTCGAACACCTCGGCCCCCGGCTGCGAGTTGTGCAGCGCCAGCCGGGTGCCCCACTCGACGTAGGCGACGAACGCCGAGCGAAACTCGGGGTCATCCGGCAGCTCCGCGTCGTCGGCGGCTTGGCTCATCAGGGTCGCGAACCGCAAGCGCTGCTCGGGGCTGATTCCGAGGCCGGCATGGTGCTCGAGCATCCGCTCGTAGCCGCCCAGCTCGCGGCTGTAGCGGTCGGGTCCGCCGAACACCTCACACCACCACGCCGTGACATGCGCTCGGTGATCCTCGTTGACACCGCCGGGAAAGAACGTCGACAGCAGCTCGTCGGCCTCGACCCGGTCGTAGAACGCGTCGATCAGGCGCCGGAGGGCGGGCTCCCCGCCCGCCCACTCGTACAGCGTCGGCGGCTCAGAGGTTGACGGCGACGTACTTGGTCTCCAGGTACTCGTGGACGCCCTCGTTGCCGCCCTCGCGGCCGATCCCGGACTGCTTGACGCCACCGAACGGCGCGCCGGCGTTGGAGACCATGCCCTGGTTGAGGCCGACCATCCCGGTCTCGAGCCGCTCGCAGACACGCAGCGCGCGCTTGATGTCGCGCGTGTAGAGGTAGGCGACCAGCCCGTACTCGGTGTCGTTGGCCGCCGCGATCGCCTCCTCCTCGGAGTCGAAGCCCTTCACGGGCGCGACCGGGCCGAAGATCTCCTCCCTCAGCATGCGCGCGCCGTCGGGGACGTCGGCGAGCACGGTCGGCTCGTAGAAGTAGCCCGCGCCGTCGGCCGCCTTGCCGCCGACCAGGGCCTTGGCGCCCTTGTCGACCGCGTCGGCGACCAGCTCCGAGACCTTCTCGCGCTGTTCCTCGTTGATCAGCGGGCCGACCTCGACTCCCTCCTCGGTGCCGCGGCCGAGCTTCAGCGAGCCCATCCTCTGCGCGAGCTTGTCGGCGAACTCATCGGCAACCGGCGAGGCGACGTGGAAGCGATTCGCCGACGTGCACGCCTCGCCGATGTTGCGCATCTTCGCGATCATCGCGCCCTCGATCACGTCGTCGAGGTCGGCGTCGTCGAAGACGAGGAACGGCGCGTTGCCGCCGAGCTCCATCGACACGTTGAGCACGTTCTCGGCCGACTGGGCGATCAGCTTGCGGCCGACCTCGGTCGAGCCGGTAAACGAGAGCTTTCGCAGCCGCCGGTCGCCGATGATCGGCTTCGAGACGTCGCTCGATGAGGCGCTGGTGACCACGTTCACCACCCCCGCCGGCAGGCCGGCCTCCCCCAGCAGCTTCGCCAGCGCCAGCATCGACAGCGGCGTGTGCTGGGCCGGCTTGACCACCATCGTGCACCCGGCGGCGATCGCCGGCCCCAGCTTGCGGGTGCCCATCGCCATCGGGAAGTTCCATGGGGTGATGAAGTAGCAGGGCCCGACGGGCTGGCGCATGACCAGCACCCGGCCCGCGCCGGTACCGGTGGCCTTGTAGTAGCCGTCAAGGCGCAGAGCCTCGCCCGAGAACCAGCGAAAGAACTCGGCCGAGTAGACGACCTCGGCCTTCGACTCCTTCAGCGACTTGCCCATCTCGAGGGTCATGAGCAGGGCCAGCTCGTCGGCGTTCTCGTTGAGGGCCGCAAAGACGCGGTGGAGGATCTCGCTGCGCTCGTTCGGGGCGCTTGCTCCCCACTCGGCCTGTGCGGAGACGGCGGCGTCGAGCGCGGCCTTGGCGTCTTCAGGCGTTGCGTCGGCGACCTCGGCGATCGTCTCGCCCGTCGCCGGATCCTCGACTCCGAGCGTCCCGCCACCGCTTGCGTCGCGCCACTCGCCGCCGATCAGGAGCTGATTCGGGACCGTCTCGACGACCGACTTCTCCTGTGTTGCGGTGCTCATCTGACCTCCAGTTCGGCTTGAAGGCAGCGTAGCGGGCGCACGCCCGCCGGCAAGAGAAAGGCCCGCAATCAAGGGCCGCGAAACCGCGACTTCCGCACTCCCTACCCTGTTGCAACTCCGGGGGTGTGAATCGATGAAGGTCGCCAAGCGCATAACGATCGCCCTGCTCGCCGCCGGCGCGCTGCTCGCGCCCGCCGCGGCGCACGGCTCGTGGAAGGTCGAGGGGCGCGGCTTCGGCCACGGCGTCGGCCTGTCGCAATACGGCGCCTACGGATACGCCAAGCACGGGCACGACTACGAGCAGATCCTCGCTCACTACTACACCGGCACCGGCCTCGACAAGCAGGGTGGGGGCACCGTGCGCGTTCTGCTCGACGGCGGCGAGGGCTCGATCGAGTTCAGCCTCGCCGGCCGAGCCTGCGGCAAGCGGCTCAATCCCGCGCACGACTACTCCTTCGCCGCCGACGAGGGGGCGGTCGTGCTGCGCGACGCCGGCGGCGACAAGATCAAGGCCTGCGGTGCCGAGGGCAAGGCGGGCAGCACGCTGCGGATCGGCAGCCACGGCATCTACCGGGGAAACCTCGTCGCCCGCGAGGACGGCGGCAAGCTGATGGTGATCAACTCGCTCGGGGCCGAGTCATATGTCAAGGGCGTGGTCGCCAACGAGGTCCCCTCGTCGTGGCCCGCCGAAGCGCTGCGCGCGCAGGCGGTGGCCGCGCGCTCCTACGGCCTCGCGACCTCGCGCGGAGGCCCGTTCGACCACTACGACGACACCCGCAGCCAGGTCTACGGCGGCAAGTCGTCCGAGACGGCGGCGACCAACGAGGCCGTCGGCGCAACCGAGGGCGAGGTCGTCACCTACGACGGCGAGATCGCGACCACGTACTTCTTCTCGACCTCGGGAGGTGAGACCGAGAACTCCGAGTACGGCTTTTCCGGCGGCAGCCGAGTCCCCTATCTGAAGTCGGTGAAGGACCCCTACGACGATCTCTCGCCCGTCCACAAGTGGACGCTCGAGTTCAGCGACGAGGAGATGGAGAACAAGCTCTCGGGCCTTTTCAAGGGCAAGCTGCGAAAGATCGCCGTGATCGACCGCGGCGAGTCGCCACGGATCGTCCGCGCCAACGTCGTCGGATCGGACGGCAGCGAGATCGTCGACGGCGCCACCCTGCGCACGCGACTCGAGTTGCGCTCGACCTGGGCGCGCTTCGACCACCGCTAGCGGTTGCGGCGCCGCGGCGGGCGCAATAGGGTCGGAGCGACCGCCGCGCACTCAAGGAGAGGAGGACGGGATGTCCCAGCAGACGGCGACCCTGGAGGACCAGGTCCACCGCGTTTTCGCCGCCGTGGACGTGATGGACACCGAGACCCTGGCCTCGATGCTCACCGACGACGCCCAGGGCATCGACGAGATCAGCAAGGGCTGGATGCGAGGTCGCGCCGCGCTAGAGGCCTACTTCGGCCAGCTCGAGGGCATGGTCGACGAGGTGAGATCGAGCGTTCGCGACGTGCACGCAATCGAGTGGGCCGAGGCGGGTGTCATCACCTGCGTCGTCGATCAGACCTACGACATGGGCGGCGAGCGCCAGGAGATCACCGCACCGACCTCGCTGACCCTGCGGCGCGAGGATGGCGACTGGAAGATCGCCGTGTTTCACTCGGTGCCGATGCCCGAGTAGCGCGGTTTCAGCCGTCCGGGTAAGGCTGCAGCGGGATGCCGTGGTCCGTCTCGCGCATGCCGAGCTCGTAGGCGGCGCCGCCGATGCACTCGAGCCGACGCGGCTCGTGGCCCTTGCGCTCAACCGTCAGCTCGAGGTCTGAGATCGAGCAGTTCAGCGTGTTGTGCTCGGGGCCCTTTGGGTCGGCGTAGACCCAGGCGACGAAGTTGCGCGGCTCCGAGAAGACGCGCCCCCGCACCTTGATGTCCTTGCCGGAGAGCTCGAACTCGCACTCGGTCGGCTCGTCGTCGACCTTCGTCGAGCGGATCCGGTCGAAGCCCCCGAGCCGGTGCACCTCCCCGTCGAGGCTGAGCATGCCGTTTCCGACCCAGGGCGTGGTCAGCGGCCCGACCTTGATCCGGCCGAGGGCAGCGTCGAACCAGGCGTCCGCCTCGCGGAACTCGTTCGCCTGGATCCAGGTCCAGCGCTCGGCGTGCTCGGCGCCCCAGTTGTGGCCGACCATCCCCGGCCAGCGCTGGAGCTCGAGCTCGGTGCCGTCAACGGTGACCGTGCCGTCGAAGCGGGCGTCAGGGTAGGGAGACAGGAACTTGGTCTTCGGCAGCGGCGCGCCGTAGAGGAAGTCGTAAGGGAGGTGCCGGAAGGCCGCGGCCTCTGAGTCGAAGCTGAGATCCCAGGCGGCGCCGAACGCTTCCGTGGCGAACTCGCCGCCGGCCCTGCCTGGGGCGAACGAGGCGCCGTCGATCTCGACGTAGCTACCTTGCGGCGCGCTCACCTGGCCGGCGGGCACGGTCATCTTGGTCGCCCGGGGACCCGCGGCGTCGGCGTCGAAGAGCGTGAACCACAACGAGCCGTTCAGGGCTTTACCGGGTCGCTTGTGCACCGTGTGGCGGATCCAGATCGCCTGGCCGCCGCCCGGCTTCGTCGCTTTTAGGTAAAAGCTCTCGTAGTGGCCGGCGCCCTCGGCCACCCCGGGGAAGCGGGGCTGCGTGCGCACCGAGCCGCTACTGCTTCGGGACCACGATCTGCGGACACGCCGGCGCGGCCGCTGCGTTGTCGCGGTCGGCCGTGTCCTTGACCGGCTGGTCGTTTGCGTCGAGCAGGTCGACCTTCAGCTCCTTCTTGGTCACCGTGACCTGCGCGTAGCTGTCCACGTCCATCGCCGCGCATTGCAGGCCGGGCCCGTCGGGAGGCTGGCGCTTGAGGAAGAAATCGTGGGCCAAGACCCCGGCAGACTGGTTGCCCACCGCGTCGGAGACCTCCTGCGTGTAGGTCTTGGTCGCGATCGGGCCCGAGGTGATGTCGAGGATGCCCGAGTTCTGTGGACAGCCGCTCTCGAGCGTGCAGAAGCGGGCGTCGTTGACGAGGTTCGCGTGCACGTCGGCGGTCAGGAAGACGGCGTTCTTCACGTTGTCCTGCAGGAAGTGGAGGATCTCCTGGCGCTCCGCCGCGTAGCCCTCCCAGCGGTCGTAGGGATCGATGTAGTACTGCTGGACCGGGACCTCGTTCATGATCACCTTGAAGGTCGCGTTGGAGTTCTCGATCTCCTTCTTGAACTGCTTCAGCTGCCGCTGGCCGAGGAAGGTGCGGTTCGGGTCGTTGATCGCGTTGAGGCAGCTCTGGGGCGGAGGGTTGTTGAACTGGGGGACCACCGGGCTGAAGAAGCTCCGGGTGCTCGGCGGGGCTGTCGGGGCGAAATCCCGGTCTCCGCTGCCCGGCGGGTTGTCGCAGTTGCCCTGGTAATCGGCGGTGGTGCTGCGGAACGAGCGCTGGTCGAGGAAGAACACCTCCAGGTTCTTCCCCCATCGGGCGGAGCGGTAGATCCCGTCCTGCTTCGAGAAGGTGATCGGGTTGTAGTCCGTAAACGCGGCGACGCTGCGGTTGTAGAGCTGCTGTCCGTCCATGTTCAAGGTGCCGACTTCGAGCGGGAACGTGTCCGCGGCGGGGGAGAAGTTGTTGATGAACTCGTGGTCGTCCCAGTGGCTGTAGTAGGCGGCGGCGCCGCGCGCCTTGGCCCAGGGCTTCATCGCGAGGTTGGTCCCGTAGGCCTCCCACTTCTGCTGCTTCGTCAGCGCAAGGTCCTGGAACGTGTAGCCGGGGATCTCGCTGTCGGAATAGATCGTGTCGCCGAGCAGCACGTTGAAGTCGTTGCGCTGCTTGCGGATCGCCGTCCAGATCTCGAAGTTGTTCCAGAACGGCCCCGACTCCTCGTAGCCCGCCCCGCCCCGCGGGCGTGCGTCCTGGTCGCCCGACATCGCGAACGTGATCTTCTCGTTGCTCTTCGGGTCGGGAGCGGTCTCGAACTGGCCGGTCGCGCTCTTGGCACCGCCCTCCATGCAGAAGCGGTAGGCGTAGCCGGTGTTGGGATCGAGGCCGGTGACCTTCTTCTGCACGGTGTTGTCGTTGCTGTCCTTCGCCTCCACCTTGAGCTTGCCGGGGGCGTCATCGAGGTCGCACTTGCCGAAGCCGCCCGCCTCGCTGAGCTGGATCAGGGCGTCGCCGCTCTTGTTCGCCTTCGCCCAGAGGATCGCGGAGCTGTCGGTGACGTCCCCCGCGGCGACGCCGTACTTGAAGCCCTTCGCCGCGGCGCCCGCGTGGGGTGCGATCGAGAGGGCCGCGATCCCGGCGATCCCGAGAGTCAGGGCGAACCGGCGAAGATGCCTCCCTGCAGCCACTGGGCTGACCCTAACATGGCCGGCGGTGCTGGCACAGGGCAAAGGCCGCGGGTTCCTTGCTCGCGCCGCCGGGGGGACCGTGCTGCTAGTCGCCGCCGCCGGGGCGCTGGCCGCGCTGGTGCTCGCCCTCGGTCTCGGCGAGCGCGAGCCGCTCGACGTCCGCGTCGCCCGGATCGCGAGCCGCGCCAGCGCGGCTGCGG
>DAIRGH010000002.1:0-59378 GCA_036794585.1 Solirubrobacterales bacterium | reverse complement strand
CGGGGCGTGGCGCAGTCTGGTAGCGCATTCGGCTGGGGGCCGAAAGGTCGCTGGTTCAAATCCAGTCGCCCCGACTAAAAGGGCCGCAAATACCGCATTTCCTCGTTACTTGGCTAGCACGCGGGCGGGTATAGCGCTTCCCCCCGGGGCCCAGTTTGTCCCCGGTCCCGATCGGGGTTGAACACACTGGCGAAGCGCGCCTTCTCCACGACGCAGCAGCGCTCGTTGTCGGCGGTAATTCCCGAAACCGGCGATCCGTTCCCGGGCGGGCTGTCCGTTCCGGGGGAGAGGAAGGGCTCTCATCCTCCTTTCATCGGCGTCGATCAGGCTCACGCTCATGAGCGCGAATCCTCGTGGGATGCTCCTGGGGATCGGTCTGACTGCGCTGGGGACCATGTTCGGGTGCGGCGGCGAGGCACCCGAGGGCACCTCCGCCGAGGTGGCGGCGGCCGGGATGATCCCGCAGCCGTCGCACGCCCAGTACGCCGCCGCCGGGGTGTCAGAGTTCCCGTTCGCGCCCGACGGTAAGCGGATCGACCTCGCGGCGCCTTCATTCAGCGACCCGGCGACGATCGACAGTCCGCTCAACCCGATCACCGAGATCCCATCGGCGGTGGTCCTCGGCGAGGTCGACGGCGACCCGCTTCGGATCGAGATCACGCTCCTGCCCGAGACGAGGGCGATCGAGTGGAACGGAACGCTGGTCGAGTGCGCCGTGTCCCAGTTCGTCGCCTACCGCGAGGGACGGATGAAGGAGGTGGCGATCGACTACTACGCGCAGGCCGACGACGGCGCCGTCTGGTACTTCGGCGAGGACGTCTTCAACTACGCCGGCGACGGCCACATCGCCGACATGGACGGCGCCTGGCTCGCCGGCCGCGACGGCCCGCCCGGGATGATCACCGCCGCCGATCCGCAGGTCGGCGACGCCTACCGCTCCGAGAACGTCCCCGGGCTCGCGTTCGAGGAGTCGACCGTGGAGAAGGTCGATGCAACCGTCGAGGGCCCCCGCGGCCCGATCTCTGGCGCCTACGTGATCGACGAGCACCACCCGGACGGCCCGGAGATCAAGAAGTGGGCGCCCGGCTATGGCGAGTTCTTCACCCGCGACGGCCGCGACGTTGAACAGCTGGCGCTCGCGGTGCCGGTCGACGCCCTCACGGGACAAGTGCCGGCCGAGCTGGAGCGGATCTCGAGCGGTGCGGCGGCGATCTTCGAAGCGAGTCCCGGGCAGGACTGGCCCGGTACGGCTCGGGCCCTGGCCCTACTCAGGGCCGACTGGCGCGCGTTTCATACCGCCGACGTGCCGAGGCTGCTGGCGGAGCAGATGGCTCGATCGCTCGCCGAGCTCGATGTCGCGGTCGGAACCCGCGACTCAGTCCGGAGCCGGCTCGCAGCGATCGCCGTCGGTGTCGCCAGCCTCGACCTCCAGCTCCGCCACCGCCCACCTGCCGAGATCGACCTCGCCCGCCTCGACCTCCAGGCGGCGATGCTCGCCGTCGACGTGAACGCACACGATCTGAGCGCGATTCGCTCCGACGTGGCCAACCTCGACTGGATCCGCGACCGGATCGCCCACGTGCTGGACCCTGCCGACCTCGCCGGCGTGGACGGCGGGCTCGCCGAGCTGGTGGCCGCGATCGGCGACGAGGACCTCGGAGCTCTCGGCGAGGCCACCATCGCATTCCGAGCGACGGTCGACCGCATCGAGGCGGTGAGCTGATCGCTCTCATCGCCGGTGAGTGCGATGAAGCGGAGAGTTTCGCTCCCGCCGCGTGAGCGGTGGTGATGGACCACAGTTGCGCTCAGGACGACGGGAGGCGTGTCGTTGGGGAGCGACGCGGCGCCCGCTTCTCGCGCAGAGGAGCAGCAAGTGGCCAAATCACCCGGGGCGAACTGGATCAGTCGGGGTACATCCAGCCGATGTCCTCGTTAGCGATGCCGATCGAGGCGTGGATCTGGACGAACTTCCAGACGCCGTCCTCCATGCGAAAGACGGCGCTCCAGCGCGGGGACACGTGCTTCCCGTCCGGCATGGTGATCGTGACGTTCGTGGTCGCCCAGCCCACGGACCCCTCGCTGAACGCCTCGGTGTCGTTCGGCATGAACGTGACGTTGCCGCCGGCGCCCTCGACCTCACCCCGAAGGAACTCGGCGACGGCATTGCCGCCCTTGAAGACCTCGGCGGGATCGCTGCCGATCAGACGGGTGGCGTCGTCGGGCGAGACGTGTGCGTCAACGAGCGCGGCGTCGCCGCCGGAGGCCGCTGCGAACCAGGCGGCGACGAACTGCTCGAGTTCGGCTGATCTGTCCATGGGTCCTCCGATCGGGTGCGGATCGACGGGCGCCAATTATCACCGCCCCTACGGCCGGCCGAGTTTCTCAGCCCGCAGGCCATTCGGCGCGCTTCTCCTTTCGCGTGAGAGCGGCAGGACGCGCGGTTGACTCCGCGCCGGCCAGGGTCCCATTCGAGGGCCCAATCTGCACGTAACTCAGCGGAACTCAACCGAACTCCAGACGCCTGGACAGGCGTAGAACCAACCCGGCGACACCCCTATTCACGGGTAGCGCATTCGGCTGGGGGCCGAAAGGTCGCTGGTTCAAATCCAGTCGCCCCGATCAAGCAAGCAAGCATTCGCTAGGTAACGGGTCAGGACGTGATGTCCGGCTGCTTCGGCAGCAGCCGATGGCTTTCGACGATGGCGACCGCGACGTCGGCGAGCTTGGTATTGGCCCGGCGCGATCGGTCGCGCAGCATCTCGAAGGCGTCAAAGTCGTCGACCGAATGACGCTCCATCAAGATGCCCTTGGCTCGCTCGATGACCGCTCGGCGGCCGAAGGCGCCCTCGAGGTCGTGGTACTCGGTGAACCGGCGGAGCACAATGTCGATCGCGCTCTGCCAATCGTCGACCTCGTCGTCCGTGATGTAGGCGAAGATGCCGCGCTTCGATGCCTCCTTGACGAAGGCGGGATCGGGCGTGTGAATGAGGAGGATCACCGGGCACGTGGCCTCCTGCACGATCCGGTCGATCAAGGCGAGAGCATGCTCCGAGCTCTTGCCGAGGCCGACCAGGGCCACATCGGGTCGCTCCCTGGCGGTCACGACTCCGACGTCCGCAACGTCGATCTCGCGTGCGATCACCTCATGCCCGAGGTTCGCGACCATCGGTGCGACGAGCGCCAGCTGATCCTTGCGCTCGTTGGCTATCAGCACCCGGAGGTGCTCGGTCTCGCGATAGCTCATCGACGGTTCCCGTCAACCCGAGTCTAACTCTGGGAAGCGCCCGCCGAGGGCCGCTTGCGCGCGGGTGTATGGTGGTTCAGCGCTTCGCCTCAAACCTCGGCGGGCGAATCTTTCCGGCTCCGACCCTCGGCCGGTGTGAAGGCGTACCGACCTCAAACGGTATACGCCATGAACACCAACGTCAGGAGCCTCATGTCTGTCACGACCGAAAAGTCAGCGGACGCCACTGCGATCCGGCCTTTCACGATCGAGACCCCCGAGTCGGATCTCGATGACCTGCGTGCGCGCATCGTCGCCACTCGCTTCCCAGATAAGGAGACCGTCGACGATCTGTCGCAGGGCCCACAGCTCGCGATGATGCAGGCGCTCGCGCGCTACTGGGCGGAGGAGTACGACTGGCGCAAGTGCGAGGAGAGGCTGAACGCCCTACAGCACTTCATCACCGAGATCGATGGGCTGGACATCCACTTCATCCACGTTCGGTCGGAGCATGAAGACGCGCTGCCGCTCATCGTCTTGCACGGATGGCCCGGCTCGGTCATCGAGCAGCTGAAGATCATCGACCCGCTTACCAATCCGACCGCGCACGGCGCGAGCGCATCGGACGCGTTTCATCTGGTGATTCCGTCAATGCCGGGCTACGGGTTCTCAGGTAAGCCGACCGAGACCGGCTGGGGCCCTGAGCGCATCACTCGTGCCTACGCCGAGCTGATGGACCGTCTGGGATACGACCGCTACGTCGCCACGGGCGGCGATTGGGGCGCGGAACTCGCTGAGCGGATGGGTGTACAGGCGCCTCCGGGGTTGCTCGGCATCCACACCAACTTCGCTGGTGCTGTTCGGCCCAACGTCTCAGCGGCGGTCCAGTCCGGCGACCCCTCCGGGCTCGATGACGAGGAAACCCGCATCTTCGATGAGCTGCTGACCTTTTTCTCGACGGACGCGGGCTATGCACTCGAGAGTGCGACCCACCCGCAGGCGCTGTACGGAATTGCGGATTCACCCATCGGCCTCGCCGCATGGATGATCGATCACGACGCGACCAGCATGGCGCTGATCTCTCGCGTCTTTGTCGACGGGGCCCAGGAAGGCCTGACCCGAGACGACGTGCTCGACAACATCACCCACTACTGGTTGACGAATACGGGGGTTTCTGCGGCACGCCTCTATTGGGAAGACAGGGCCAACTTCTTCGACCCGAAGGGCTGGCCGACCGCCGACGCTCGGGCGATCGTGGAGATCCCGGTGGCCGTGAGCGTCTTCCCTGACGAGATCTACACGCCGTCGCGGAGTTGGGCGGAGGAGGCCTACCCCAAGCTCATCCATTACAACAAGCTCGGCAAGGGCGGGCACTTCGCCGCCTGGGAGCAGCCCGAGCTCCTGTCAAAAGAGGTCCGCACCGGGTTCCGGAAGCTGCGCTAGGTGACCGTATTTCGTCGTGTGCATCGTGTGCACACGCCCTCGCTCGGCGGGGCGACCGAGTGGCTCAACTCCGAGCCACTCGGCCCCGCCGAGTTGCAGGGCCGCCTAGAGCCGGAGGACTGACATGGAAATCGCTTCGCTCGCAGATCTGCTGCACGAAACGTCTGAGCGTCACGGCGCATTCGAGGCGGTCGCCCCACCGCATGACTGGTGGGACTGGTACGCCGCGTACATGGACGCTCGCCAGAGCGGGAGCTCTCCGGACGAGGCCTCCGCGGCCGCCGGGCGCTACATGGCAGAGGCCAAAGGCATCGTCGTAGTACCCGACGGTGGGAACGATGAGCTCGAGCAGTGACGATGACCGTCATCGTCATCGTCATCGGCGGCGGCTCGCCGGGTGAGCACTGCGCCGAGCCCGGCGCCGAGGCACACTCGTTCACGTTCGGGTGAGCCGGATGGCCGGGGCGAGCCAAGCGGCCTGGACCGGCTCGCTCGGCGAGCGGAGCGGTACGACGGGCGCGATGAGGCTCAGCGACGAGCTGGATGGCTGGCTGCGGAGCGATGGCGACAAGACGCTCGGGAGTCTCATCGACCTGTTCGAGGAGCGGAGTTTCGCCGTGCTGTTCCTCTTCCTGCTGGCGCCGTCGGCCCTCCCACTGCCCACCGGTGGCGTGACGCAGGTCCTCGAGGCGATCGCGATGCTGCTGGCGCTCCAGCTGATCGCGAACCGCGATTGCGTCTGGCTGCCACGGCGCTGGGAGGCAGTGGACCTGGGGGGCGACAAGCAAGCACGACTTCTCACGGGGCTGATGAACATTGTGCGGCGACTGGAGCGAGTCTCGCGACCGCGTCTGAGAACGGCCTTCGACCATCGGATAAGCAACATCGTCTTCGGAGCGCTAGTCATCGCAGGCTCGCTCGGCGCCTTCCTAGCGGTGCCGTTCACGGGCCTCGACACCCTGCCCGCACTTGGAGTGGTGCTCATTTCGCTCGCGGTGCTGCTCGAAGACTTCGCCGTCGCTGTCGCCGGGACTGTGGTCCTCCTCGCGGGCGTCGTGCTCGAGATCGTGGTCGGCTGGGCTGCCCTAGAGGGGTTGGGGTCGCTCCTATGACCTCAGGGTTCACACGTGACTTGGGCGATCGTCTCGGGTTCGACTCGACATTTGGATCAGCTGCCGCTGTTAGACCGTCACAACGGTGGGCGGGACGCGGGAAGCGCGACCACAGCCCAACCGGGAGTCGACGATGGGTACAGCCCGGTTAGCCGAGCCGCAAGTGGTCGGCCTGCCCGAAACCCCTGATCGAATCGGGGTCGATGGTAATCGTCCGGAGGACCTGCCGGCCGAGTTTCAGTCGCCGACGCTACGGCGCCGCGGCCTTCTGGCGCTTGCGGCCCTCGGCGTTCTCGGTGCCATCGCACTGCTCGCGCCTGGTTTGGGGGCCGTCCGCGACGAGCTTGCCAACGCAGACGCCCAGTGGCTGGCGCTGGGAGTGTTGTTGGAGGGTCTTTCCTTCGCCGCCTACGTGCTCATGTTCGGGCCCATCTTCTGTACCGGCCTGCCGTGGCGGCGCAGTTGGCAGATCGGCGGCTCGGAGCTGGCGATGGGCTCACTCGTGCCAGCAAGCGGCATCGGCGGACTTGCCCTCGGTGCTTGGATCCTGAAGCGCGGAGGTATGGACGGCCGGAAGATCGCCCGCCGCTCGGTCGCGTTCTTTGTGATCAAGAGCGGGGTCAACTTCGTCGCCGTCGCCGTGCTCGGGGCGGCGATGGCGCTCGGCCTGGGCCCGGATCTGTCGTTATGGCTGACCCTGTTTCCTGCGGCCGTCGCGGCGCTGGCGCTCCTTGCCGTCTTCGTGTTCTCGCGCCTTGGCCCCGGCGCTGCCGGGGAGCTCGACTCTCCACCCATCGAACGCGCCCTCAGCGCCGTGCGCCGGGAATTGACAAGGGGGTCCCACGAGGCGTTTGCGATCGTGCGGTCGGGCAACTGGCGTGTACTGGCCGGATCGCTCGGATACTGGGCCTTCGACAACGCCGTCTTGTGGGCGACCTTCAAGGCCTTCGGCGTCTCTGTCCCGCTGACGGTGATCCTGATGGGGTATCTGATCGGCCAGCTGGGTGGGTTGCTGCCGATCCCGGGCGGAATCGGGGGCATCGACGCTGGCTTGATCGGAACCCTGATCGTCTACGGAGCGCCCGCTGCCGGGACCGCCGCGGCGGTGCTCGCCTACAGGGTGATCCTGTTCTGGCTTCCGCTGATCGTCGGCGGGATCGCGTTCGCGATGTTGCGCCGCGACATGCCCCGGCGCGGTGAGTTGGCGGCGTGTGCGCCGGCGATCGCCGCTCAGAGCGCATGAGTGCCCTGTTGTACGACGCGGTTGGCAATGACCCGCAGGGCGGCAAGGTCTTGGTGTCAGCCCGAGCCCAACTCTGCGAAGCGCCCTCCGAGAGCCACTCCGTCCGGGTGTAGGATGACTGTGCGCTTCGCCCCAACCTTCGGCGAGCGAACCTTTCCGGCTCCGACCCTCGGCCGGTGTATGGGCGTACCGACCCCAAACGGTCTGCGCCATCGCCACTCAACGTTAGGAGCCCACATGCGTGTCATGGCCGACAAGTCAGCGGACGCCACAGCGATCCGGCCGCTTGAGGGAGAGATCCCCCAAGCGGATCTCGACGACCTGCGTGCGCGCATCTTGGCCACACGCTGGCCCGAAGCGGAGACCGTCGACGATCTCTCGCAGGGCCCGCGGCTCGCGTCGATGCAGGCGCTCGCGCGCTACTGGGTGGAGGAGTACGACTGGAGCAAGTGCGAGGAGCGACTGGACGCGCTGCCGCACTTCATCACCGAGATCGATGGCCTTGACATCCACTTCATCCACGTTCGCTCGGAGCACGAAGATGCCTTGCCGCTCATCGTCGCGCACGGATGGCCGGGCTCGATCATCGAGCAGCTGAAGATCATCGATCCGTTGACCAATCCGACGGCCCACGGCGCGAGCGCAGCGGACGCGTTTCATCTGGTGATTCCGTCGCTGCCGGGCTTTGGGCTCTCCGGCAAGCCGACAACCACCGGCTGGGACGCCGTGCGCATCGCAAGTGCCTTCACAGAGCTCATGAAGCGCCTTGGATATACGCGCTTCGCGGCCCAGGGGGGCGATTGGGGCGCGATCATCGTGGACCAGATGGGGGTCTTGGCTCCCCCGGAGCTGATCGGCATCCACACCAACATGCCGGGTGCTATTCCAGCCGACGTTCATACGGCGCTCCTGTCAGGCGGCCCGGCGCCGGCCGGTCTGGACGAAGAGGAAACCCGCGTCTTCGAGAACCTGAAGGTCTTCTTCGCGACAGACATCGGCTACGCACAGGAGATGGGGACCCACCCGCAGGCGTTGTACGGAATTGCGGATTCACCCATCGGCCTGGCCGCGTGGATGATCGACCACGACGCGGCCAGCATGGAAGGCATCTTGGGCCTCTTCGACGGCCAGGAGGGTTGGGGCCTCACGCGAGACGACGTGCTCGACAACATCACCTTCACTTGGTTGACGAACACGGGTGTCTCGTCGGGACGCATCTATGCGGAGAACAAGCTCGGCTTCTACGACGTGAAGGGAGTCTCCATCCCAGTAGCCGTAAGCATCTTCCCGGACGAGATCGACGCGGCTCCGCGGAACTGGGCCGAGCAGGCCTATCCCAAGCTCATCCACTACAACCAGCTCGAGAAGGGCGGACATTTCGCCGCCTGGCAGGTGCCCGAGCTGTTCGTCCCGGAGGTCCGCACAGGGCTCCGGTCGCTCCGCTAGGTGACCGTGTTCGAACGTCTGCGCATGCCGTTCGAACGGCTGCACATGCCCTCGCTCGGCGGGGCGACCGGGTGGCTCAACTCTGAGCCACTCGGCCCCGCCGAGTTCGATGGCCGCGTCGTCGTTGTCAACTTCTGGACGCTGACGTGCATCAACTGGCTGCGCCAGGAGCCGTACGTTCGCGCCTGGGCGCGGGCCTACCGAGACGACGGGTTGATCGTGATTGGCGTCCACACGCCGGAGTTCTCGTTCGAGCACGACATCGAAGGCGTGCGGCAGGCGACGGAGGAGCGAGGGATTCACTACCCGGTCGCTGCCGACAACGACTACGAGATCTGGAGCGCGTTCGACAACCACTACTGGCCGGCGCTCTATTTCGTCGACACCGACGGCATCATCCGCGATCAGCGTTTCGGCGAAGGGCGATACGAGGAATCGGAGCGCATGATCCAGGGTCTGCTCGGCATCGAGCGCGAGCTTGCCTCGGTCGAGGGACTCGGCGTGGAGGCGGAGGCCGACTGGGACCATCTGAGTACGCCGGAGACGTACCTCGGCTACGGCCGCACGGGCCAGCTCGCGCCACCCGACGAACCGCCCGAGCGCCTGCGCTTGAACCAATGGACCATCGCGGGCAAGTGGACGGTCGAGCGTGAGAGCGTCGTGCTCGAGGACGCCGGGGGGACCATCGCCTTCCGGTTTCGCGCGCGCGACGCGCACCTCGTGCTCTCGTCCGGAGCGCACGAGCCGATCCCATTCCGCGTGCTCCTCGATGGCGAACCTCCCGGCGCGTCACATGGTGTGGACGTCGACGAGGACGGCAACGGAGTGCTCCGGGACGGCCGCCTGTACCAGCTCGTTCGCCAGGACGACGTGGTCCGCGAACGGACGCTGGAGATCGCGTTCCTCGAGCCCGGCGCCGAGGCGTACGCGTTCACATTCGGGTAGGAAACCGACCATGACTCGCCCCGATGACTGGGTCGTAGCCGAGACTGCCGCCAGCGAGCCCGAGGCCGAACTGCTCTGTTCGGTACTGCGCGGCGCCGGCATCGAGTGCCTGCCCCGGTTGACCAATAGCGGGGCCGGGGCCGGTGACGGCCTGGCGTCTGTCGGGGCGCACGACATCATGGTCAGCCCGCACGACGCGCAAGAGGCTCGCGAGCTCTTGGCGGGTAAGCAATGGACCACGCAGCAGCGGTAGAGGGCCTCAAGTGCGCGGACCTGGTGGACGCCATGGGGCGGCTTCATCGCCACCGCTGCCACATCCTCGATCTCGTCACTCCGACGCCGGGGCGGGTCCTGTTCGGCGCCGCGGTGACCATCTCCTACTTCCCGAGCTGCTCGGCTTCGCTCGATCCCGAGCGCTATAACCTCGGAAACCTGTTCTACGAAGCGGTCGGCGACGACCCGCGGAGCAAGGTCCTTGTGCTCGCCTCCAACGGCTACACCGACGTCTCGATGGGTGGCGGAACCAAGCTTTCTCGCCTCCAGCGCTACGGTCTGGCGGGGGTGCTGACCGACGGGCGCCTGCGTGACTTCGACGAGCTGGCCGGATATGACTTCGCCGCCTACTGCGCGGGCGAGGCGACGCGATGGGGTGGGGGCGAGATAACACCGTTTCAGGCCAACGTACCCGTCGTCTTGCGCGGTGTAGGGGTGATCCCTGGCACGTACGTGTTCGCCGACTCCTCGGGCGCGGTCATGATCCCGCCGGGCGACCTGGAACAGGTGCTGGCCGACGCACGCTCGATCGAAGCAGACGACGCGCGCGATCGCGAGGAGATCGCCCGCGAGGACGGTCCGACGCCCTAGTCATTGACACGGTCGGTCGGAGGCGGATGACGACGAGCGATGAGTTTCGCCGCGCCCCGCGGTCCTAGTTGTCAGACCATCCAGAAGGGAGCGTGGCATGACCGAAGTACAGACGAAGCCGAAGGACGCGAAGACCGAGACGCTGGAAACGCCCGGCGCGAGGCTGCGCTACGACGTCCGCGAGCCAGATGGCGAAGCGGAGGCGCACGCGCTGTTGATGATCGGCTCGCCGATGTCTGCCGCGGGGTTTACGACGCTGGCCGAGTACTTGCGCGACCGGATCGTGGTGACCTACGACCCGCGCGGGATCGGGCGCAGCGAGCGGACCGACGGGGCCATGGAGTCCACGCCGGAGGATCACGCCGACGACCTGCACCGGCTGATCTCCGCTCTGGACATCGGTCCAATCGACGTCTTCGCGAGCAGCGGCGGGGCGACCAACGCGCTCGCGTTGGTGGCGCGGCATCCGGAGGACGTGCGGACCCTCGTCGCGCACGAGCCGCCGACGGTCACGGTCCTGCCGGATCGCGAGGAGGCGGCGGCCGCGGTCAGGGACATCTACGAGACCTACCAGCGGGACGGCCTCGGGCCGGGGATGGCGAAGTTCATCGCCCTCGTCCAGTTCAACGGGCTGATCCCAGCCGACTACACCGACCGCCCCGCGCCGGATCCCGCCGCTTTCGGGCTGCCGACCGAGGACGACGGAAGCCGCGACGACGTGCTGCTCGGCCAGAACCTGATCGGCGGGGCGCGCTACGAACTCGACTTCGACGCGCTCCGCATCGCGCCGACCCGCATCGTCCTGGCGGCCGGCGCCGAGTCCAAGGGCGAGCTCGCTCACCGCGGCGCGCTCGCCGTTGCAGAGCGGCTCGGCCAGGAGGCAGTCATCTTCCCCAGTCACCACGCCGGGTTTCTCGGCGGTGAGTTCGGCCAACAGGGCGACCCGGACGCCTTCGCGGCAACGCTGCGCGACGTGCTAGACGGGACCGGCTAGACCCCGCCACGCCATACAGGCGTAGTGCATTCGGCTGGGCGCCGAAAGGTCGCTGGTTCAAATCCAGTCGCCCCGATGCCAAATTGAACCCGGCAGTCGAGTTCCGGTGGGCAGTCCCTGCGCCCCGTTCTGCTGTCGCCTATCGCGCGAAGCAACAGCCGCGCACCTCGAGGTCTGACGGCCGGACGGGGCCATAGGATGAGGTCTACGACCTCAAGGGAGGTTCGAATGACCGCCGAGGAATGGACACTCGCAGTTACCGTTTTCCTCTCGGGGCTCGCGTCTGGCCTCTTGGGGATGCTGAGCACGATCATGCGTCCCATGCTCGCAGCGATGGAGGGCCGGGACTTCCGAAACTTCATGGAGGGGTTCCTTCGATACGCGGACCATTCCTGGGGAAAGGTGTTCAACTATGCCTGGGCGCTCGGGATGGTCTTCGGGCCGGTCGTCGCGCTCGTGCTCCTCTGGGACGATCCCGGCTCGACCTCGTTCGTCCTTACCGCGATCGGCCTGGGCATCGCGATCGTCGGTATCTGGATCGTCTCCAACGCGTGGAAGACCCCTACCTACAACCTGATCTTGGCCTGGAACCCCGAGGCCATGCCGGCGGACTGGGAGGCGGGGCGGCGGCGCTACTTCGCAATCAACTGGATCCAACTTGCGGTGACCTGGGCGGCTTTCGCCCTGTTCCTGGCCGCACTGATCTCCCTTTAGGTGGCCCCAAGGCCCGGCTTCCGCTTCCGCGTGCAAGTAGAAGCGAAATCGGGAGCTCCCAGCGTTGCGCTCGGAAAGTTCTCCTGGAATCGGTAGGCCGACTGGTTACAGCAGGCGCGTAATCCGCTTGATTAAGCACGGTGTCGGGGAATTTTCACCAGTCGCCCCGATTTCTGATGGGTGTGCGGCCGCCATCGCTACCCGCCCTCGCACAACGGGTATGGATCGCGATCCGGCAAGTACTGCCGCCACTCGGCTTCGCTCAGCTCCCGTCCGGCGATCGTGCAGGCGGCGTCGCGCCACTGATCGGGTTCCAGCGTCCAGGAGACGGTCGCGCCGTTCAGGCCGGTGGTGACCAGCCGGTCCCCGCTCGGGGAGAACGCGGGGCGGTTGGCGAGGAAATGGTCGAGGTGGAACGTCTGCTCGGTGTACGGCAAGGCCCCCGGAACGAAGGTGCCAGCGAACCGGACTCCGCTGTCCGCCCGCCACAGCTGGGTGGTCGAGAACCCGCCCCGGCTTGTCGCCAGCAGCGTTCCGTCGGGGCTGTAGGCGACTCCCCCGATCACGCCCTCGTCCCCCTCGAGCGGGGGCGGGATAACGCTGCGATCGTCCACATTCCACCGCAGCACCAAGCCCGAGCCCGTGCCTGTGGCGAACTGCTCTGAATCCGGGGCAAAGGCTGTGGAGAAGATCGCACTGTCGACGTTTTCGAGCGGCTGTCCGATCGGCTCGTGCGTGTCGGCGTCGAAGAGATGAACCAGGTTGTTCGGAGCGGTGACCGCGACCATCTCTCCGTCGTGGCTGAAGGCGACTCCGATCGCTGGCTCCCCCCTGAGGTTCAAGCGGTCCGCGGTCTCCGCCCCGGTCGCGGGGTCGACGAACCTCACGTGCCCGCCGCGCCCGACCTCCCATGCGCCTCGGGCGCCATCCACCGCCACGGCGAGCTGCTCGCCGTCGGGCGAGAAGGCGACCTGCTGCGCCCAGGCGCGTCCGAGGTCGACCGAGATCGGCTCGGCAGAGCTGTCCTCGACCGGCCACAGCGCCACACGCCCGGCGGTGCCGCCGGCAGCCAGCGTCGTGCCATCGGGCGACACGGCTGCCGAGAGGACCTCGCCGCCGAGGTCGAAGCGGCGCACGATCGACCCCGTCTCCGGGTCCCGGGCCGCCGCCGACCCGTCGGCGCCCGCCGTCAAAACCAGGGTTCCATCGGGGGTGTACGTCGCCTCGGTGATTGCGCCCTGCTGGCCGCGCAAGACGGTCCCGATCGCACGTTCTCCGTCAAGCCGCCACAGCGCTCCCGTGCGGTCGAGCCCCGCGGTTGCCAGGCGGCGGCCATCGGCGCTGAACGAAACGTCGTTGATAGCGGACGCATTCGCCGCAAGCGGCGGCCCCAGCTGCTCGCCCGAGTCGAGGGCGAAGATCTGCGTCCGGCCGTCCCGTCTGCCGACCGCGACGTTCGACCCAGCGGGTGAGTACTCGATCGCCGCCGGCGAGCTGTCCGAAAGCGCCAGCGGCTTTGCCTTCGGTCTCGCCGTGAGCGGATCCAGGAAGCGGACGCCGCCGCCGTCATCGCCGATCGCCAGCGCGGACGCGTCGGGCGCGAAGGCAAGTGCGGTGACCGGCAGCGCGGGGGTGGGCAGCGTGGCCAGCGGCCTGCGGGCCGAGGTCGACCACACCCGCACGCCACCGGTGGGCCGCGGCACCGCCAGGAGCTCTCCATCGGCGCTCACCGCGACCTTCCTGTCGCCCGCGTACTCGGGGTCGACCAGCAGCGGATCCCCGCGCGGCCGCCAGGTTCGCGTGTTCCACAGCACAACCTCTGTCCCGAACGGACGCCCGGGGCGCGGCCCTCCCTGGGTGATCAGCGTGTCGCCGTCGGCGCTGTAGGCCGCGGTGCTGAGGAACCCGGCGGGGCTCGGGATCATCCGCACGAGCCTGTTGCGGGCGAGGTCCCAGACCTGAAGCTCGGCTCTCGGCTTCGGCTGCGCATAGCCCGCCGGCACGGCCAGCCATCTCCCGTTCGGGCTGATCGCCGCGCCCTGGATGACGGCGTCTCCTTTGTCGAGCACCGCGAGCCGGCGTCGCGTCCTGGTCGACCAGACGATGGTCCCCGTGCCGTCGGACGTCGGTGTAACCAGCTTGCTGCCGTCGGGCGAGAACACCGCCGCCTCCAATCCCGAGTCGACGCCGTGGAGCAACCCGAAGAGCAACGGGTTGGTCTGCAGACCCTCCAGCAGCGCGCTTCTGGTCTCCTCGGTGTCATCGAGCTCGAACGCGGCCACCGCGAGCAGTAGCCCGAGGTCGGGCTGGCGCTCGACAACGCTGCGCGAGACGGCCGCGACGCGCGCGATGTCGGCGCGATCACGCGAGTCCGCCGCATCCTGCTCCTTGATCAGGGCGAACGCTCCGGCGCCCAGGGCGATGACCAGCGCGACGCTGACGGCGCCGACGAGGGCCCGGAGCCGGCGGACGCTGCGCGCCCTGTCTCGCTCGACGCGCTCGGACTCGGCCCGGCTGGCGTCGGCGAAGTCCCGTTCCGAGGCCGAGAGCATCGGCTCGGTCTTCAGCCAATCCAGGATGGCCGCGAGCCGCGGACCGCTGTAGAGCTCACTCGGATCCCGCCCGAGCTGCTCCCAGGCCGCCGCGGCTCCGGTCAGGTGCCTGCGGATCGCGAGGGCCTCGCGCTCATCGTCGATCCAGGCACGGAGCCGCGGCCATTCGCGGATCAGCGCCTCATGGGCCAGCTCGACACTCCCCTCGTCGACGGTCAGCAGACGCGCGCCCGCGAGGGAATCGACGACCGGCATCGCCGGGGTGCCGGTGTCGACCGAGGCGATCTCATCCACGGTCGCTCGTCGGCGCGTGTCGTCCGCTCCCTCTCCGGGCTCGACGAGGCGCAGGAGGACGGCCTTTGCGGCCGCGCGCTGCGAGTCGTCCAGCTCCGCGTAGACGCTCTCCGCGGTCGCGGCGATCGCTGCGCCGACGCCGCCGGCGGCGCGGTAGGCGTCGAGGGTCAGAGTCCGCCCGTCGCGACGCTCCCAGGTCGCCAGCAGGGCGTGCGACAGCAGCGGCAGCGCCCCGGGCCGATTGGCCACCTCGCGGACGAGCAACTCGACCAAGCCGGGCTCGACCCGCAGCCCGAACGCTCGCGCCGGCTCGACCACGGCGCTGCGCAGCTCCTCATCGGTCATCGCTCCGAGAAGGAGCTGGTGGGCCGAGACCTTCGCCGCGAACGCCGGGTGGTCGCCACAATTACCGTAGAAGTCGGCCCTGACCCCGACCGCGACCGGGCCGTCACGCGCGAGGAGCGAATCGATGAACGCGTCCCGGAGCTCGGGCTCGGCGCAGATCGTCCACAGCTCCTCGAGTTGATCGACCACGAATAGGCCGTGGCCGGCCGCAACGGGGGTTGGACTTGCGCCTGGGGTGACCACGGCGGCGTCACCCCAACGCGCGGCGACTCCGGCGCGCAGGAGCGAGGACTTGCCGCTGCCCGAGCCGCCGACCACGCAGAGCCATCCGTGAGCTCGCAGCATTTCGACCGCTTCCGCGACCGTCCGGTCGCGACCGAAGAACCGATCGCCGTCGTCGGGGCCATAGGCCCGCAGGCCCTGGTAAGGGCACTCGGTCGACGGCGGCGCCCTGAGGCCGTCCGCGGTGACCGCGTAGATCTCCTCGCGCTCCGCGAAGCCTTTGAGCGAGTGATCGCCGAGGTCCACGATTGCGCATCCCGTGGGGACGCCCGTACCGAGCGCCCTGTTCGCTGCCGACGAAAGAAAGATGTGGCCGCCGTCCGCGAGCCCACGGACTCGCGCCGCGATATTCAAGGTCGGGCCGAAGTAGGTTCCGTCGCGCTGCTCGGCGGGGCCCGTGTGGAGCCCGATCCGCACGGCAAGCCCGAGTTCGTTGTCAGGGTCTCGAAGCAGCGAGCGTTGAAGCGAAACCGCCGCGGCGACAGCGTCGCCCGGGCTTGCGAAGACCGAAACCGTCGAGTCTCCCTCTCCCATCGACTGGATCAGGCGCCCGCCGTGGGCCTCGATCGTGCCGGCCACCAGGCGGTCGTGCCAAGCCAGAGCGCGCTGCATCACCTCGGGCTGGCGTTCCCAGAGTTCGGTTGAACCCTCGATGTCCGTGAAGCAGAAAGTCAGAACCTCCGTCGGCCGCGACATCGGGGCGAGTATCCCACCGGGCTTGCGGCTTGCCGCGATTGGCCGGAGAGGAGCCGGGGCGGCTGAGGCGCTGGGTGTGGGACAGTTCCGACTCGGGAATGGGCGCGACTGAGACGAGCGAGGCCGAGCGGGTCCGCCAGGCCGCCGCGGCACACGCTCCGAAGCACAAGCGCCTCATCCGCTCGGCGCGAGCCGGCCGCGTGGTGAGCGCGCTGACGCTGGTGCCCATCCTGCTGCTACCGCCGTCGGCGTATGGAGTGTTAACGACGACCGGGCGCAAGACCGGGAAGACGCGCCGGAAGTGCATTCGCGTGGTGCGGCGGGGAGACCGGGTCTACCTGGTCCAGCTGCGGCCGCCCGAGGTGGCGATGACGCGCCCGACCGCCGTCTCCGCATGGCTCTGGAACATCCGCGCGAATCCGAACGTGAAGCTGCGGATTCGCGGCGGGACGTTCGCCGGGGTTGCGCGCGAGCTGACTGAGCCGGAAGAGCTCGCCGAGGCGAGGGAGGCCCTGTGCGAGACGGTGACCCTCTTCGACTACTCCGAGTGCGGCCTCCATCTGCGCGGTCTGCCGACGCGGTCGAAGATCCAGGACCTGCACTGTTACTGGTTCGACACGGGCATCCCGCTCGCTATCGAGCTGGCTTAGCCGCCTACTCGGCCCCAGGCACGGCCCACGCACGGGCATCGTCCGACGGGCACAGAAAGATTCAAGTATCGGCAGCGGCGTGCCGATCTGAAGCGATGAGACGGCATTTGGACGGATATACGGCCCGACCAACCGAGGGGCAATGGGGGCCAATGACCAAGGGAGGCTCAAGTGCTAACCCGCCACTCGAAGCTCGTTTACGGATTGGCCACCGGCGTAGTGCTGTTGATGCTCGGAGGCCTCGCTGTGGTGCTGGCAAACTCGCAGGCCAGCGATCGGGGTGAGCTGGAGGAACGGTTCAGCAAGCGCCCGCAGGTGAGCGCGGCGCTGACCAGCGCCGTGTTCTCGGCCAGCTCGACCACGGCCCGGCAGCAGAGGGAGCTTTCCCGGCGCTACGGACAAGAACGTGTCTCGAGCAAGGCTCTGACCAAGGACGTGCAGCGAAACAACAGCGTCTTCAAGGCTGTCCTCGACGACCAGGGCAATCTCCTCGCGCTCTCGGCAGGCGCTCCCGCCGGCGTTCGCGACGAGCTGCGCTCGGTTCCGAGCTACGTCCAAAGCGTGATCGATCGCAGTCAGCCCGTCGCGCTCTCCGACTTCATCGATCTCGGCCCGGACGACCTCCGTGGGCAGGCCTTCGCGCAGTCGATCAAGACCGACTTTGGGCGCCGCATCCTGGTCACCGGCTTTCCGCCCGAGATCCTCTATGCGTTCCTGGGCCAGACGCTGACCGAGCTGATCGAGATCACCGGTGGGCAGGCCTACATCCTTGACTCGACAGGCGCGGTCGTCGCCAGCTCAGACCCGGCGAGCAAGCCGGGTGAGCAGGTGCCCGTCGCCGGCCTCGCCGAGGCCGTCGCGAGCGGCGGGAGCACCGGGCCATTCGGGGCCGACCAGTACTTCGCCGCGAGCCCGATCGAGAACTCGACGTGGGAGGTCGTCACGGTCGCGCGAGAGGACGAGGTGTTCGCGATCGTCGGCGGCTGGAACAAGTGGATGCCGTGGTTGATCTTCGCCGCCTTGGCGCTCGCGGCTGCGGCGGCGAAAGTCCTGCTTTGGCGCGTGCTCCGGAATGCGGTCCAGCTGGCCGAGGCCCACGCGCAGCTCGATGCGACCAACAGGGTGCTCGAGCGGCGTGCGAGCGACCTCGAACGCTCCAATGCCGAGCTCGAGCAGTTCGCCTCGGTCGCCTCACACGACCTGCAGGAGCCGCTGCGCAAGGTGCAGATGTTCTCGCAGCGCGTCTTCGAGCTCGAAGGCCCCCGGCTCTCGGAGAAGGGCCGCGACTACCTGCACCGAAGCACGGAGGCGGCGGGTCGGATGCAGCTCCTGATCGAGGACGTGCTCAAGTTCTCGCGCGTTGCGATGCACAACCGGCCACTGGTGCGCACCGACCTCGAGCGGACCGCACACGAGGTGGTCTCGGATCTCGAGGCCGTGATCGAGGCCACGGGTGCCACGGTCGAGATCGGCGAGCTGCCGACGATGGACGTCGACGAACCGCAGATTCGCCAGCTGCTTCAGAACCTGGTCTCGAATGCGATCAAGTTCCGGCGAGAGGGCGTCGAGCCCGTGATCCGCATCGAGGGAGGCGTGAGCGGGAACCTCGCGGAGATCCGCGTCGGCGACAACGGAATCGGCTTCGAGCCGCGGTACGAGGGCCGGATCTTCCGCGTCTTCGAGCGCCTGCACGGTCGCGGCGAGTACAAGGGCAACGGCATCGGTCTCGCCCTGTGCCGCAAGATCGCCGAGCGCCACGGCGGCACGATCGTCGCCGAGAGCACACCCGGAGAGGGCTCGACGTTTATCGTTGCGCTTCCGTTGCAGCCGAACGCCGAACCCCCATTCGAGTGGCCCGCGCCAGCCGCCGAGCGGGAGCGGGAGACCGTGGGTGTTTAAAGGCGATCCGATCACGATCCTGATCGCCGACGACGACGAGGAGGATCGCCTCCTGACCCAGGAGGCGCTGTCGGAATCCCGACTCGCCAACGACCTCCGCTTCGTCGTCGACGGCCAGGAGCTGATCGATTACCTTCGCCGCGAGGGAAAGTACGCCGACGGCGACGACGCGCCGCAGCCCGGGATCATCCTCCTCGACCTCAACATGCCGAAGCTGGACGGTCGTGAGGCGCTGGGCATGATCAAGGCGGACCCGGAGCTGAAGCACATCCCCGTGGTCGTGCTGACGACCTCGAAGGCAGAGGCCGACGTGCTGCGCACGTACGAACTCGGAGCGAACTCCTTCATCGTCAAGCCGGTCACGTTTGGCGGCTTGGTCGAGGTGATGCGCGACTTTTCGCGTTACTGGTTCGAGATCGTCGAGCTTCCTGTGCACGCGGGCCAGCCCGGCAGCCTCTAAGCAGGCACGAATCTCGCCTGACAAGGCCGCTGCAGGCCTGCCGACCCGCCTCAAGGCACGCCTCGATCGTGCCGACTTTAGAAACGATGGCCGTTTCTAGACAGATATCCGATCCGCGGTTACCGCAGCGCCGTGCTGAGGACTCGAGACCGCGCCGTGTCGTGGTGGTCGAGGACAGCCCCGACTACGCGCTGCTGGTCACCGAGATGGTGCGCGACGCTCTCGGCCCCGAGACCGAGGTCTCGACCCACCCGTCGCTCGCCGCCACTCGCCAAAGCGAGGGCCTGGCCGGGGCCGACTGCGTTCTGCTGGACCTCTCGCTGCCCGACGCGATCGGGCTCGAGGCCCTTACCGAGATGCGAGAGGTCGCGCCCGACGTGCCCGTGATCGTGCTCAGCGGCCAGGGCAGCGAGGAAACGGCCGTCCAGGCCGTTCACGAAGGCGCCCAGGACTACCTCGTGAAGCGCCACGCGGATGCCCACCTGCTGGGACGGGCGATCCGCTACGCCATCGAGCGCAAGCGCAGCGAGCTCGAGCTGGCGCATCGCTCGCTGCACGATCCGCTCACGGACCTGGCCAACCGCTCGCTGTTCGAGGAACAGCTCCAGGTGGCGCTGGCCCGTGCAGACCGTGGCGATCACGACCTGGCCGTCATGTTCCTCGACCTCGACGGGTTCAAGGCGGTCAACGACGCGCTCGGCCACGAGGTCGGTGACCGCTTGCTCAAGGGCGTTGCCCGCCGGCTTTCCGCGCTCGTGCGCCCTGGTGACACCGTCGCGCGCTTCGGAGGGGATGAGTTCCTCGTGCTCTGTGACTGCCTCGAGGACCGGCGTCACGCTGTGCTCGTTGCCGAGCGCCTGAGCGGAGGGTTGGTCGACCCGTTCGTCATCGACTCACACGAGGTCTACCTCGGGGCCAGCATCGGGATCGCGCTGGCGGGCGACCGCTCGGTTACGCCTGAGTCGATGATTCGCGATGCCGACCAGGCCATGTACGAGGCCAAGCGGGCCCAGATCAGATACCGGGTCGCCGAGGGCGGGTCCACCGCGGTCACCGCTCGGCACTCGGCCGGCGGCCGCATGAGCCGCGTGAGGCCGTGAGCCGGCCGTGGGGAGCGCGATCAGCGTGGTTCTCTGCGACGACGTCTCCGCTGTCCGCGAGCTGACGCGCCACGCGTTCGAGGAAGATTCGCGCCTCCAGGTGGTCGCGGAGGCAGATGACGCCGAGGGCGCGATCCGGTGCAGCGCCGAGCTGCGCCCGGACTGCCTGGTCCTGGATCTCTCGATGCCCGGCATGAACGGGCTGGATGCGATCCCGCTGGTTCGCGAGGCCTCTCCCGAGACGGCCATCGTCGTCTTCTCGAACTTCTCCTTCGAGCCCCTCGGCCCGGCCGCCCTCGAGCGAGGCGCGGATGGTTACGTGCGAAAGGGTCGCGACTTCGGCGAGCTGCGCCGGGTCGTCACCGAAGTCTGCCGAAACCGGGGCGGGCCGCGATGAGCCCGGGCGCCGTCTTGGTGCGCCGCATGCTGCTCACCGCGATCATCCTGCCGCCGGTGCTCGGAGCGCTGGTCTGGCAGGGCTCGACCATGGGCCTGTACGGGGCCGGGGCCGGGTTGCTGATCGTCTCGCTGGCGGTCATGTGCGTGATCGGGGCGGTGACGTGGCTGACCGCGCGTGCCGTCGACGAGGCGGACGGAGCGCGGCGCAGCGCGCTCGACGCTCTGCGCGTCAGCGAGGAGCGAGCGCGAAGGGTCATCGAGGGTGCGCACGAGGCCTTCGTCTCGATCGACGGACGGGGGACGATCACCGACTGGAACGCCCAGGCGGAGCGGGTCTTCGGCTGGGGCCGGGATGAGGCGATTGGCCGCAGCCTGGCCGAGACGATCATCCCGGAACGCTTCCGCGAACCGCATCGCCAGGGACTGCGCCGATTCCTCGAGGTGGGCAAGGGCGAGATGGTCGACAAGCTGCTGGCGCTCGACGCATTGCACCGCGACGGTCACGAGCTGCCGGTCGAGCTGACGATCGCGCCGCAGCGCGTCCCCGGAGGCTGGCAGTTCAACGCCTTCATCCGCGACGTGACCGAGCGCAAGCGCCTCGAGGCCGAGCGCGACCGCTTCAACGCCGAGCTCGAGCGCTCCAATGAGGAGCTCGAGCAGTTTGCCTACGTCGCGTCACACGACCTGACCGAGCCGCTGAGGACGATCGGGGGCTTCGTCCAGCTCCTCCAGCACCGCTACCGGGGCAAGCTCGACGAGCAGGGCGATCGGTTCATCGAGGCAACCGCGAGCGGCGTCGAGCGGATGGAGGCGATGATCGACGCCCTGCTGAAGCTCTCGCGGATCGGCCAGACCAAGGTCGGCGTCGAGCTCGTGGACTGCGAGCAGGCGGTCGAGCAGGCGAGCCTCAACCTGCGTCCTGTGATCTCCGAGCACAAGGCGAAGCTGCAGGTCGGCGAGCTCCCGGAATTCCTGGGCGAGCCCGCCCTGATCGGCGAGCTCTTCCAGAACCTGATCTCCAACGCGGTGAAATACGGGGACCCCGAGAGCCCCGTGGTTTCGGTCAGCGCGGAGCGCATAGACGGCGAGTGGATCTTCAGCGTCGAGGACAACGGTGCCGGCATCGACCCCAAGCAAGCAACGCGGGTGTTCGAGATGTTCAAGCGCCTCCACGATCGAGATCAGGCAGGCGCGGGGATCGGCCTGGCGATCTGCAAGCGGATCGTCGACAAGCACGGCGGGCGAATCTGGGTGGAGCCTCGAAGCGATGGCGGCAGCGCGTTTCGCTTCGCGATCCCGGCCGCCCGGCACTCGGCCTCGGACTTCACAAGGCGCGGGCAGACGCCTCGCCGGCGTCGAGCGAGCCTGGCGGGCTGACGTCGGGCGCGCGTGTGCGCCATTTCACTCTCGCGGCATCGGCTGGCTGACAGGCTCCAACCGACCTCCCGCTCGGTCGGGCAGCAGCCAGAAAGGATTCGACATGCACCACACCACCATGACCGCCGCGGAGGAGGCGGCTCATGCCGAGACCCTGCCGCAGGCCGACGCGAGCGGGTTGGTCGACGCCGACCGGCTCGAGAGCGCGGTCAAGGACATGTACCGGCACGTCGCCCGCGAGGAGGACGCCGAGCTTCACTTCCAGACCGGTAGGGGGCTGGCCGAGCGGCTCGGCTACTCGCCGGCCCTCCTGGACCGGATCCCTGCCGCATCGCTCGCCTCGTTTGCGGGGGTGGGCCACCACCTCGACCTGGCGGGACTCAAGCCCGGCGAGCGCGTGCTCGACCTCGGCTCGGGCTCGGGCACCGACGTCTTCTGCGCCGCCGTCGAGGTCGGCCCCGACGGGCGCGCGGTCGGGGTCGACTTCACCGACGAGCAGCTGAGCAAGGCGCGGCGGCTCGCCCGGGGCTCGTTTCCGCAGGTCCGCTTCGTCGCCGGTCGGATCGAGACGCTTCCCTTCGACGCTGAGAGCTTCGACGTGGTGATCTCCAACGGGGTGATCAATCTGTCGTTGCTGAAGAACCGGGTGTTCGAGGAGGCCGCGCGGGTGCTGGCTCCGGGTGGACGGCTCGCGATCGCCGACATCGTCAGCGCCCGGGCGCTGAAGGAGCGTACGCGCCGCAACGTCGATCTCTGGGCGGCGTGCATCGCCGGCGCGATTCCGCGCGACGCCTACCTGGAGACGATCGAATCGGCCGGCTTCGAGGTCAACGAGGTCAGGACGAACGACTACGAGTTCGTCTCCGACCGCGCCTTGGAGGCCTGCGGCACCTACGGCGTCGAGAGCATCTCGCTGGCGGCGACCAACCGCTGACCGTCGCGGACTAGGATCGGCGGCGATGTCCGCCGAGGACTGCCAGGCGATCAAGCGCATCTACGACGCGTTCTCGCGCTGGGACGTGGCCGAGTTCTGTCGCGACGTCACTCACGATTTCGAGCTCAACCTGCCGGAAGTCCTGCCCTACGGCGGCACGCGCCACGGCCACGACGGCGTCGAGGCGTTCGCGACGGTGTTTCAGGACCACGTCGCGGGCCCTTGGGCCGATCCCGACGACTTCCTCGATGCGGGTGATCGGATCGTCGTCGTAGGGCGCATGGCCGGGACCGCGAGGGCGACGGGCCACCACTTCGAAGTGCCGTTCGCGTCCGTGTGGGCACTCAGCGACGGAGTCGCCTCGCGCTGCGACGTCTACACCGACACCGCGACGCTCCTGGCCGCGCTCGACGGCGGCGAGGGACCCGGCTAGCCGACGAGGCGGCGCAGTGCCGGCGCGGTCTCCTCGCCGAGGCGGGTGACGAACTCGACCGGGTCGTCGTCGGGGACGCTGACGAGCAGGGTCTGGAAGCGCAGCTCGGTCGCGATCCGCGCGAGCTGGTCGGGCCACCCGCCCGGGTCGCCGTCCAGCGCCATCACGTTCACCGCGCGCTCGATCTCGGCGGGATCGCGCCCGGCCTTCTCTGCCGCCTCGTCGATCACGGCGTGCATCCGCGGAGCGTCCTCGGCGCTGATGTAGTTGGCCCCGAGGCTGGGAAGCCAGCCGTCGCCGAGGCGGCCGGTCAGACGCAGCATGCGCGGGCCGTAGGCGCCGATCCAGAGGCCGATCGGATGCGCCGGCGGGGGGCCGGGCCTGGCGCCGCTGACCCGGTAGTGCTCGCCCTCGAACCTGACCGAGCGCTCGCCCGACCAGAAGCCGCGGATGATCGCGATCGCCTCCTCGAGCGCGTCGACCGATTCCTTCGGCGTGCGCCGGGCGCCGCCCATCGCTTCGACCCCCTCCCAGAACGAGCCGGCGCCGATCCCCATCTCAACGCGGCCGCCGCTCAGGACGTCGAGCGAGGCGGCCGACTTCGCCAGCACCGACGGCAGCCGCAGCGGCAGGTTGACGACGTCGGGAACGAGCTTCACCCGTTCGGTGCGGCCGGCGGCGTAGGAGAGCAGCGTCCAGGTGTCGAAGAAACGCCGCTGATAGGGGTGGTCCTGGACCCCGACGAGATCGAGCCCGCTGCGGTCGGCGGCCTCGATCTGCGCGATCGCCGCGCCCGGGTCGGTGGCGTCGGGGACGGCGAAGATGCCGAGTCGGACCTCGATCGGCCTATTCTCCCGAACCGATGCTCAGGCGCGCGGTTGTGGGGCTCGTGGCGCTGTCCAGTCTCGGCGGGGCGGCGTTTGCCGCCGGTGACAGCCCGCGACCGGCAGCCGCGCCCAGCCCCCAAATCTTCCCCGGCGCCGCAGTCGAGTCGCGCACCGGGCTCGCCAATCGCTGCGTCGTGATCGTCTCGGTGCCCGGTCGCCGCTACGTCGGCGTTACCGAGGCCGGCTACGGCACGACCGATTCCAGCACGGCGGCGGCCCCGTTCTACCTCAAGCCGACCGGGCTCGGGACCTACATGATCGGCGACGGGGGCGGCGGCCTGATGGCGGTGCAGGCGGGCGCCGTCGAGCGGACCACCGCCCCGGGGCCGCCGGCCGAGTGGCGGATTCGCCCCGCGGCGCGCCCGTTCACCCTGAGCTCGACGGCCGACGGGCGCAACCTGGCCGTCGATCCGGTGACAGGGCAGCTGATCCTGACACCGGCCGGCGGGGGCGTGAGCAGCCGCTTCGACTTCAACAGCGCCCGCGGCTGCACTCCCTATCCGGAGGCGAAGGCCGGCGCCTCGGGGCGTCCTCGCAAGAGCACCAAGCGCGACGGCACCGTAGCCGGGTTTGCCGATGCGCACTTGCACGTGACCGCCGACATCCGCGCCGGAGGACGCGTGATTCACGGCAAGGCGTTCGACCCCTTCGGGATCACCGAGGCGCTCGGTCGCGACGAGGACGACCACGGGCCCGACGGCAGCCTCGACGTCACCGGCAACCTGTTGCGGACCGGGTCCCCTGCCGGGACGCACGACACCCACGGCTGGCCGACGTTCGCGGGCTGGCCCGTCCACGACACCTACACCCACCAGCAGACCTACTACGTGTGGTTGAAGCGGGTGTGGCGGGCCGGAATGCGGCTGGTGGTCGCGCAGATGGCCGAGGACGAGCCGCTGTGCGAGATCGAGCCGTTCAAGGCGCACTCCTGCGACGAGATGGAGACGATCAAGCTCGAGATCGAGCGCCTGCGCGCACTTCAGGACTACGTCGACGCGCAGAGCGGAGGCCGGGGGAGGGGCTGGCTGCGGATCGTCACCAATCCTCGGCAGGCCCGACGCGTGATCGAGAGCGGCAAGCTCGCCGTGGTCATCGGGATGGAGGCCTCGAGCCCATTTGGCTGCAGCGAGTTCCAGAACGAGCCGCAATGCACCCGCGAGGACATCGACGCGGGACTGCGCGAGCTGCGCCGGCTCGGTCTGCGCAGCACGTTCATCGCCCACTGGACCGACAACGCCTTCGGCGGCGCGGCCTTCGAGGGCGGCGCCACGGGCGAGTTCATCAGCGCCTTTCAGACCTCGAGCACCGGCCATCCCTTCGCGACCGAGCCCTGCAAGGACGCAGACGAGTCCGAGGGCGAGTGCAACGCCAAGGGGCTCACCGACCTGGGCCACTACCTGATCCGCAGGCTGATGGACAAGCACATGCTGATCGAGACCGACCACCTGAGTCAGAACGCCCGCAGCGCGGTGTTCGAAGTCGCCGAAGAGCGGGGCTATCCGCTGGTCTCGAGCCACAGCGGCACCGGCGGCGAGTGGACGCCGGCCCAGCTCGAGCGGCTCTACGAGCTCGACGGCCTGGCGACCGTGCGGCCCGGGACCGCCCCCGAGATGGCCGCCGACCTGCGGCGGTTGCGGCGATCGGCCCGCGGCGGCGCCGACGTCGCGGTCGCTCTCGGCACCGACACCGGCGGCTTCTCGGCGCTGCCCGGGCCGCGTCCCGATGCCGACCCGCTTCGCTATCCGTTCAAGTCGTCCTACTGCAAGATCCGCTTCCGCCGCCAGCGCACCGGCGAGCGCGTCTACGACCTCAATACCGACGGCGTTGCGCACTACGGCCTGTTCGCGGACCTGATCGCCGACGTCGAGCGCCAGCCCGGCGGGCGCAGGGCCCTGCGGCCGCTTTATCGCTCCGCAGAGGCCTACCTACAGATGTGGGAGCGTGCCTACGCCGTGCGTGAGGGGTCGTAATCCCGTCCAGGTAGGGCCGCCACGCTGATGTCCAGGCGTGCGGCGCCGATGCCTGGGACGTGGGGCATCGGCACGAAATCAGGCTGCGCGCACGCACGCTGCGTGCGTTCGCCGCGGTCGCGCTCGGTCTGGCCGCGCTCAGCCTGCTCGCTACCCGCGCCCAGGCGGGGCTCGACCCGGTCGGCGGCGATGATTCGGCGCCGGTCGCAAGCCGGGTCCATGGCGAGGCGATCCGTGCAGTCGCCAGCAGCCCGCCGCGCGATCGCGCCCGGGAGGAGCTTGCCGAGGTCCGCAACGCCGCCGGTGAGCCGCTGGAGGTCACAGGCGCGGAGTGCGAGCGCAATCTCGCGCTCGCGGCCGACCGGGGGCTCACGCTTCCCGACGGCTGGCAGATCCACTGCGTCGGCCCGGGGCTCGACTGGAACGGGGGCACGCACTGGGGCGTCACCTGTCCGTACGAGGACTGCCCGGAGGGAGACGGTCCGTACATCTCGATCTCCAATCCGAACTACTACGTCGTCACCCACGAGCTCTGTCACGCCAACTTCGGCAACGACGAGCTGATGGCGGACTCCTGCGCCGCAGAGCACGGGGCGTCGCTGGCGACGAGCCCGTATAGCTAGGGCCGCCTTACTCCGATGTTGTCTTCCGAGCTACCCCTGCGGGCAGCTTGCGAGCGTCAGGGCTTCATTGATCGTCCGGCGACGCTCCTCGAGCGCTTGCTCGTTCCAGGCAAGCAGCCAGAGGGCCGCCTTCAGGTCATCCGACCCCGTCATCCGGTTGATGCGATCCTCGATCACTGCAAAAGGACAACGTTGCGAAAGCATCCGCTCGACCTCGCACTTCGGGCTTACTAGCACGGTACCCTCCGCGCGTCGGTTTTCCTGGCGTCCAACGTACTCCGGCTGGGGGAGTTGCCAAAATCGTGAAGCCGCAACTTAGGCGGTTTTCTACGAGCCAGGCGGCTCTGCCGAAGCCTCCAAGTCGAGCCGTTTCGACTCGATCAGCTCTGCGGCGCCGAAGCCGTCGAGCGGTTCGTCGAGCAAAAACACCTCGAGCGTGATGTCCGGCTCGATGTGTGCCTGGCTCAGAAAGGCGATTACACGACGCCCGGTGAGCTCCTCGATCATGCCCCGGTACTTGTCGCCCATCATCCGCTGGAAGTCGCGCCGCATCTCGACCACCCGGTCGCCCTCACCGCTGGACACCATCGTCTGCTCGATCGCCGTGAACCCGTCTCTGAGCACGCAGACGACCAGGTCGTCGAGCACGTAGGTCTTCGCTCGCATCGGGCCGCGCCCGTAGTGCTCGCGCAGGATCGCGACGATCCTGGTCGAGATCGCAGATAGCAGGGGCCCTCCGGACAGCGCGGGCTCCATCGGCGGTGATTCTGCGCGATCTTTATCCATCGCAGGTGCTGGAACCGAACGGCGTGATTGTAAAGAAATCTCCCGTTACGACAAGGTAGGAGTAGCCTTTGTCTTCAACGCAGCGACGGAGCTCTTCTGTCGTCTCACCCATCGCCGCGCCCCTGAGAGATTGCAGAAGGAGGCGCGTCATGTTGAACGAAGGCGACGCGCGGGCGATGCGGGCGTGGGTGGTCGCAGCCAAGGGGTGGTCCGAATCGGCGCAGACGTACGTCGGGGCGGCGACCGAGCTTGCGACCGTTTCGCGCGGTGTAGCGGATCGAATCGGCGACGGGTCCCCGGGATCGGCCTCGGACGGCGTCGACGAGCCGCCGCTGGCCGACGAGCTGCGCATGCTCGCGGAGACGGTCGAGCTCGAGACACGCGAGCTCCGAGATCGGTATCTGATCACCGCCGCCGCGATCGACGAGTACGCGGACGTTCTGAGCTGACCCTTGCCCTGAGGAGTTCGCTACTCTGACGTCAGCGGCCCGACGAGTTGCTGGCTCAGCGGTCTGACGGTTCGCTCTATCTCCCCGGACGGGCCCCACGGTCATCGGGATGGCCCAGGGCGACGGCCTCGGATGGTGACGACGTTCGTTCGCCCATGGCCACTCGCCCACCGGAGATCCCGACCCAGCAGAACCGCCGCCCGCGGCGCGGAGCGCGCAATCGCGCCTTCGACGTCCTGTTGCAGTTCTTCGTCAACGCCGTCGGCGCGGACACCGCGGTGCTGCTCAAGGGCAACGGCGGAGGGCGGCCTCGCATGCTCGCTGCCTGGGGCCGAGACGGCGACCCGGCGGTCCCAAGTGTCAGCGGAAGTTTTCTCGGACGCGCCCTGCGCGCCGATGCCCAGGCCGCGATCGACAGATCGGCCGACGGCGACGGTTCCCCCCTGGCCGTCGCCGTCGCCACCCCCGTGAGGTACGGACAGGAGGTCACCGGGGCGCTGTACGGCGGCTTCGCCATCGCCCCCCGCCTTGCCGACGAGGAGCTGCTGTGGACCGCCGAGTCCTATGCCCGCATGGCGGCGCTCTGCATCGGGAACGGCGAGGGCCTGGCGGCGGTACTCGCCTCCTCGGGCCGGGACGAGCTCACCGGCTGCCTCGACCAACGCAGCATCCAGGAGGCGCTGGCCGCCGAGATCCTGCGATCACAACGCCAGGGCCACCGGCTCTCGTGCTGCTTTGTCAACCTGGACGGGCTCGAGCCCCTGGCCGGAAGCCGAGGTCAGCTCGAGGCAACCAGAGTGCTGGGCGCCGTCGGCCCGGCGCTGATCGACAGCGCGCGGCGCTACGACCTCGTCGCTCGCTTCGACGGTGAGAGCTTCCTGGTCATGTTCCCCGAAACCGGCGGGCGGGCCGCGCTGCAGGTCGCCGACCGCCTCTGGGCGGCGGCTACGGGGGCGATCGGCGAGGAGACTGGAGCGCAGGTCGGGGTGTCGATCGGGGTGGCCGAGTGGTCAAGCGGCGATTCGGCGGGCCATCTTCTCGCAGCGGCCAAGGAAGCGCTGCGTGAGGCGACGCGGAGGGGCGGCGGACGGGTGATCGTCGAGATCCCGCCCCAGCGTCGCTTCGACGGCCTCGTCGAGCTTGCCAAGGAGGTCGTGCGCGGTAAGCCACCAGCCGGTGCTGAAGCCCCGGCGCAGGCTGGTGAGCGATCCGCAAGAACTGGGCCATAGGACCGGACCTAGCCGGCTAATCAACCCGCGCGCCGGCGGTCCGGTCCCGGCTCAGTCGTTCTGAAGCACCGAGAGCACGTTGCCCGCGGGGTCCTTGAACCACGCGATCAACGGCCCCCCGCCGCGGAAGATGCCCTTCTCGTCGGTCTCTATCTCGGTCCCCTCGTAGCGCTCGAACCGAATGCCGCGGTCGAACAGCGTGTCGACGCTCGTCTCGATGTCGTCGACGGGGAAGTTGAGCACTGTGAACGTGGCCGGCTCGTGGTCGGACTTGGGGTAGACGAGCACGTTGTGGCCGCCGGCGAGATGCAGGAAGAGAATCCCGTTCTCCACCTCCGTTTCCAGGCCGAGCGTCTCGCCGTAGAACTTCTGCGCTTCGGTCACATCGGGGACCGAAAAGCCGCTGAACGCCTTGCTGTTTGCGAGCATCGTGCTTCCTCCGTTTCTCGGGTTCGACCTATAGACCGCCCGAGCGGCCGAAACTCATCGCTCAGTCCAGGCGGCCCGGCAAGCCGAAGTTCTCAAACGCCGCCGCGAGCCGGCTCGCGTCGAAGGCCTGCTCGGGCATCCGCGCGAGCACCTCGGGGTCCGGGTCCTCGGTGGAGCGGGTGATGAAGGCGTCGACCTCGCTGATCTTGTCGCCGCGCAACGTGAGCACGTTGAGCGCGAACGGCACGAAACAGCCCGCGTCGTCGTCCCAGCTGTAGAAGGCGAGTGCGGGCTGGCCGTTGGCGTTGACGCGCAACGGCTTCCACTTCCACACGCCGTTGAGCGGATAGCCCGCGAGGAAGGTGGCGATCTGGTCGCGGCCGCCGAACCAGGTGCGCATCGGCGGCATGGTGAAGGCGGCGTCCTCGGTCAGCATCGCGACGACGGCGTCGACGTCCCCGGCCTGCCACGCGTTGACGTAGCCGTCGACCACCTCGGCCAGGCCCTTGTCGCCGAGCGCGCGCAGGGTCGCCTGCTGGCTGCGCTCCGGCAGCTTGTCGTCGAGCGTCTTGCGCGCTCGCTGCAGCGCACTGTTCACCGAGGCCGTGGTCGAGTCGAGCGCTTTGGCGACCTCCTTGGCGGAGAACCCGAGCACCTCGCGCTGGATCAGCACGGCGCGCTGGCGCGGCGGCAGGTGCTGCAGCGCGGCGATGAAGGCGAGCTCGACCGCTTCGCGCTGCTCGTAGCGCGCCTCGGGTGCGGCGAGGCCGTCCTCGACGCCGATCTGCTCGTCGGGGTAGGGCTCGACCCAGACCGCCTCGACCAGCGGGTCCCGGGGCCCCTGCTCGGGATCGCTCGGCGGACCGTGATCGACGGGCAGCAGCCGCTTCGGCCGCCGGGCGATCATGTCGAGGCAGGCGTTGGTCGCGATCCGGTAGAGCCAGGCGCGCAGCGAGCTGCGACCCTCGAAGCGAGGCAGCCCGCGCCAGGCGCGCAGCAGCGCGTCCTGGAGCGCGTCCTCGGCGTCGTGCACCGAGCCCAGCATCCGGTAGCAGTGCGCGTGCAGCTCGCCGCGATGGCGCTCGACCAGGCTCTGGAACGCGGCCTCGTCGCCGCGCCCCGCGCGCTCGAGCAGGTCGCGTTCCTCGACTGAGGAAATGGTCGACGTCGTCGTCACGTCGAGAAAGGTTAGACACGCGTCGTGTTCGGCCGCGGTTGCTCAGAAGCGGAAAGCCTCGCGGTCCTGGCACCTCGCAAGATCGCTGACGTCGATCATTCACAGCGATACCCCCATGGGGTATGATCTCGGCCGAATGGAGGCTCACGTTGCCGATCACGACCACGATCACGCCCTGCCGAGCGGTGGCAGCGCGCTCACCGCGCTGGCGCTGAGCGCCACCCTTCACTGCCTCACCGGCTGTGCGATCGGCGAGGTCGCCGGGATGGCGATCGGCACCGCACTCGGCTTCTCGGATTTGGCGACGATCGCGCTCGCGGTCGTCCTGGCGTTCGTCTTCGGCTACAGCCTGACCAGCTGGCCGCTGCTCCGGGCGGGCCTCGCGGTCGCCGCGGTGGTCCCGATCGCGCTCGCCTCCGACACGCTCTCGATCGCGGTGATGGAGATCGTCGACAACCTGATCGTGGTCGCGATCCCGGGCGCGCTCGAGGCCGAGCTCGGAGATCTGCTCTTCTGGGGCAGTCTCGCCTTCGCCCTGGTGATCGCCGGCGCATTCGCGGTTCCTGTCAACCGCTGGCTGCTCGCCCGCGGCAAGGGCCATTGCGCGGTGCACGAGACCGGCATCCACGGCGGGCCGCCGGTGAAGGTCGTGGGGGCGATCGCGGTGCTCGCGTTCGTGTTCGGGCTCGCGGTGCTGATCGCCGAAGCCGTGGGCTGAGTCGCCGCCCGCCGCCAGCGACAGTTAGGTTCCACGCGTGGCAGAGCGCGCGGACATGGAGTTCACCTACTCGCTGATCGACCGGATCTTCCGGCTCAGCCTCGGCGAGCTGGGCGACTTCTCCGGCGCCAAGTACGACGGCGACTTCTCGCTCAGCCTCGAGCAGGCGCAGCGGCGAAAGCACGAATACGTCGCGGAGCAGATCGGGATCGGGCCCGACCGGCGCGTGCTCGACCTCGGCTGCGGCTGGGGGCCGCTGCTGAACTTCATCCGCGAGCGCGACGGCAGCGGGGTCGGCGTGACGCTGTCCTCGGCGCAGGCCGAGGCCTGCCGGCGTCACGGGCTCGACGCGCAGATCCAGGACGCGCGCACGGTGACGCGCGAGACGTTCGGCGCGTTTGACGCCGTCGCCAGTCTCGGTGCCTTCGAGCACTTCTGCTCACCCGAGGAGCACGCGGCGGGACGCCAGGACGAGGTCTACCGCGACCTGTTCGCAAACGTCGCCGGTCTGCTGCCCGACAAGGGGCGCTTCTACCTGCAGACAATGGTCTTCGGGCGCAACATGATCCCGCTCGACGAGGTCTCGATCGATGCCCCGCGCGACTCCGACGGCTGGTACCTGGCGCTGTTGACCTACCAGTTCCCGGGCTCGTTGCTTCCATTCGGCGCCGAGCAGATCGAGCGCGCGGCCGAGCCCGACTTCCGGTTGGTCGAGAAGTCAAGCGGCCGGCTCGACTACATCGAGACGATCAAGCAGTGGCGCAAGCGCTTTGCCGAGCCGAGCTGGGAAAAGCGGCTGATGAAGCTGCGCCTGGTCCCGAAATGGCTGACCAGCCGCGACTTCCGGCTCGCGTTCACCTCGGGCGTGAGCGCGAACGGCGTCTGCTTCGAGCGCGAGCTACTCGACCACTTCCGGCTCGTGTTCGAGAAGCGCTAGTTGCCGGCCTGTTGCGCGTGGATCCAGCTCCGGCGCACGTAGCCGGTGCGGACGCGCTGCGGGTGGTCGCCGACCTCGATGTGGGCGATCTCCTTGCGCCGGCGGTAGGAGATCACCGAGATCGAGTCGGTGCCGCTCCAGGAGACGTAGCAGCGCTTGCCGTCGGCGCTGGTCGTCGACCAGTAGGGCTTCTCGCCGAGCTCGAGCTGCTTGTAGCGCAACGACTTGCGCGAGACGATCGCCGCGTAGTCGGACATCGTGCCCGCGACGCACAGCCGCCTGCCGTCGCCGCTGAGCGCGATCCCGTGGTGGGCGGAGTCGAGCAGGTACTCCTCGCGCGACAGCTGCTGCGCCTCCTCGGAGATCGGCAGGTTGGCGACCCGGGTGACGCGGTCCTGCTTGAAGCTGTACTCGACGAACCCGTGGAAGAAGGAGACCTGGAAGTAGACCTTGTTCTCGTTTCGCGTGATCGCCATCGGGCGCACCGCCGAGCTCATGTCCGGATAGCCGGCCTCGGCGAGCTTCTGGCCCATGTCCAGGCGCTCGAGGATCTCGAACGTGTGCGCGTCGACGACTTGAAACCAGCGGTCGCCCTTGCTCGTGTCGACGGTCGGCTGGTCGGCGGGCGTATAGACGAGGCCGATGCTGGCGTGATAGATCCGATCGCCGTCCTTGGAGTAGGTGTTCTCGTGCGGCGAGTCGCCCGACTCGAACCGGCCCACCTCCTGTCCGGTGGCGGTGTCGAGCACGTGGACGACGTTGCCGGTCGAGGCGGAGACCGCCACCTGCCTGCCGTTGGGGGAGACCGCCATGTGGTCGGAGCGCTGGCCGGCGACCTCGAAGCGCCAGACGACCTTGCCCGAGTCGAGGTCGAGTCCCACGACATCCTTGAAGCTCGGCCGCGAGACGATCAGCAGCCGGCCGTCGGGGGTCGTGTACATGTCGTCGACGAACTGGTCGTTGCCCTCGCCGACCAGCTCGCGGATGCCGAGGAAGTAGCCCAGGTCGACCGGGTTGGTGGCGATCTCCATCATCCGCTCGTCGAAGTCGGGGATGATGTTGATCCGCGCGATCCGCCCGTACCTGCCGTGGGAGCGCAGCACGTCGGCGGTGCCCTCCCAGTTGTTGCCGACGAAGATCACCTCGCGCACGCCGGGCTTGAGCTGACCGCCTGTGGGCGCCGGCGAGGCGCTCACCGAGCCGCCGAACGCCACCAGCGCCACCAGCGCGGCGCCGAATGCGGTCATCCTGTTGCGCACAGCACCTGCCACGGCGATCAGATTACCCCCGAGGATCACGGCGAAAGCCATGTCAAGACCGCTCTCGTCCGCGAAGACGCCCGCGTCGGTTCGAATGATCGAGGCGGGCGAGTCCGAGCGCGTGCCGGCGACGGGCGCGGTCGGCTCCGTTCAGGAGGCCGAGGTGACGCTGCCCGCCGAGCTGCTCGACCAGCTCTGGAGCGCCGAGTACCTGGAGCGGCTGGCGCGCGCGTACTGGCGCTACCTCAGCCGGGTCACCCTCGGCCTCATCCGGGTCGTCTACGGTCAGGACTATCGCGCGGTCGTGCTCCTTCACCCTCGCCTGTCGCTGCTTCGCTTCCATGCGCCCGAGTACGAGACCGGGTCCGGGACGGGCACGGTGACGTGGCGGATCGAGCGCGGCCTGCTAGTCGCCGCGCGCGGCCGAGGTGAGGGGTGGCTGCAAATCTGTGTCGAACGGGTACGCGAGGACACGGTGCGGGTCAGGCTCGAGGTGCGCAACTTCTACCCGCTGCTCCGGGGCGGGGGCCGCTTTGCCCGATTCGGCGCCTGGCTTTACGCGCAGACGCAGCTGCGCATCCACGTGCTCACATGCAACGGCTTCCTGCGCTCGCTCGCGCGCCTCGATCTGCCGCCGTCCAGGGTCGGCGCGCTCGCCGCCGAGGCCGAGGTTCCCGGCTCTGCCGACCCCGGTGCGGTTTAGCGGCGGGCGGGCGGGGAACGTGCCGACGATGGCGCCGCGAACGGTCCTGGTCACGGGCGCGAGCGGATTCGTTGGGCGCCTCTTGGCTCGGCGCCTGCTCGACGACGGGTTCGCCGTCCGCTGTCTGGTGCGTGATCCGGACTCCGATGCCGCGCGGGCGCTCGCCCAGGCCGGTTGCCAGCTCGCCGTCGCCGACCTGACCACGCCGGAAGGCGTCGACGAGGCCGTCGCAGGCGTCGAGGTTGCTTACTACCTCGTCCACATGATCGACTCCGGCGAGGACTACGGAGACGCGGAGCGGGCCTCCGCGGCACGGTTCGCGAAGGCCGCATCGGCCGCCGGGGTCAAGCGCGTGATCTACCTAGGCGGCCTCGGCGACGAGACGGCCTCCGAGCATCTGACCGCCCGGCACGGCACCGCTTTGGCCCTGCAGGGGCTCGGGCCGCCGCTCACGTACTTTCGCGCCGCGATAATCATCGGCCCGGGCAGCGAGTCCTACGAGCTCTTGCGCGGAATCGTCGAGCGCCTGCCGGTGATGCCCGTGGCCGACTGGTTGGAGACCGAGACGCAACCGATCGGGGCCGAGGATGTGGTCGGCTACCTGCGCGATGCGATCGACGTCCCGGAATCCACGGGGCGGGAGGTACAGATCGGCGGCCCGCAGGTGGTCACGCATCTCGAGCTCGTCAACGAGATGGCCGCCGCGCTCGGCCGGCGACCGCCGCTGCGGATCGAGATGTCGCCCGAGATCGCCCGCCCGGCGACTATCGCCGCGGGCGCCGGGGCCGTCACTTCCGGCACGGCCGAGGTCGCCTCCCAGATCAGCCTGGGACTGACGACGCCGACGGTGGTCACCGACCCCAGCGGCATGGCGCTCTTCGACGTGCGGCCGAAGCCGCTCGACGCGGTGCTGGGAGAGGCGGTGGACGCCGACGAGCCGGCGGTGAGCTCATGAGCCGGTCGGTTCGCGAGTCGATTGTCGTCGCCGCCCCGCCCGAGCGGGTTTGGGAGACGGTCATGGATCCGACCCTGCTCGAGCGCTGGGTCACCACCCACGACTCGGTCGCGCAGGCGAAGCCGGGGCCGGTCGCCGAGGGCGACACGTTTACCCAGAAGCTGCGCCTGGCCGGCAAGTCGTTCGAGGTCGACTGGAAGGTCGTCGAGGCCGACGAGCCCCGGCTCGCCCGCTGGCAGGGCGACGGCCCCGCGGGCTCGACGGCGAACGTCGTCTACCGGCTCCAGCCGGAGGACGGCGGCACGCGCTTTGACTACGAGAACGAGTTCGCGCTGCCCGGCGGGGCGCTCGGCAAGGTCGCTGGGAGTCTGCTCTCGGCCGCGCCGGGCCGGCGCGAGGCGCGCCGATCGCTCGACCGGCTACGGGTGCTCCTGGAAGCCGAGTCCGGCTAGGACGGCGGCGGTGGTGCGGGCGCCTCGCGCTTGCGCCTCACGCTCATCGCCAGCAGGGGGTAGACCAGCACCGAGAGCATGCCGGCGCCGACGAGCGCCACGGCGACCTCGGTCTTCATCGTGCCGGTGTCGAGGCCGATCTCGGTGATCGCGACGAGCAGCGGTAGCGCCGCCGCCGAGAAGAGCGCCAGCGGCAGGCGCTCGGCCGGCTTGAGATCGCGGCGGTACAGCAGCAGCACCGGCAGGCCGCGGGTGAGCAGGAACAGCAGCGCGAAGCCGGGGACGAGCGCGAGCGCGGCGGGATCGTCGAGGAGCGCGTCGAGGTCGAAGTCCATCCCGGTGGCGATGAAGAACACCGGGATCAGGAAGCCGAAGCCGACCGCGTCAAGCTTGGCGCCGAACTCGTGCGAGTCCGAGCCGCGGATCAGCATCCCGACGATGATCCCGGCGCCAAAGGCGCCGAGGATCACGTCGAGGCCGAACTCCGAGGCGAGCACCGCGAGCGCGACGATCAGCAGCAGCGAGAGGCGGATGGCCAGCTGCCCGCTGGTCTCCATCGTCGTCCCCACCAGCCGCACCACCCGCGGCGGCGCCGCGCGCAGCGCCACCAGCGCCGCGAGGACGACGATGGCGGCGAACACGAACAGCAGCGCCGAGCGCCAGGGGTCGCCGGAGTCGATGGCGAGGATCACCGAGACGATCACGACCGGACAGAACTCCCCGGCCGCGCCGGCGCCGACGACGAAGGCTCCGAAGCGCTCGGCCAAGATGCCGCTGTCGCGCAGGATCGGCATCAGCGTTCCCAGCGCGGTGGTGGTCAGCGCCAGAGCGACGAGCACCGTGGCGTCGATGACCCCGGCCTGATGCAGGGTCAGGGCGACCAGCGAGGCGAGCACCACCGAGGTCGACCAGCCGGCGACCCCGCGCAGGATCGGGGCGCCGCGGATGCGCTCGAACTCGATCTCCATCCCGGCGAGGAAGAACAGGAAGGCGAGGCCGAACGTCGACAGCGCTTCGATGAAGCTGTCGGTCTCGGCGAGCCCCAGCACCTGCGGGCCGACGACGATCCCGAGCGCGATCTCGGCGACCACCACCGGCACCCGCATCCGGCGGGTGAGGTCGACCAGGATCGGCGCCAGCGCCGCGACCGCGGCGACGACCAGGACGTCGACGTGGGTGATCTCCATCTCGCCGCCATCTTGACGGCGAGAGTGGCGGTCAGCCGCTCGGGATCTCGAAGAACGCGGTCACGGTGGCGGCGAAGACCAGGTCGCCCTCGAGCTTCAGCTTGCCGCTCATGAACAGCATCGGGCCGGCGGCGTTGCCGCTGACCAGACGCAGGAAGTCGGCGCCGCCGATCGTCAGCGTCACCCGAGCGGAGTCGTGCTGAAAGCCGCGGTGCGCGTCGCAGGCGCCGTTGGCGATCACGGTCTCGAAGTCGTCGTGACCGCCGTCGTCGCGGCCGCCGATCCGCCAATGGATCACGGCCTCGGTGTCGCCGGCCTTGTCGGCGCGAAAGTGGGTCGCCATGCGGGTGAAGATCTCGTCCAGGATCTGCGCGCGCATCGGGCCCGACATCGCCTCGGCGAGCTGCTCGTCGGTTGCGGTGCCGATGTTCTTGGCGAACTCGTCGGCGTCGACCTGGCTGACGTCGACCGCCTGCTCGCCGGCGCTCTCGGTACTCACCGGACCTGTACTCCCGAGATCGCCCGCGAGATGACCAGGCGCTGGATCTCCGCCGTGCCCTCGAAGATGTCGTAGATCTTCGCGTCGCGGTGCATGCGCTCGACCGGGTACTCCCGCGTGTAGCCGTTGCCGCCCAGGATCTGGATCGCCCGCTCGGTGACCCAGACTGCGACCTCGCCGGCCTTGAGCTTCGACATCGAGCCCTCGGCGTTGGTGAACTTGTGCTGGTTGCGGCCCATCCACGCCGCGCGCCAGACGAGCAGCCTGGCGGCGTCGATCTCGGTCTTCATGTCGGCAAGGGTGAAGGCGATCGCCTGGTTCTCGATGATCGCCCTGTCGAACTGGCGGCGCTCCTTGGCGTAGTCGAGCGCGTACTCGTAGGCGGCGCGGGCGATCCCGATCGCCTGCGAGCCGACCGTCGGCCGGCTCGCTTCGAAGGTTTGCATCGCGGCCTGCGACTGGCCCTTCTTGCCCTCGCGGACGCGGGCGAGGCGCTCGTCGAGCTTCTCCTTGCCGCCGAGCAGGCACGACCCCGGCACCCGGCAGTCGTCGAGGTGGACGTCGGCGGTGTGGGAGGCGCGCAGGCCGTGCTTCTTCACCTTCGCGCCCTGCTCGCAGCCCTTGGTACCGGGCGGGACGATGAAGGCGGCGTGACCGCGCGAGCCAAGCTCGCGGTCGACCGAGGCGATCACCACGTGGACGTCGGCGATCCCGCCGTTGGTCGCCCAGGCCTTCTGGCCGTTGATCACCCACTCGTCGTTGGCCTCGTCGTACTTGGCGTTGGTGCGGATCGCGGAGACGTCGGAGCCGGCGTCGGGCTCGGACGAGCAGAAGGCGGCGACCTTGGGCTCCTCCTGGCTGCCGAAGCACTGGGGGATCCACTCGCCCATCTGCTCCGGGGTGCCCTGGCCGAAGATCGCGGCGACCGCGAGCGAGGTGCCGAAGATCGACATCCCGATCCCGGCGTCGCCCCAGAAGAGCTCTTCGTTGACGATCGGCAGGCTGAGCCCGGACTCGTCGGCCCAGAACTGGGCCAGGCCCTCGTAGCCGTAGAGGCCGATCTTCGCCGCCTCCTGGATGATCGGCCAGGGCGTCTCCTCGCGCTCGTCCCACTCGGCTGCCGCCGGCCGGACGACGTCGGCGGCAAAGCCGTGCGCCCAGTCGCGGATGTCCTTCTGGTCCTGGGTGAGCTCGAGCGAGAAGGTGGGGGTGGAGGTGGTCTCGCCGGCGCCGTTGACGGCCTGCGCGACGAGCTGCTCCGCTTCGGTGGCGTTCATGGCGGGAAAGCTTACATGGGCTTATGTAACATCGCAAAGGGTAGGGGTTAGGAAGCTGCCTATGAATATCCAGATACGCCCCGGCGCTGCCGCCGGCACAAACGAGATCGAGCTGCACGGACATCGCGTCTGCTTTCGCTATCGCGGCGAGGGCGAGCTGATCGTCCTCATCCACGGGATCACCGGCCGCTCTGACCAGTGGGAGCCGGCGATCGACCAGCTGAGCGCGACGCACACCGTGCTCGCACCCGACCTGCTCGGCCACGGCGAGTCGGCGAAGCCGCGCGGCGACTACTCGCTCGGCGCCTACGCGAGCGCCGTCCGCGACACGATGGTCGCGCTCGGCCACGACCGCGCGACGATCGTCGGGCACTCGCTGGGCGGCGGAATCGCGATGCAGTTCGCCTACCAGTTCCCCGAGCGCTGCGAGCGGCTGGTCCTGGTCTCCAGCGGCGGGCTCGGCCGCGAGGTGCACCCGTTGCTGCGCGCCGCCACCCTGCCCGGGTCGGAGATCGTGCTTCCGCTCTTGACCCACGCCCGGGTCCTGGGGGTCGGCGAGCTCGCCAGTCGCGTGCTGGGCGCGCTGCGCCTGCAGGCCGGCACCGACCTCGCCGAGGTCGCCCGCGGTTACGCCTCGCTGGGCGACAGCGAGGCGCGGGACGCGTTCATCGCCTCGATGCGGGCGGTGCTCGACCTCGGCGGCCAGCGCGTCAGCGCCCTGGATCGCCTCTACCTGGCCGAGGCGCTGCCCTCGCTGATCGTCTGGGGCGGCTCGGACCCGATCATCCCCGTCGACCACGGACGCGCGGCCCACGAGGCGATGCCGGGCTCGAGGCTAGAGATCCTCGACGGCGTCGGCCACTTCCCGCAGCTCGAGCGCCCGCGCGCGTTCGTCGACGCGCTCTCCGACTTTCTGGCCACGACCGAGCCCGCCGTGCTCGACGCGACGACCATGCGCGAGCGGCTGCTGGCCCGGGCGGCGTAGCGGCTAGCGCCGCCGCCCGCCGTCGCGGTCTTGCAGCCGCTCGAGCTCGCGGCCCATCCGCTCTTCGACGACCTCGGTCATCACGAGCTGGAACATCGCGAGGAGCGCGTCGGAGGCGAGCGGGCGCAGACGCTCGAGCGCGTCGCGGACCTGGGGCAGCTGTCCCTCGGGGCGACCCTCACGCTCGAAGGGTTTCCAGACCTGGTCGATGAACAGGCCAGCGAACGTCTTGGCGACCGCGTCGGAGTGCTTGCGCAGCTCGCCGGCGACGTCGAGCGCCGCCTCGGCCGGGATTCCGAGCGCCGCGAGCTCGGCGGCCGCCCGTCCGAGACGCGGGCTGAGCTCCTCGAACTTGCCGTCGGGAAGCGGGCGCAGGATGCCGAGCTTCTCGGCGCGCCGGATCAGGTCCGGACGCGGTTCGGTGCCGCCCCAGCGCTCGGCGAGCTCCTCCGCGCTGACGATCTGGGGCTGCTCGTCCTCGAACGGCGCCTTGACCGCGCGGGTGAAGCGCAGCACCTCCTCGCTGGAGCCGCCGGCGCTGTGGAGCAGGCGGCTGATCGCTTCGAGCTTGAAGCCGTCGGCCTGAAGCTCGCGGATGAGCTTGATCCGGTCTTCGTGCTCGCGCCCGTAGAAGCCCGTGCGACCGCGCACCGTCGGCGCCGGCAGGAGGCCTCGCGACTGGTGGGCGCGGATGTTGCGCACCGTCATCCCGGTGCGCCGCGCGAGCTCGTCGATCGTCAGCTCGACGTTGGCTTCGGCCGTCGACATGCGCCGATTCTAGGGGTGGCCATGGGACATACCGCGATGTTCCATGCAGCCGCGTTTCAGTCTTCGGCCAGGTCCTCGCGGCTGAGCTCGTCGAGCGCGTGTGCGAGCTCGGGATCGCCCTCGTCGGAGACGAAGCAGATCGTCCCGGGCCAGTAGGGGCTCTGCGCCGCGGTGGCGCCGAGCAGGCCGGGCGAGTGCACCCAGCTGCCGGCGTTCCAGAGCCGCACGGGGCCCTGCTCGCGCGGGAAGCCGCGGTGGTGGGTGTGGCCGAAGATCACGTGATCGGCGCGGATCGCGAGCTGCTCGACGACCTCGCTCATCGCGTCGAAGCCGGCGCGGCCGATCGCGGTCGCCGACAGGTCGGAGCTCACCGGTCCCAGCCCGAGCCGGTTGGCGACCCCGACCGCGCCCGGCACGGCGACCGCGCCGAGCAGCCAGCTGCGCACCTTCGCCGTGCGCGTGTCGCCGCCGGAGAGCATCTGCCAGATCCGCGCCGACGGGTCGGCACCGCCGCGGCGCTCGCCGACCGTCGCCTGGGCGAGCGCGAACAGCAGCGCGTACACGGGCGTCTGCACGCGCTCGTACTCCGCCACCGTCGCGTCCGGCTCGTCCTCGGGCGGCGCGAGCGGGTCCGGTCCGCCGCCCGGGATTCCGAGCACCCGCTCGATCAGCGCCACCCCGAGCCGCTCGATCGTCGGCACGGTCAGATGGCGGTCGAGGTAGTGGCCGTGGGTGGCGTAGACGTCGGAGCGAATCCAGGTCCCCGGGTAAGCGAAGCAGACCGAGGCGGGCTGCGCCTGCGCAGCGAGCGCTTCGAAGGCGACGCCCTCCGGCTCGCCGGTCTGCTCGAGCTCGAGCTCGAGCCTGCCGGCGAGCGCGCGCCGCTCGAGCCACGGCTCGATCAGGTGGTGATCGTGGTTTCCGGGCACGATCACGATCTCGCGCCCCGCGAACGCCTCGCCGAGGGCCGCCATCACCGGCGCGGTCGCGTCGAGCACCTCGAGCAGCGGGCGGTCGCGCAGCTCCAGGATGTCACCGAGCAGGATCAGGCGATCGGCTCCCGCCAGGCGCTCGAGCAGCACCGAGCGGAAGGGCTCGCGACGCAGCAGGTCGGCGCCGCTCCCGAGCCCGAGGTGGAGGTCGGAGATGATCGCCGTGCGCATGCGCCCGGAAGATAGGCGCCTCAACAGCGGCGCGACTCCGCTTCGCCCTTCGGGCTCCGCGATCGCACCCGTTCCGACCGTCGCTGCGGCGACCATGCGGTATGGCCACCTCGGGCTCAGACTTACCGGCCCGCCGTCGCGGGCCGCTGCCGACCAGGCTGCTCGAGCGCGGGACCGAGGAGGCGATCGTGCGGGCGCTGGAGAGCGAGGCCGTCGAGCGGGCTGTCATCCGCGTGCTCGAAAGTGAGGCCTCCGACCGCATCCTGGGCCATCCCGCGGTCGAGCGGGCGGTGATCAAGGCGCTCGACTCCGAGCTCGTCGACCACGCTTGGGACCACCTCTTGGCCTCCGAGGAGGTGCAGAAGCTGATCGAGCGGATCGCCGAGGCGCCCGAGATCCGCGCCGCGATCGCCCAGCAGGGAGTCGGGCTGATCGACGATCTCGGGCGCGCCATCCGTGACACGGCGGACCATGTCGACGGCGCGATCGCGCGCGTGCTCGAGCGAATGCGCGGGCGCACGGCAGCCGAGGCGACCACCGCGGCTGGCGAGGTCAGGCACGTCGGCCTCTTCACCCGAGCGATTGCCGCGGTGCTCGACGGCGTGGTGATCAACCTCAGCTTCCTCGCGATCTCGGCGATCTTCGGGGTCACGATCGGCGGCGTGATCGGCGACGACCAGGGCCCGTCCGGCGGCGCGATCGCGGCCGCGGCAGCGCTGTGGACGGGTGCCGGCGCCCTGTACTTCATGACCTTCTGGGCGCTGGCGGGCCAGACCCCCGGCATGCGCTTCCTCTCGATCCGTCTCGACGTCGACGGCGAGAAGCGGATCGGGGCGCGGCGCGCGTTCCGGCGCGTAGTCGGCACCGCGCTGTCGGTGCTGACCCTCGGGATCGGCTTCCTGCTGGTCGTCTTCGACCCGCAGCGCCGCTCGCTCGCCGACCGCATGGCCGGCACCGAGGTGATCGAGGCGGACTAAATAGACTCGCGCCATGCCCGACGGCGCGGGGATTGCGGTCGAGAACCCGGCGACCGGGGAGACGATCGCCACGGTTCCCGAACTCGGCGCAGAGGAGGTTCGCGCGCTGGTCACCGCGGCGCGCGCGGCGCAGCCGGAGTGGGAGGAGGCCGGCTTCGACGGACGTGCCAAGGTGCTGCTCGACGCGCGCCGCTGGCTGGTCGCAAACGCCGAGCGAGTCGTCGGCACGATCGTCGCCGAGACCGGGCGACCGGTCGACGAGACCCAGTTCGCAGAGCTCTCCTACGGCCTCTCGGCGCTCGAGTTCTGGGCCCGCCAGGCGCCCGCCTATCTCGCCGACGAGCGGATCGAGTCGGCGTCGCCGTTCGTCCGCGGCCGCCGGCTGGTGGTCCGCTACGCGCCGGTCGGCGTCGTCGGAGTGATCGGGCCGTGGAACTACCCGCTCAACAATTCCTTCGGCGACTGCATCCCGGCGCTCGCCGCCGGCAACGCGGTGGTCCTGAAGCCGTCGGAGGTGACGCCGCTGACCTCACTGCTGCTCGCCGAAATGCTCGCGGAGTGCGGGCTGCCCGAGGGCGTCTTCAGCGTCGCCACCGGCGGCGGTGAGACGGGCGCCGCGCTCGTCGACGAGGTCGATTTCGTGATGTTCACGGGCTCGGTCGAGACCGGCAAGAAGGTGATGGCGCAGGCGGCGCAGACCCTGACCCCGGTCAGCCTCGAGCTCGGCGGCAAGGACCCGATGATCGTGCTCGCCGACGCCGACCTCGAGCGCGCCGCCAACGCCGCCGTCTCCTACGGGCTCAACAACTCGGGCCAGGTCTGCATCTCCGTCGAGCGGATCTACGCCGAGGAGTCGATTCACGACGAGTTCCTCGACCGGCTCACGCAGAAGGTCGAGCGCCTGCGCCAGGGGCCGCCCGGCGAGCCCGGCACGGTCGACGTCGGCGCGATCATCTTCCCGCCGCAGCTCGAGCTGATCGAGGCACACGTCCGCGACGCGGTCGACAAGGGCGCTCGGGTGGTCACCGGTGGCGAGCGCGCTCCCGGCCCGGGGCGCTTCTACCGCCCGACGGTCCTCGCCGACGTCGATCACTCGATGCGCTGCATGACCGAGGAGACCTTCGGCCCGACGCTGCCGGTGATGTCTGTGCGCGACGCGGACGAGGCGGTGGCGCTTGCCAACGACGGTCCCTACGGGCTGCAGGCGTCGGTGTGGACGCGCGACGAGCGCCGCGGCGAGCAGATCGCACGCCGGATCGAGGCGGGGGTCGCGATGGTCAACGACGCGCAGCTCAACTACGCCGCGCTCGAGCTCCCGATGGGCGGCTGGAAGGCGTCGGGGCTGGGCTCGCGACACGGCCCCGACGGGATCCGCAAGTACACAAAGCGCCAGTCGCTGATGGTGACGCCGGGCTACGCGCCGGCGCGCGATGCGCATCACTTCCCCTACAGCGCCGAGGTCAGCCAGGCGATCGGCGAGACCTTCGCCCTGCTCGCGACCAGCGACCTGTTCGATGATCGCCAGCGGGCCACCCTGACCGCGCTGTGCGACACGTTCATCCCGTCGCTCGAGCCGCCCGAGGGCGAGGACGACCCGCACGGGTTCTGGGCGCGCGCGGCATCGCACGCGGCGATTCCCGAGGGGGTGGAGGTGGCGCTGCTTCAGGCCGAGCTGCCCGACGAGCAGGTCGAGGGCCTGCGCTCGCTGCTCGACTCGCTGGGCGAGAACGGGATGGCGGCGGCGACGCCACAGGAGGTGCGCGAGCAGATCGTGCACGCGTTCAGCGACCAGAGCCCGGAGGCGCTGGCCGGGCTCACGACGCTGCGCGCGATCGGCAAGACGATCTTCTACGCGATGCCCGATCTCGGCACCGGGCGCAACCCGACCTGGGACGCGATCGGCTATCCGGGGCCGATCTCCGCGCCCCCCGATCGCGAGCGCCCGCTCGAGATCAGGCGCCCGGCTGGAGGCGAGGAGGTGATCGAGGCCGACGTCTGCGTGGTCGGCTCCGGCGCCGGCGGCGGCGTGATCGCGGGCGAGTTGGCGGCCGCCGGCAAGAGCGTCGTCGTGCTCGAGATGGGCGGCTACTACGACGACCGCGACTTCGACCAACTCGAGCTCTCCGCCTACCAGCGGCTGTATCTCAACGGCGGCCCGTTCCCGACCGCCGACGGCCAGATCTCGGTCGTCGCCGGTTCGTGCGTCGGCGGCGGCACGGTGATCAACTGGACCAACTGCCTGCGCACGCACGACTGGGTGCGCGAGGAATGGGCGTCCGAGCACGGTCTCGACGGCCTCGACGGGCCCGACTTCGACGCCCACCTCGACGCGGTCTCGGAGCGGATCCAGGCAAACGCCGAGTGCAGCGATCTGAATGGTCCGCACCAGCGGCTCGAGGAGGCTTGCGAGCGTTACGCCTACGACTTCCGCCCGATCGTCCGCAACGCCGACCGCGAGCGCTACGACCCGGCGAGTGCCGCCTACATGGGCTTCGGCGACCAGTCCGGCTCGAAGCAGTCGACCGCCAAGACCTACCTGGTCGACGCGCAGGCCAACGGCGCCCAGATCCTCTCGGGCTGTCGCGCCGAACGGGTGCTGGTCGAAGACGGGCGGGCGGCCGGGGTCGAGGCGACCTACACCGACCCGGAGGCGCCCGCGGGCGATGGAGCCCCGACCCGGGTCGTGGTCCGCGCGCCGACTGTGGTTGTCGCCTGCGGCGCGATCGAGTCGCCGGCGCTGCTGTTGCGCTCGGGGATCGGCGGACCGGCGGTCGGCGACTTCCTGCGTCTGCACCCGACCGCGGCCGTGACCGCGTACTACGCCGAGCCGCAGAACTGGTGCTGGGGCCCGCCGCAGGCGGCGCTCTCTCACGAGTTCGCCAACCTCGGCGATGGCCATGGCTTCCTGATCGAGTCGGCGCAGTCGACCACCGGTCTGTTCGCCGGCGCGGTGCCGTGGCGCTCGGGGGCCGACCACAAGCGCCGGATGAAGGAGTGGGCGCGCGCGGCGCCGCTGATCAACCTGACCCGCGAGCAGGGCCACGGCCGGGTGACGATCGACGAGTCGGGAAACGCAGTCACCCACTACCCGATGACGACGAGGTCGACATCCGCAACATCCGCGCCGGAGTCGAGACCCTGATCCGGATCCACGAGGCGGCCGGGGCGCAGGAGATCGTCGGCAGCGCGCGCAAGTCGGGCGACTGGCGCCGCGGCGACGACCTCGACGCGTTCGTCGCCGACGTCACCTCCCAGCCGATCGCCCCGCGCGAGTTCCTGCTGTTCTCGGCGCACCAGATGGGGTCGTGCCGGATGGGCATGGATCCGGCCAGCGCGGTCGCCGACCCGTTCGGCGAGCTTCACGACGTTGCCGGCGTGTGGATCGGCGACGCGAGCGCGTTCCCCTCGCCGTCCGGGACGAACCCGATGCTGACGATCATGGCCCTCGCCCGGCGGACCGCGCATGCGATAGCGGCGAGCTGAGCGGCTGGCGTCGCTACCCTGCGCGGCCATGAGCTTCGCATGGTCAGAGGAGCGGTTCGCCGAACTCGGCGAGATCAAGCTCTGTTACCAGGAGATGGGCGACCCGGACGGCGCGCCGATGGTGCTCGTGATGGGGCTGGGCACCCAGATGATCCACTGGGAGACCGGTTTCTGCGAGCTGCTCGCCGCACAGGGCTTCCGGGTGATTCGCTTCGACAACCGTGACATCGGCCGCTCCACCCGCCTCAGCGGCAAGCCGCCGGGACGGGTGGCGATGCTCACGGGTTTGCCGTTCTCGGTTGCCTACACGCTCGAGGACATGGCCGACGACGCCGCCGGTCTGATCGAGGCGCTCGGGCTCGAGTCCGCGCACATCGCCGGCGCCTCGATGGGCGGGATGATCGCTCAGGTGCTCGCCTACCGGCGCTCGGAGTTGGTCCGCTCGCTGGCGCTGATCATGACCGGCAGCGGCAAGCGGGTCACCTCGCTGCCCCGCCTGCGGGCGCTGGGGACCCTGATGCGCGAGGCGCCGGGCGAACGCGAGCGCTACGCCGAGCACATCGTCAAGATCTTCAACGCGATCGGCTCGCCGGCGTTTCCGGGTCAGGAAGAGCGCATCCGCGGCCACGCGCTCGCCGCGTATGACCGCGGTCATCACCGCGCCGGGGTCGCCCGCCAGCTGCACGCCGTGACCAATTCGGGCAATCGCTCGGGCAGGCTGCGCGCCGTGCGCGCGCCGACCGTCGTCATCCACGGCACCGCTGATCCTCTCGTCCGCCCGGCGGCCGGTCGCTCGGTCGCCGCGGCGATCCCGGGCGCCCACCTGGTGATGGTCCCGGGCATGGGCCACGACCTGCCCCCCGAGGTCTGGCCGGTGCTCGCCGGCGAGATCGTCGCCAACGCGCGCAAGGCGACGGCCGTCAGCGAGCCCGAGGCACTCGCGGCCTAGCGGAGCTCGCGCTCGAGAACCGGCAGCACCGCGCGGCCGAACGTCTCGGGGTCCTCGAGGCTCGGCAGGTGAGCGCAGCCCGGGATCTCCACGTGCTCGGCGCCGCCGACGGCCGCCGCCAGCCTCACCGCCTGCTCGCGCATCCAGGGCTGGTCGTACTCGGCGCTGACCGCGAGCACAGGTGGGCGAAGCTCGCCGAGCCTGAGATCGGCTGGCGGCTGCAGGGACCGCGGGCCGTGCTCCTGAGTGAGCTGACGGCGAAGCAGCCCGGTGTTCACCACCCGGATCGACTCGCGAACCGCCGCCGGCGCACTGCCGGGCGGGCGCGTGCCGTCGACCCAGATCCGCAGCTCGAGCTCGCAGGCGACCTCGGCGCCCTCGGCCTCCAGCGCCTCATCGGCCTCATCGGCGAGCGCGGTCAGCTCCGGGCTCCACTCGGCGCCGCCGGCGGCGCCGCAGACCGAGACCAGCGCGGCGACCGCGTCGGGGCGTTCGAGCGCGAGGTCGATCGCCGCGCGGGCGCCGAACGAGCTGCCGATCACGGCAGCACGCGCGTGACCCGCCGCTTCCAGAACCTCGAGAGCGTCCTCGTGCAGGAGGTAGTCGGCGACCGGGTCGGGCGACTCGCCGAAGCCGCGCTGGTCGTAGCGAATGAGGGTGAAGCCGTCGCGCCAGCGCTCCCACTGGGGGTCCCACATGCGCCGGTCGGCGATTCCCGAGTGAATCAGCAGCAACGCGGGGCCGCCACCGGCGACCTCGAACGCGAGCCCGCTTGGCGTCGTCTCGCTCACATCAGGCGCCTCAACAGCGGCGCGGCTCGGCTTCGCTCCGCTCCGCCTCACAGCTGGACCACGATCGCCGCGGTCAGCAGCTCGGCGAGCGGGCCCATCGGAAGCCCCGCGATCGTGCCGCCGCCCGAGACGACGCGGATGCGGCCGTCGTCGCTTACGAGCTCCATGTCGAGGTCCAGCGGCACCGGCACGTCGGCATCGTCGAGGAAGGGATCCAGCAGTGCGTCGATCAGCCCCTCGCCGGGCAGTTGGAAGCGCTCGAAGCCGTATTCGGTCAGCGCGCTCGGCGAAGCGCTGCCGCTCGACACGAGCCGGTACGGCCCGTCGCCGTCTCGCGTGAGGCTGAAGCTGTCGAGCTCGAACGGCCCGGCAATCGACTCGACGATCGAGACGTCGACGAGGCCGAACCCGTCCAGCTTGTCGAAGACCTCCACCTCCTCGTCGAGGTCGAGCGAGAGATCCCGCGCCTCGACCTCGAAGCGCTCGCCGTCGGAGAACAGCAGCCGCGCCGCCGGGAAGGCGTCGAGCGTGACGTCGGCGCTGCCGCCGCCCGCGGTCAGACGATCCTCGACCCTCTGCTCGCCAAGGGCCGGGATCAGGATCTGGCTGGCGACGAGGGCGAAGACGACGACGCCCGCGGCGATCAGTGCCCAGCGCCCGCGCATGCCCGAAAGCTTGGCAGGCAGCGCGCAGAAGCGATACTCCAGGCCTGCCCGCTACGCCGACGAGGATCAGACGCACGTACTTCGGGCTGCTGCTCGGCAACACGCTGGCGGCCTCGCTGATCTGGGGGATCAACACGATCTTCCTGCTCGACGCCGGGCTCTCGAACCTCGAGGCGTTCGCCGCCAACGCCTTCTTCACCGCCGGCATGGTCGTGTTCGAGGTGCCCACCGGGATCGTCGCCGACATGTGGGGCCGGCGGGTCTCGTTCCTGCTCGGGACGACGACGCTCGCGGTGACGACAGCCCTCTACGTCCTGCTGTGGGAGATCGAGGCGCCGTTCTGGGAGTGGGCAGTCGTCTCGCTGCTGCTCGGTCTGGGCTTCACGTTCTTCTCCGGCGCCACCGAGGCGTGGGTCGTCGACGCGCTGAAGGCGACCGGTTTCCGGGGGACGATGGAGTCGGTCTTCGCCCGGGGACAGGTCTTCACCGGCATCGGGATGCTGACCGGGTCGATCGCCGGCGGTTTCATCGCGCAGGCGCTCAGCCTGGGGGCGCCGTTCGTGCTCCGCGCGATCATCCTCGTGCTCATGTTCGTCGCCGCATTCGTGTTCATGCGCGACATCGGCTTTACGCCCAAACGCGACGGTCGACCGATCGAGGAGATCCGCAAGCTCACCTCGGACTCGATCGAGTACGGCTGGCGGATCCCCGCGGTCAAATACCTGATGCTCGCCGCACCGTTCACCGGCGGCGTCGGCATCTACGTCTTCTACGCGCTCCAGCCGTACCTGCTCGAGCTCTACGGTGACAGCCAGGCCTACGGGATCGCCGGCCTGGTGGCGGCGATCGTCGCCGGCGCGCAGATCCTCGGCGGCCTTTCGACGCCGTTCATCCGCCGCTTCTTCCGTCGCAGGACCTCGGCCCTGATCGCAGCGGAAGGCGTCAGCGTCGCGGCGCTGGTCGGGATCGGGCTGATCGCGAACTTCTACGCGGTGATCGCGCTGATCGTGGTCTGGGGCCTGCTGTTCGCCGCCTCGATGCCGATCCGCCAGGCCTACCTCAACGACCTCATTCCCTCCGAGCAGCGGGCGACGATCCTGTCGTTCGACTCGCTGATGAACTCGACCGGCGGGGTCGTCGCCCAGCCGGTGCTCGGCCGGGCCGCCGACGTCTGGGGCTATCCGTCGTCTTACCTGCTCTCAGCCGGGATCGCCGCGGCGTCGATTCCGTTCATCGCCCGCTCGCGAGCCGAGAACACCCCGGCCGACCGGATCGAGGAGCAGCGACCCTGCGGCCCCGAGGAGGCGACCAGCGCGCTGGAGACGCAGACCGCACAGCCGGCAACGGCGAGGCAATAGGGTGCCGCCCGTGGCCGGCGGCGAGACGAGCGACCGCGACCCCCGCGTGCTGGCGATCGACGCCGGCGGGACGATGACCGACACCTTCATCGTCGACCAGGCGGGCTCGTTCGTGGTCGGCAAGGCGCAGACCACGCCCGACGACGAGTCGGTCGGGTTCATGGAGTCGGCCCGCGACGCGCTCGACCAGTGGGGCTCGACGCCTGACGAGGCGTTCGGGCGAATCGCCTCGGGGATCTACTCGGGGACCGCGATGCTCAACCGGCTACTCGCGCGCACAGGGCGGCGGATCGGGGCGCTCGTGACCGCCGGCCAGGAGGACTACCTGCGGATCGAGCGCGGGATCCAGACGTACCTCGGCTTCTCCTACTCCGACCGCCTGCACATCGCTACCCACTTTCACAACCAGCCGATCGTCGAGCGCGAGCTGGTCAAGGGCGTGCGCGGACGGATCGACGTGATGGGCACCGAGGTGCTGCCGATGCGCGATGCCGACGTCCGCGAGGGCGCCGCCGAGCTGCTCGACGCCGAGGTCGAGGGCATCTGCGTCTGCTTCCTGTTTTCCTACCGCAACGCCTCGCACGAGATCCGCGCCGGCGAGATCGTCGCCGAGCTGATCGCGGAGCGCGGGCTCGACGGCGAGGTCCCGGTGTATCTGTCCGCGGAGCTCTATCCGCTGCGCCGCGACCTGCCGCGGCTCAACTCGACCCTGATCGAGGCCTATGCGGCCGAACCCTCGCGCGGCGCGATGCAGCGCGTGCGCGACGAGACCAAGAACGCCGGCGCCGGGTTCGAGCTGCGGGTGATGGCCTCGCACGGCGGCACGATCTCGATCGAGGCAAAGGAGCTGGCGACCACGCTCGTGTCGGGGCCGATCGGCGGCGTCGTCGGCGGCCAGGCGCTCGCGGAGCGGATGGAGCTGCCGAATGTGCTGTGCACCGACATCGGCGGCACCTCGTTCGACATCGCGCTGATCACCGACGGCCGCTTCGAGATCACGCCGACGCCCGATATCGCCCGCTTCATGCTCAACATGCCGCTTGTCAAGATCGACTCGATCGGCGCCGGCACCGGCTCGTTCGTGCGCGTCAACCCGAACTCCGGCCGGCCCGAGCTCGGGCCCGACTCGGCGGGCTCGAAGATCGGCGTCAGCTGGCCCGAGGGAGGTCTGGAGACCGTCTCGGTGACCGACCTCAACGTGGTCCTCGGCCGCGTCAACCCCGACTACTTCCTCGGCGGCGACGTGACCCTCGACCCGGAGCGGGCGCGCGCCGAGGTCAAGCGCCAGGTCGCCGACCCGCTCGGCCTCGAGGTGGCCGACGCCGCCGCCGGGGTGATCGAGTTGTTCGAGCAGACGCTCAAGAACGAGGCGATCGGGCGCATCCTCGGCAAGGGCTACTCGCCCGCCGACTACGCGCTGCTCTGCTACGGAGGCGGCGGCCCGCTGCACGTCGCCGGTTACACCGAGGGGGTCGCCTACCGCGACGTGCTCGTGCCGGCGTGGGCGGCAGGCTTCTCGGCCTACGGCTGCGCCTGCGCCGACTTCGAGTACCGCTACGACCAGACCGTCGACATGCCGATCCCGCCGACCGCCGACGAGCTCGAGCGAGCCGGCATCGGCTTCATGATCACCGGCGCCTGGCAGGGCCTGGAGGAGCGGGTCGCGGACGAGTTCGCCAAGTCGGGGATCGAGCGCGACCGGATCTCGTTCAGCCACTCGGTGCGGATGCAGTACTACGGCCAGCTCAACGACATCGAGATCGTCTCGCCGCACGCCGAGATGGAGGAGGCCGAGCACGTCGATGCCCTGATCGCCGCCTTCGAGGACGCCTACGCCAAGGTCTACGCGCGCTCGGCGCGCTCGCCCGAGCTCGGCTACCTGGTCACCCAGGCGATCGTCCACGGCGCGGTCGAGGTCGAGAAGCCGGCGCTGCCCGAGCTCGCCGAGGAAAGCGGCGAGCCGCCGGTCACGGCGACGCGGACCGTGCGCTGGGGCTCAGGCGACGCCGAGACCTCGATCGTGCGGCTCGAGGACGTCGCCGCGGGCCACGAGATCCCAGGCCCGGCGATCGTCGAGCACTCGGCCACCACCTTCGCAATCCCGCCCGGACGCACGGCCCGCCTGGACCGTCACCAGATCTTTCACCTCTCGAGCGCCGGTTAGCTAGCAGCCGCGCGCTTCGAAGTCCTCGACCGAGGAGTACGCCGCGGTCGGGAAGTACTCGCCCATCGCCTCGGGCTCGGTCCCGGCCTCATCGACACGCTGAATTGCGTGCGCGAAGTCCGGCGAGACGAGCATGTTGCGCATGATCAGCAGGCCGTAGCCGCTGTCGCCGACGCCGTCGCCGCGCTCGCCCCAGTCGAGCCATGCGACGCCGCAATCGCGGTCGGCATTCGCCGGACGGTCGGCTCGCTTGCTGACCGCGATCGTGTAGTGGCGGCCGCTGCGGCGCAGGACCTGGCGATCCGAGAGGCAGTCGGGGGTGAAGGTGGTCACCCGCGACTCACCGGTGCAGAGCGACCAGAAGCGCATCTCGCCGCGGGGCATGACGGTCGGACCGCCGCGCGTCTGAGGCGTGCGCGGCAGCTTGCCGGTGACCACGAGCACCGGGCCGAACTCCTGCGCAAGGTGGCTGTAGATGTAGGCGCTGTCGCGATTGGAGTAGTTGCCACCCTCGGGCTCGGGCGTGTCGGCGCGGCGGGCCTCGCGGCCGGCCTCGGTGCAGTCGGTGAGCACCGAGAGAGCGGCGAACTCGTAGGTGAAGAAGCGCTCCCAGCGCGGGGGGTCGTACGCCGGATTGGTCTCGCCGTCACACGGCGGGGTGGCGCGAGCGGTCTCCCACTGCTCCTCCGGCGTCGTGTCGACGGTGATCTCGCGATTGGGGTGGTTGACGGCGGCGCAGGCTTCCTGGCCGCGAACGACGCCACCGTCGGAGCTGTGAAGCTCGGGGCGCGGCAGCTTGGTCCCGCCCAGGAACCGGTTGAAGCCGCGATCGGGCTCGTAGACGCGGTAGAAGACCTCGATCGCGGCGCCGACGTCGGTGGCCGCGGGCCGCGCATACAGGGTGTTGGGCGCCCGCTCGGCGGGGCGGGGCTCGTCGAGGACCGTGACCTGCCATCCGCGTTTGTGAAGGTCACGGCGGTTGCCGGGGACGAACGGATTGCCCGATCCGGGTTTCGGCTCGATCGCGACGTCGCTGAGGGTGTCGGTCGGGGCGGCGTCGGAATAGGAGTTGAGCGAGATGTAGCGCGCGTGCGGATAGCGGCCCTGCAGGACGAGCTTCGCGCCTTCGGGAAGCGAGAACCTCGACATCCAGTAGGTCGCCGACTCCTCGGGGAAGTTGAAGTAGCGCCCGTCGAAGCCACGCGTCGTCGGCCGCTTCATCGAGATCGGCCCCTCCCAGAAGCAGGTGGCCAGCTCGTGCTTGGCTCGCTGCTTCTGCGACGCCGGCGGTGCCGCCGACGCGCTGGCGAGCAGGGCGCAGGCCACAACCGCGCAGGTCGCCACCAGGGCTCCGATAGCTTTCATCGGCTGAAGGGTATGGCGGACGCCGAATCAGGGGAGCAGTTCGCCCGGGTGGGCGAGGTCGAGATTGCCTACGAGCTGATCGGTCAGCAGGGTGACCCTCCCGTGCTGATGATCATGGGCTTGGGGTCACAGCTGATCCACTGGCCCGACGGGCTCTGCGGGCTGCTGGCGGCCCGCGGCTACCTGCTGATCCGGTTCGACAACCGCGACGCCGGCCGCTCGACCAGGCTCGACGGCGCGCCGTCGAAGCTCGGCGATCTGATGCGCGGCGAGCCCGCCACGCCTCCGTACCTGCTGGCCGACATGGCGGCCGACACCGCCGGCCTGCTCGATGCGCTCGGGATCGATCGCGCCCACGTCGTCGGCGCCTCCCTCGGCGGGATGATCGCTCAGCAGCTCGCGATCGACTTACCCGAGCGGGTTCTGTCGCTCGCCTCGATCATGTCGACGACCGGCGACCGCTCGGTCGGCGAGGCGACCGAGGAGGCGACCCAACTGCTGCTGTCGCGCCCGGCCATCGAGCGCCAGGCCTACGTCGACGGCGCGGTGGCGGGGCGCAAGGTCCTCGGCTCGGTCGACGGGTTGCGCGACGACGACCTCGTCCGCGAGATCGCCTCCCGCGCCTTCGACCGCGGCGTCTATCCAGAGGGCACCGGGCGCCAGCTGGCCGCGATCCTCGCCTCGGGTGATCGCACCGCGCAGCTCGCGAAGCTGAACCTCCCGACCGTCGTAATCCACGGCGCGATCGACCCCCTGATCGGGGTCTCCGGCGGCAAGGCGACCGCGGCGGCGATCCCCGACTCGGAGCTGGTCGTGATCGAAGGCATGGGCCACGACCTGCCGCCCGCGGCCTGGCCGCGGATCGTCGACGCGCTGGTCGCCAACTTCGAGCGCGCCGCAACCCGCGCGAGCGCCTAAGGTTGGACCGATGGCGATCGTCGACGCCACTCGCGAGCTCGAGCCGCGCGACGCGGCGCCGATCGGCTGGGACGGCAGCAGGCTCGACGAGATGCTCGCCGACTCCGACCGCTTGTTCGCCGAGACAGGCGCCTACGCCGGTCTCGGCGGAGCTCTCGAGTTGAAGGACTCCGACCCGATCGGCTACGAGAAGCTCTTCTCGCGCCTGCGCGGGGGCTTGGTCTCGGCACGCGAGACCGCGCTCAACATCTCCGCCTCGCCGATCGTGCGCGAGCTCGGTGAGCTCTGCTTCGCCCTCTACACGCCCGAGGGCGATTCGATCGCGCTCTCGACCGGGATCATCGTCCACGTCCACACGATGTCGGACGCGATCAAGTGGATGGTCCGCCAGGGCTATGAGGACAACCCCGGGATCAAGCCCGGCGACATCTTCGCCAACAACGACCCCACGATCGGCGACGTCCACAACGCCGACGTGCAGACGTTCGTGCCGATCTTCTGGGAGGACGAACTGATCGCCTGGGCCGGCGGCGTCACCCACGTGCTCGACATCGGCGCCTCGACCCCGGGCGGGGTTCCGGTGGGCCCGACGCATCGCCTGGACGACGGCATCGACCTGCCGTGCATGAAGATCGGCGAGGGCGACGAGATCGCCCGCTGGCACCTGGAGCGCTGCGCGAAGCAGACGCGGGCGCCGATGTACTACCTGCTCGACGAGCGCACCCGCTTGGCCGGGTGTCACATGATCCGCGAGGCGGTCGAGCGGGTCGTGCTCGAGGAGGGCGTCGAGGCTTTCAAGACCTTCAGCCGCGAGGTGATCGAGGAGGGACGGCGCTCGTTCAAGTCGCGGATCCGCGAGATGACGGTGCCGGGCCGCTACCGCGCGGCCTCGTTTCAGGACATCACCTACGCCGACAAGGTGCAGCTGCCGGCGCGGGCGCGGCGCGACTTCGTCATGCACGCGCCGTTCGAGGTCCGGATCGGCGGCGACGGCGACTACGCGCTCGACCTCGACGGCTCCTCGGCCTGGGGGTGGCATTCGATGAACTGCACGCCGTCGGGGATGCAGGGCGCGATCTGGGTGATGTTCACCCAGACGCTGATCTGCAACGACAAGGTCAACGACGGCGCCTACTTCGCGGTCGAGACCAACTTCCCCGAGGGGTCGGTCGCCAACCTCGGCCAGGCGGAGGGCTCGACCGGGATCGCGTGGGCGTTCCTGCAGCCCGCCTTCACCGGCTACCCGCGGACGCTTTCGCGGGCACTGCAGTCGCGCGGGTTCATCGAGGAGGTGATCGGCGCCTACTCGGTCTCGGGCAACGTCGTGCAGGGCGGCGGGGTGGACCAGTACGGCAACTCCTCGGCGATCATGAACTTCGAGATCGCCGCGCAGGGGATGGGGGCCAAGTACGTGCTCGACGGCACCGACACCTGCGCGGCGATGTTCAATCCGGAGGGCGACGCCGGCGACGTCGAGATGTGGGAGCTGATCTGCCCGATGGTCTACCTGTCGCGGCGCATCAAGCCCAACACCGGCGGACCGGGACGCCACCGCGGCGGCTCCTCGTTCGAGTCGCTGCAGATGGTCTGGAACACGCCCTTCTGGGAGCTGCAGAACCTCGGCACGACCCGGCTGTTCACCTCGCAGGGGATCTTCGGCGGCTATCCCGGGTCGACCGCCTACATCCACAACATCCGCGCCAACAACCTCGGCGAGCTGGCGAAGGCGGGGGAGGCCTACCCGGTCGCCGACGGGCCGTTCGACGATCCGGCGCTGGTCGCGATCGACGGCGAGCGCGAGCTCAAGCTCGACAACTTCACGATGCTCTCCCCGTTCGCGAGCGGCGACCTCTACCACTCGGTGATGAAGGGCGCGGCCGGGCTCGGCGACCCGCTCGAGCGCCCGGCCGAGGCGGTCGAGCGCGACGTCGGCGAGGGCCACATCCTCGCCGAGTTCGCCGAGCGGGTATACGCGGTCGCCGATCGCGAGGGAGCGCGGCGGCGCCGGCTCGAGCGTGCCCGCCCGTTCGAGGACTGGTGGACCGAGCAGCGCGAGCGGGTGCTTGCCGGCGACCTGATCGCGGCGATCAAGGTCGGCTATGCCGAGTCGATGAAGCTGTCGCCGCGCTGGGCGGCCGAGTACCGCGGCTTCTGGGACCTGCCCGACGACTTCGCCTTCGACGCCGAGACGCCGACGCTGCCGGCCGACCTGGTTGCGAAGCCGGGCAAGGTGACGCCTACGGAGTCGGCGGCCGAGTTCTTGGCGGCATCGGAGGTGGCGGAGGTCGAGCCGCCGGCGCTCGCTGGCAAGCCGCTGGAGCGCGAGACGCTGGAGGCGCTGCTCGACGAGCGCCTGAGCCGCGGCGAGGTGAAGGCGATCCAGTCGGGCTACAAGGACCCCGACCGGTTCGAGAAGTGGATCGCGCTCCTGCAGGACCGGGTCGACTACGACGATCCCATCGTGCTGCCGGTGGGCGAGGCGCTCAATGTCGTCCGACGCCGCTCCGACGGCGAGTTGGTGATCCGCTCCGACGCCGGCCATGACTTCTGCCGCTTCGACGAGAACTGGAAGGCGCACGCGCCGGTCTTCGTCCGCGACTCCGACGAGCTGCTCGAGGAGGTCTATCCGCGGATGGCGCACTGCGACCCCGAGTGGATGGAGCTGCGCGAGTTCTACTGCCCCGTCTCGGGCAGGCTGCTCGAGACCGAGGCGGTGACGCCGGGATACCCGGTCGTCCACGACTTCCTGCCCGACGTCGAGGGCTTCTACCGGGGCTGGCTCGGTCGCGAGCTGCCCTAGGAGTGTCCGGCAGGGTCTTCGAGCGGGCGCTGATGCCCGGAATCGCCGACGCGGTCGGCACCGGCCGCGTCCGGCTCGACGCGATCGCGCGCTGGCTTGCCGACATCGCCTACCTCGACCTGGTCGACGCTGGGCTGGTGCGGGACGGGCTGTGGGTCGTGCGACGCTCGCAGATTCGGATCGACCGCTTTCCTCGTTTCGGCGAGGAGACGACGCTGCTGACGCGGTGCACGGGAATCGGGCGCTTCTCTGCGGAGCGACGGACGACCATCTCAGCCGCCGGCGCCGCGGTGGAGGCGGTGGCCGTGTGGGTGTGGCTCGACGCGCAGACCCTGCGGCCGCTGCGCTTTCCGCCCGAGTTCATAGACGTCTATCGCGAGAGCGCCGCGGGCCGCGACGCGAAGGTGCGTCTGCGCCACCCCGAGCCACCCGTGCAAGCGGCGCGCAGCTCGTGGCGTTTCCGGGCGAGCGACTGCGATGCCGCGGGCCACGTGAACAACGCCAGTTACCTCGCAGTCGTCGAGGAGGAGCTCGCGGCAGCGGAACCCGAGGCGCTCGCGGTCGAGATCGAGTACCGCCAGCCCGCTCAGCCCGGCGACGCGTTCGTGATCGCCGACGGCGATTGGCGCTGGGTCGCCGGCGAGCTCGGCGAGACCTACGCGTCGATTCGGATCGGCTGACTCGCCCGCTTGCCATCCCTCCGCGGTGGTGAGAGGATCGCTCTGTCTCGCACAGGGAGGTGCGCATGGTCCGGTCTCGTCTCAGCTTCGCCAATGTCGTCTCGGTCGTGGCGCTGTTCGTGGCGCTCGGCGGCGGCGCGTACGCGCTCCAGAAGAACAGCGTCGGTTCCAAGCAGATCAAGGACTCCGCGATCAAGTCCAAGGACGTCAAGGACGACGCGCTCACGGCAACCGATGTCGACGAATCGACGCTGTCCGGCGTTTCCCCGTCTGGGGCGGCTGGCGGAGCACTCCAGGGCACCTTTCCGAACCCGGCGCTCGGACAGGGAGTGGTCGGCTCGCCGCAGTTGAAGGCACTCCCGCACGCCAAGATCACGACCCTGTCGACGCAGACGTTCACGGACATGACGGTCACTCCGGTTGCGTTCTCTGGCGTGGCCTTCAGCTCCGATGTGACGTTCGACAACGCAGCGGACTCGCTGACGATCGTCGTCCCCGGCGTCTATGCGGTCAGCGGCAGAATCACGTGGGACACGGGCGCTGGGGCCGGTGTCCGTTCGCTGAAGATCAACGTGAATGGCGGTGCCGCCGGGTTTGACGAGGACCAAACGCCTGCGGTCGTAGGCTTTCGCACGAGCCACTCGGTGTCCGGCCTGTTCGAGCTCGATGCCGGCGACGTGATCACGCTCACGGCGCTGCAGGGCTCCGGCGGCGACCTGAACACCAGCACCGCGGCGGGCTTTGCCGCGACGTTCAACATGTTCTGGGTCGGGCCCTAGCCCGCCTGCAGGTCGAGCAGCGTCGGCCACTCCGACGGCGGGCCCGCAGGACGCTCGATCCGCTCCGGGGCTCCGGGCGGCAGCTCGGCGAGCAGCCCTGCGTTCTTTGGCTCGGCAAGCTGCTCGGCGACGGTTCGCCGGGCGACCTCGATCACCCGGTTGCGGTTGCGGGTGCTCATGAGGTTGCGGCTCATCGTCTCGAGGTCCTCGCCGGTTGGCTGCACCAGCACGACGGGAATGCCTCGAGCACGGAGCTTCTTCGCCTCGCTGCCCAGCCGGCGGCCGGAGGCGCGGCGCATCAGGAACGAGCCCCACTCGCGCGGGTCGAGCATGCTGATCGGATGGAGGGTCGAGGTGGGGTTCAGGCAGACCACCAGGTCGAGCTGCTCGTCGCGGAGGATGTCGAGGTTGGAGGTCGAGTACATGCCGCCGTCGACGTAGCGCCGGCCGCCGATCTCGACCGGGTGATAGAAGCCGGGGATCGCGCATGAGGCCGCGACGGCGTCGGCGAGCTCGGCCGGCGGCGAGCCCGCGCGGCCGAAGGCGACCCGCCGGCCGGTGGCGTAATCGCAGGCGACGATCCAGAGTCCG
>DAIRGH010000123.1:0-8470 GCA_036794585.1 Solirubrobacterales bacterium | reverse complement strand
CGGGCAACGACCGCGCCTGCGGCGGCGGTGGCGGCGACCGGCTCGCCGGAGCCGACGGCGACGACGTGCTCCGCGGCGGCGGCGGTCGCGACGTACTGGTCGGCGGCCCCGGCCACGACGTCTGCGACGGCGGAGCCGGCCACGACCGCGCCCGCTCCTGCGAGGAGCGCAAGCGGATTCCCTAGTCCGCGTCGTCGAGCGGAAACCAGGCGACCGTCATGTCCACCCGGGCGCCCGCAAACGGCGTTCCCTCGGCCTCGAGCAGCGAACGCTGGTGGGCGCCCTTGGCGAGCGACCCGTCCGCCCGCACCACGCGGTGCCACGGCACTTGCGGGTCGTGGACGCGGGCCAGGACCGCGCCGGCGAATCGTGGCGCGCCCGGGCAAACGTCCCCGTACGTCGTGACGAAGCCCGGCGGCACCGACTTGATCCGTCTCACCACCTCGAGCTGGCGTGGGCTCAGCGACTCGGGCATGGCCGGCTCAGCCTAGGTGCTAGGACGGCCTAGATCGGGTATTGGATATGTGTGGATCCCGCTTCCTCGAAACCGACGCCTGAGGAGCGCCGGCTCGCCGGGGGCCCTTTGTTGTCGGCGATCTCGACCAGGATCGTCTCGATCCTGCGCGAGCACTACGGCCGCGGCCCGATGCGGGCGAAGACTTACGTGCTCGACGATCTCGTGGTCTGCGTGCTGCGCGACGGCTTCACGGCGCACGAGCAGACGATCGTGTCCAGCGGCGAGCCCGAGCGGGTTGTGGAGATGCGGCGAGACTTCCAGCGGATGATGGGAGACAGGTACCGGGGCATGATCGAGGAGCTCACCGGCCGTCGCGTCATCGCCTTCCTGAGCCAGGCCCACATCGATCCGGACATCACCCTCGAGGTCTTTCTGCTCGACGAACCACTCGACGGCTTCGGTGCCACCGAGCTGATCGAGTCGAAACGGCTCGACTTAGCGGCTTCGGCAGAGTCACCTGGCTCAGATAGTTAGCGTTCTCGGCGGCGAGGGGCTAGGCTGGAGATAGCCGCCCGCTGGGGCTCTCCCGTCCTCTTCTCCCCTTTTGAGTGGTGCTCTACGAGAGAGGACGAGGAAGAGGCGGCTATGGCCGGCTCCCACGACACAGTCCCAGCCCCCGCGAACGCGACTGTCGCGGATGCGAGCGGTCAGATCATCCTGGTCCTCCGCAATCTGCTCGCGCAGCGGTACCCCGACCTTGGCAAGCACGTGAACACGGTCGCGAGCCTGTGCGAAAGCATCTCGTTCGAGGTTGGGCTTCTGGACGACGAGCGTGAAGCGCTCACCCAGGCGGCGTATCTCCACGACATCGGCAAGCTCTCGCTTCCCGAATCGATGCTTGGCAAGGCAGCCGCGCTGGATGAAGCCGAGTGGCGGCTCATGCGCCAGCACACGGCCATCGGCGAGCGGATCCTTCTCGCAGCCGGACTGCGCGGAAGGGTCGTCGAGTTCGTTCGCTCCAGCCACGAGCGCGTCGACGGCACGGGCTACCCCGACGGCCTGGCCGGCGAAGAGATCCCGCTCGGCGCTCGGATCATCGCCGTGTGTGATGCCTACGACGCCATGACTTCACCGCGCCCGCACCGGCCGGTTCCGATGACGGACGACGTTGCCTCGCTCGAGCTGATGCGCATGTCGGGCACGCAGTTCGACATGGCCGTGGTGGATGCGTTGTGCCAGCTCGTTTTACTCGAGGCCCGCGCGGCCTAGCCGAGGGTGCTGACTCCGGGCGGAGCGTCGGCGGTCTGCGCCGCGGCGATCCGCTTGCGGTGGGTGCGGATCTCGCTCAGGATCCGCTCCAGGCGCGGCTCGGTGGAGGAGTCGACGTGGCGCATGGCCGCCGCGATCGCCGGGTGCACCGCGGCGATCCGCTCGTGCATCGCCTGGGCGACGGCGCGGTAGGTGGGGTGGCCCTCGCGGCCGGAGCGCAGCTCGCATAGGTGCATCGCCTCGCGCGCGTTGAGGTCGAGCACGTAGCGGATCCGGTAGCCGAGACAGAGCGCGTACGGCGCCGCCTCGGCGAGCCCCGCGTCCTCGAGCCGCTCGAACTCCACGCGGGAGGCTTCGAGCGCGCGCTCGTAGTCGTCGCCGACACCGGCCTCCCGCACCTCCTCGGGCACGCCCGCCCCGAGCTCGGGGCCGAGGCGCTGCCACTGACAGGTGAGCAGCCGGTGGCGCTGCAGGTCGCGAAAGCCGCCGTAGTCGGAGACGATCTCGAACCGGTAGCGAATCGCCTCCCAGCCGCGGCCGGGCCGGTGGCGGCGGTTGCGGCGCTCGCCCGCCAGCTCGCCGATCAGCTCGGCGCGCTCGATCGGATCCAGCGCCGAGATCCGCTTGCGGATCTCGGCCTCCGGAGCGCCCGCCGACTCGTACAGCGTCGCGGAGAGCAGGTCGTCCTCGGTGCCGTCGACGTGGACGAGCTCGACGGAGGGAGCGTCGTCGCCGGTGCGCCGGTCCAGCCCGAGCCGCGCCACCGCGCGCTCGGTCGCCTCGCGACGCTCGCGCAGGTGTGCGATCCAGTCGCCGCCACGGTCGGGGCGCCCGACGCGAGCCACGAAGCTGCCGATCACGTGCTCGAGCTCTGCGTGCAGCATCTCGCCGAAGTGCCGCGCCTCGGGCAGCGGTGAGGCCATCAGCCGCAGCAGCAGGCCCTCATAGGCCTGGCCAGAGGCATAGATGCCGACGTGGCTGAGGGTCGACGCAGGCAGCAGGCCGCGGAGCAGGTCGAGTGCCTTCGCCCGGATCGAGCTCGCCCAGGCGCGCTCGGGCTGCTCTGCGTCGCGCGGCCAGCGCTCGGCCGCCCATGCCTGTGTCGTCTCCAGGCTGCGTGAGTAGATCGCAAACAGCTCGTCCATTGCCTCGCGATAGCTCGGACCGAGCTCGTCGTCTGAGTAGTAGCGATAGCCGCCGCCAGGCTCGATCGGCTGGTCATACGGGATGTAGCGGGTCGACTGCTCCAGGTAGGCGGCGAGGCGACCGCGCTGAAGGACCTTGGTGAGGATGTTGGAGACCCACTCGCAGGCGACGTGGGCGCCGCCGACCTGGGCGATCGAGTCGTCGCCGTAGCCGATGAAGACGCGCTCGTACAGGCCCGCCGCGCGCTCGCCCTCGACCCCGTCGAAGGGCCGGGCGCCGGGCGGCACGTCCTCGGCGAACTCGTCCAGGAACATCCGCCGCAGCGTCCCCGGATAGCGCGAGTAGCGCGCGAACATCGCCCCCTTGACCGTCTCGGGCAGGTTGACCAGCGCGAACACGGGCCGGTCGAGGTTGGTGAAGTAGGGCTCGAGCAGGGCCCGCTCTGCATCGGTGAAGGTCTCGGCCGGATAGCGCACGGGCGCCATGCTAGCCAGGGCCCCGGCAGCTCAACCGGCGTTGGTCTGGCCGAGCAGCACGTCCTCGCGGCTGTAATGACCGGCGGCGTCGAACCAGCGCTTGGCGTGCAGGCCGGCGGCGAGATCGCAGTCCGCGACCACCATCCCCTCCTGGTCATAGAGCGGCCCGGCGATCACCTTGCCGCCCTCGGGCTCGCAGATCGCGACCCCGCCGCGACCCATGACCACGTCGCCGTCCGGGACCGGGACCGGGAAGTCGTCGGGAAAGGCCGCGGCCGGGATGTACTGCGGCACCGAAACCACGAAGGCGCCGGATTCGATCGCGATGTGGCGCATCGACGCCAGCCATCCGTCGCTGTCGTCGGCGGTCGGGGCAAGCCAGATCTGCGGGCCGCCCTTGTACACGGCATACCGTGCGAGCGGCATTCGGTTCTCCCAGCAGATCAACCCGCCGATCCGTCCCAGCGGCGTCTCGGTCACCTCGAGATCGTCGCCGGCCCCGATGCCATGAAACAGGCGCTCCTGCATCGTCGGCATCAGCTTGCGGTGCTTGTGCAGCAACCCCTCCGGGCCGAACAGCAGCAGCGTGTTGTACAGGGAGCCGGGCCGCTCGGCCTCGCGCTCGTTGACGCCGATCGCGCAGTGGATGTCGAGCTCGCGGCAGCAGTCGACCAGTCGCTCGGTCAGCGGGCCCGGGACATCGACGGAGTTCTGCCACAGCCGCTCCCAGAGCTCGTCCCAGCCGCCGAACGAGGTGGCGCCGCGGGCCCAGCCGTTGCCGGGGTAGACCGGCACGAACGCCTCGGGCAATACGGCGAGCTGGGCGCCGTCGGCGGCGGCATCGGCGAGCAGCCCGCACGCCTTCTCGACCGTCGCCTCGGCGTCGAGGATCACGGGCGTCGCCTGGATCGCCGCGATTCTCACGGTCTCGAAGCTCGCCACGCCGGCGAGGATACGCCGTCGAGTCAGGCGGAGGCCGGCGGCGGAAACTCCATCAGCTCGACCCGGTGACCGCCCGGGCCGACCGCGAACGCGCGCCGCGCGCCCCAGAGCTGGCGCGTCTCGGAGACCTCGTGGCCGGCATCGGCGACCCGCGCCATCGTCGCCTCGAAGTCCTCGACGACCACCGCGGCATGCCCCAGCACGGGCGCCGTGGCGGCGTCGGTGTGGATCAGGTGGATATGCGTTCCCGCGCGCTCGAGCCAGGTGACGTAGCCGCCGAGCGCCTCGGGCGAGTCGACGGGCTCGAAGCCGAGCAGCTTCCAGAACTCGACCGAGCTCTCGACCTGGTCGGGCGGGATCTCGATCGAGACGTGCTGGAGCACGGCGCTCAGGCGAGGCCGGCGGCCGCCCGGGCCTCGTCCCAGTCGGTGAACGCGTCGATCCTGCTCACCAGCTCGCCGTCGAAGGTCGCCAGGTGCGCGTACCTGAGCTCGACCTCCTCGCCGCTGTCGCGCTCGGTGCCGTAGAAGCAGATCAGCGCGAGGACACGGTCGTCGCCGACCGGCTCGAGCGACTGGACGTCGAGCCGGAACAGCGCCCACGGCTCCTCGATGAACGTGGTCCAGAACTCGACCATGCCCTCGCGCCCCCGGTAGACGGGCTCGAGCCCCGGAAACAGCTGCGCGGTGTGGAACTCGAGCTCGGGCGAGGCCTGCTCGAGAATCCAGACCAGGTCGCGGCGATTCCACGCGTCGAGTGCCTCGCGGTAGCGCTCGACGTTGTCAGTCGTCTGCGGCATCGACCAATGAGTATCACGCCGCCAGCTCGGCGCACGCCTCGGCGAAGGCTTTGCTGTGAGCGTCGACCTCCGTCTCGGTGGTCGCCGGCGAGACCAGCGCCATCATGTGAAACGGGGTCATCAGCACCCCGCGGTTGAGCATGTAGAGGTGCATCAGCGCGTCGAGCTCCTCGTCGAGCGCCGCGCCTGCCTCGGCGCCCGTCCGTGGGCGCTCGGGGGCGAACATGTACTCGGCGCGGCAGCCCAGCCTGGTCACCTGCCACGGCAGCTCGTGCTCGGCGATCCGCTCGGCGACGGCGTCCTCGAAGCGCCGCCCGAGCCTGATCATCCGCTCGAAGGCGGCCTCGGTGAGCACCTCCGAGAGTGTTGCCCGGGCGGCCGCGAGCGAGAGCGGGTTGCCGGCGAGCGTGCCGCCGATGCCGCCGACGTCGGCGCGTTCCCAGTCGGTCTGGTCGAGAACCCGCGCGGCGAGCTCGGCGCTCATTCCGTAGGCGCCGAGCGGCACGCCGCCGGCGATCGGCTTGCCGATCGTCAGCAGGTCCGGTTCGAGGCCGTGCTCGGCCGTGTAGCCGCCGGGGCCGCAGCAGATGGTGTGGGTCTCGTCGATCGCCAGCAGCGTGCTCGTTTTGCGGGTGAGCTCGCGCAGCGCTTCGTGGAAGCCAGGCTCGGGCAGGGCGATGCCGACGTTCGTCAGCGCCGGCTCGGTGAGTACCAGTGCGACATCGCCGGCGGCGAGCTCCCGCTCGAGCGTCTCGACGTCGTTGAACTCGACCACCCGGGTCGTCTCGGCGAGCTCGACGGGCGGGCCGACGTTGCCCGGCCTGGCGACAACGGCGCCGCCGTCGAGGGTGGCGATGGTCTCGTCGACGGTGCCGTGGTAGCAGTGGTTGAAGACGAGGATCTTCGGCCGGCCGGTGACCTGGCGCGCGATCCTGATCGCGAACCGGTTGGCGTCGGTGGCCGAGAGCGTGAACTGCCAGCTGCCGCAGCCGAAGCGGCGGGTCAGCTCCTCGCCGACCAAGATCGAGTCCTCGCTCGGCAGCATCGTCGTGATCCCGCGGGCAGCGCGGTCGCCGACGGCGGCGACGGTCGCCGCCGGGGAGTGGCCCGTCATCGCGCCGGTGTCGCCGAGGCAGAGATCGGCGTAGCGCTGACCGTCGACGTCGACCAGCGTCGCGCCCTCGGCCTCGGCGATGAACACGGGAAACGCGCCGGGCCAGCGGGTCATCCAGTTCATCGGCACCCCCGACAGCAGGGCGCCCTGCGCGCGCTCGTAGAGCTCGCGCGAGCGCGGATGTTCGGTCGCGAAGCGCTCTCGCTCGCGCTCGAAGAGCTCGCTGACCAGTTGCTTCGAGGGCGCGCTCAAGCGACCAGCGAGCCGATCGCCTCGCCGGCGCTGGCCGCCCAGTCGACCAGCGGCGACGGGATCACGCCGAAGAACACGGTTGCCGCCGTCGCCACCAGCGTCAGCCCGATGATCACGCGGCAGCGGTTGCCGCGGACGGTGGCGTCGGCCTCCTGCGAGCCGCCGGCGATCGCGGGCATCGTGCCTGGCGCGCGCTCGGCGGCCGGGCGCATCCAGACCGCCACCACCACCCGCAGGTAGTAGGCGAGCGAGATCATCGTCCCGATCGCGATCATCACCCCGAGCCAGGTGTAGGCGCCGTCGACCGCTGCCTCTACCAGGAACAGCTTGCCGATGAAGCCGGCGGTGCCGGGCAGGCCGGCGAGTGCCAGCATCGAGATCGTCAGCGCGGTTGCCAGCGCCGGGCGCTCGGCGCCCAGTCCCTCGACCGAGCGGATGTCGTCGCCGAACGGCGTCTCGCGCTCGCGGATCGTGATCACCGCGAAGGCGGGCAGGTTCATCAACGCGTAGGCGGCGAGGTAGAAGACGAGCGCGCTGACGCCGGCCTCATTCGCGGCGACGACGGCGACCATCATGTAGCCCGCCTGGGCGACGCCTGAATAGCCGAGCAGGCGTTTGAGCGAGTTCTGCCCGAGCGCGCCGACGTTGCCGACCACGATCGAGACCGCCGCCAGCGCCGCCAGCGCCGGCTGCCAGTCGTCGACCGCGGGGCCAAGCGCGACCTCGAAGAAGCGCACCACGACAGCGAAGACCGCGGCCTTGGTGGCCACCGCCATGAACGCGGTCACGGGCGTGGGGGCGCCCTGGTAGACGTCGGGCGTCCACTGGTGGAACGGGGCGATCGAGAGCTTGAACGCCAGGCCGGTGGCGGCGAGCGCGATCCCGATCAAGAGCAGCGGGTCGTCGAGGACGGAGCCGCCGATGGCGTCGGCGATCGCGGCGAAGTCGGTCGAGCCCGTGGCGCCGTAGACGAAGGCGAGCCCGTAGAGCAGCGTCGCCGATCCGAGCGAGCCGATGATCAGATACTTGAGGCCCGACTCGAGCGACGCCTCGCGGCGGATCGCCGAGCCGCAGAGCACGTACAGCGGCACCGAGAGCAGCTCCAGCGCGACGAAGAACGCGATCAGGTTCTGCGCCTGGGCGATCAGGGTCATCCCCAGCACCGAGCACAGGAGCAGCGCCTGAAACTCGCCGTGTCCCGCAGGGCCGAGCGGTCGCTCGACCGACTCCTCGCGCCAGGAGAGCGGGATGCAGAACGCCGCCGACGCGATCGAGATCAGGGTCACCGAGAGCGCGAGGTCGTCCAGGCGCAGCGCCCCGGCGACCAGGTCCTTCCCCTCGCCCCACTGCCAGATGCAGAGCCCGGCCGCCGCCGCCAGCGTGCCGAGGCCGAAGACCGAGACGACGATCCGCTGCCGCCCGCCGCTGCCGAACAGGCCCGCAAGCAGGACGAGCACGATCCCCGCAGTCAGCGCGATGATCGGCGAGATGCCGGCGTAGTCGATGTCTGGGGCGTTGAACTCCATCAGTCGCAGCCACCCGCGTAGTCGTCGGCGAGGCTGGCGCTCTGCGTGCGCACCACCGCCCTACCCAGCCTGCGGCACTGACCCGCAGGAAGATCGTGCACGCCGTCGTGATTTGCCGGCGCCTTGAGCTGCGCCAGCGACCCGGGCGTGTAAGCCGTGACTCCAGGCGCCGTGTCCTCGTCGCCAGGGCTCGGCACCACCGCCTCGATCTTGTCGCTCACCGCCTCCTCGCCGCGCTCCAGGATCAGCCCCGGCCACAGCGCGAGCGCGACGATGCAGGCGACGAGCGGCGCGAGCACCCAAGCGTCGCGGCCGCCGATCTCGCGCGACTGGGCGCCCGGCGGCAGGCGGTCGTGCATCGTGCGCTGGTACATGCGCAGGGCGTAGAAGGCGGCGAGCGCAATGCCGATGCCGGCGACGAAGGCGTAGACGACCTTCGCCTGGAAGACGCCGTTGAGGATGTAGAACTCGCCGATGAAGTTGGCCGAG
>DAIRGH010000122.1:0-8490 GCA_036794585.1 Solirubrobacterales bacterium | reverse complement strand
AGGCGCGCGCGACGCCCGCCGCGCCGACCCCGGGCGCGCGAGAGAGGCCCGAGACGGCGAAGGGCGAGACCCAGGTGGTCGAGCTGAGCAAGCTCCAGCAGACGGTCGGCCGCCGGATGGCCGAGTCGAAGGCGACCGCGCCGCACTTCTACCTGCAGATGAACATCGACATGAGCCGCTGCGTCGACGCGCGGGCGGCGATCAAGGCCGCCGCCAAGGAGGGCGAGCCCGTGCCCTCGTTCAACGACATGGTCGTCAAGGCGTGCGCGGTCGCGCTGCGCGACTTCCCCCGCGCCAACGGCGCCTACCGAGACGGCAAGTTCGAGCTCTATTCGCGGATCAACGTCGGGATCGCGGTCGCCGCCCGCGACGCGCTGGTGGTGCCGACGATCTTCGACGCCGACCGCAAGGGCCTGCGCCAGATCGCGACCGAGGCGCGGGCGCTGGCCGAGCGCGTGCGCGAGGGCGCGATCAGCCCGCCCGAGCTCTCCGGCGGCACCTTCACCGTCTCCAACCTCGGCATGTACGGGATCTCGAACTTCAGCGCCGTGATCAACCCGCCGCAGGCCGGGATCCTCGCGGTGGGAGCGATCGAGGAGACGCCGGTCGTTCGCGACGGCGAGCTCACCACCGCGCACCTGATGGGCGTCACCTTGGCCTGCGACCACCGCATCCTGTACGGCGCCGACGGCGCTCAGTTCCTCGGGCGGGTCCGCGCCCTCCTCGAGGAGCCGCTCGGCCTGGCCCTTTAGCGTCGTGCCCGAGCGGTTGATCGACGTCCCGATCGAGTCGCTTCCCTTCGTCGATGAGCATGCGGTGAGCGTCTCCGCGACGGCGGAGGAGACCTGGGAGGCGCTGCTCGCGACCCTCGACACCGGCTTTTCCAACACCCGGCCCGGGCAGGTGGTCGTGCGAAAGCTGCACTGCTCGCCGAGCGGGTGCGAGGGCGAGCCGGGGCGGATCGGCTCGACCATCCCCGGCTTCATCGTCACCCGCGCCGTGCCGCCGGCGGTGCTGGCGCTGATGGGCGAGCACCGATACTCGCGCTACGCGCTCGTCTTCAGGCTCACCGAGCGAGACGATGCGCCTCTCCTGCTGAGCGCCGAGACTCGGGCCGAGTTCCCCGGCCGCTCCGGCAGCGCCTACAGGACGCTCGTGATCGGGACCCGCGGACACGTCCTGGCCACCCGCTCGCTGCTGCGTGCCGTCCGACGTTCAGCCGAAAAACGAACAGACGGGTTCACGACCCCAGGGGATTCCCCCTAAGCGCTCCGTCCGTGAGATCATGTGCCCGTTGGCGATCTCGGATCGCCGCCGATAGAGAAAGGCACGGATGCCAATGAGTGAAGTAACCACCGACCCTGCCATGACGACGGGGACCGTGGAAGTGACGATGCCGCCCACAGGCTCGGAGATGCCGGTCACGGTGACCGCGTGGCTCAAGCACCCCGGCGACCGGGTCGGCGAGCAGGAAGCCATCTGTCTCGTCGCCTGGGACGACGCGACCGCGACCGCGGAGATCGCCAGTCCGGCGAGCGGAGTGCTGCGCATGGTGACCGTCGCAGCGGGCGACACGGTGCCGGTCGGCGCCACCCTTGCGGTCGTCGATCTGCGCGTCGACACGCTTGCGAGCGGGCGTTTTGGGCCCGAGCCGCCACAGGGTTGACATCGGGACATTCCTCTCGTGATCGTGCCGATTGACACGACCTCCATGTCGTGGCAGTGTTGACGGAGCCGGGACGGCTCTCATGCGCTCTCCGTCGGAACGACTCCGCACGCATCTACGCTCGAACATCGTCGGTTACGTCGCGCTTTTCGTCGCGCTGAGCGCGACCGCGTGGGCGGCACCCAAGATCAGTTCGCAGGACATCGCGAAGAACGCGGTCAAGGCCAAGCACATCAAGGACGGCCAGGTCGGCACCACCGAGGTCGGCGACAACGGCCTCACCGGGGTCGACATCGACGAGTCGACTCTCCAGGGCCTGCAGGCGGGGCCTGTCCAGTGGGGCGAGCTTCAAAACGTTCCCGCGGGGTTCGCCGACAACACCGACGACAACACGTCCTACTCAGCCACGCCGCCGCTGAGCCTGACCGGGACGACCTTAGGCCTCGAAGACTGCTTTGCCAACGAGATCCTCAAGCACAACGGGACGAACTGGGAGTGCGCCACAGAGCAGAGCGGCGGCCCGCCTTCTGGGCCCGCCGGCGGGGACCTGGGCGGGACCTACCCCAATCCGTCGATCGCGCCGAAGGCGGTGGCAGGAGAGGAGTTCGGCGCCGTTCCCGCGGTCTCCGCCTCCGGCACGTTTACCGACGTGCCGAACAACAGCGCCAGCACGGCCCCGCTGCCGGCTGAACAGTTCGACACCTCCGGGATGCATGCTGCCGGCTCGAACACGTTTACCGTTCCCCAGCCCGGCATCTACTTGATCAACGTGCTGACCGAGTGGAGCGACGGAGCCATCACCGGCGGCAACGCCGGGAACCGGACGACGAGCGTGTCCCGCGACGGAGTCAGCACACTGTTCGACACCCAGTTCGGTCAAGTGCCGACCCCGCTGATCGCGTACACCACGAGCGGCGTCGCCCAGCTCACGCCGGGCGACGACATCACGGTCACCCTGTTCCGCTCGACCGCGACCGACACTCCGGCACCCGACGCCTTCGTCAAGGCGAGCCTGGTCCTGGTCAGCAATCCCTGACCCAGGGTTGAAACATCGGTTGACGGGAATACAATTCCCGAGGTGATTCGCACGGGCGATCAGCCTGGACGGATCCAGACATAGGGAGCGAGGGCGGAACCCCTCGATCCCGTCGTCCGTAGGCGTCGTGGAGGAGATCCCGAAGCGACGAACACCGGCCGGCCCGAGAGGAGATCCCTGAGGGGTGGCCAGACGCGAAGGGCGGAGAGAATGGAGCCAGGCAATGGCGCTGTCGCGAGCGAGGATGCACGCGATCAAGTCGGCGCGCGCCTACGTGAGGAGGCGCGGAGCGACTTCTTGACCCGTGAGGACAGGGCGAACCTGTTCCGCTACATGGCCATGATGCGCGCCTCCGAAGAGCGCGCGATCACCCTCTACCGGCAGGGCAAGGTCCCCGGAAGCTTCTACGACGGCTGCGGTCAGGAGGCGATCTCGGTCGGATCCTCCTACGTGCTCGCACCGCAGGACCGGATGTGCATCCTGCACCGAGACCTCGGCGCCCACCTCGTCCGCGGGGTGACCCCGGACCGCTACCTGGCCAACTACATGGGCCGCGAGCACGGCGTCACCCGCGGCCGCGACGGCAACATGCACTTCGGCGACCGCGAGCTGGGCTGCGTCGGCATGGTCTCGATGCTGCCCGACATGGCGCTGGTTGCAGGCGGCATGGCGCTCGCGTTCAAGCTCCGCGGCGAGCAGCGCGTCGCGATGACCTATTTCGGCGAGGGCTCGACCGCAAATGGCCAGTGGCACGAGGCGATGAACTTCGCCGGAATCCACAGCCTGCCGGTCGTCTTCATCCTCGAGAACAACCAGTTCGCCTACTCGACCCCGAACGAGCTCGAGTTCGCCGTCGACCCGGTCGAGCGCGCCCGCGTCTACGGCTTCCCCGGCGTCAAGATCGACGGCAACGACGTCGAGGCGGTGTTCGAGGCCTCCCGTGTCGCCGTCGAGCGCGCCCGCTCCGGCGAGGGGCCGACGCTGATCGAGTGCGTGACCATGCGCATGCACGGCCACGGAGCGCACGACGACATGCGCTACGTGCCGCCGGAGATGTTCGAGGAATGGGGCAAGCGCGACCCGATCGATCGCTACGCCGAGCGCCTCGTGAGCGAGTACGGCTTCAAGGCCGAGGAGATCGACGAGATCCGCGCCGAGGTCAAGGCATACGTCGACGAGGGCGCGAAGAAGGCGCTCGAATCGCCGATGCCCGCTCCGGAGACGGCGGCGGATGGCGTTTTCGGCGAGGAGCTCACCCCGCTCGGCGACGGCCACGCGCCGTGGTCTCACTGGACGGGCAAGGAGGTGGCCGCCTGATGGCCGAGATGACCTATTTGGAGGCGATCTCCGACGGGCTGCGCGAGGAGATGCGCCGCGACGAGACCGTGATGTGCCTCGGCGAGGACATCGGCGCGTTCGGCGGCGCGTTCAAGGTCACCGACGGCTTCATCGAGGAGTTCGGCGCCGGCCGGGTGCTCGATACGCCGCTGGCCGAGAACGCGATCATCGGAACCGCCGTCGGCGCCGCGGTCGAAGGCATGCGACCCGTGTGCGAGATGCAGTTCTCGGACTTCATCGCCTGCGGCTTCGACCAGCTCGTCAACGTCGCCGGCAAGCTCCACTACCGCCAGGGCGTCGCGGTGCCGATGGTCGTCCGCCTGCCCTCGGGCGGTGGCTTTTCGGGCGGGCCGTTTCACTCCCAGAACCCGGAGGCGTGGTTCCTGCAGTCGCCCGGGCTCAAGGTCGTCGCCCCGGCGACGGCGGACGACGCCAAGGGATTGCTGACCGCGGCGATTCGCGACCCGAACCCGGTCTGCTACCTCGAGCACAAGGGGCTTTACCGATACGTCAAGGGAGAGGTGCCGGAGGGCGAGCACGCCGTCGAGCTCGGCAAGGCGCGGGTCGCCCGCGCCGGCGAGGAGATGACGGTGATCGCCTACGGCTCGGCCGTTCACCTCGCGCTCGAGGCCGCCGAGCAGCTCGACGAGGACATCGAGGTGATCGACCTGCGCTCGCTGTGCCCGCTGGACACCGAGGCGATCCTCGCCAGCGCGCGCAAGACCGGCAAGGTGCTCGTCGCCCACGAGGCGACGCAATCGTGCGGGGTTGGAGCGGAAGTCGCCGCGCTGGTCGCAGCCGAGGCCTTCGAGGACCTCGACGCGCCGGTGCGGCGGCTGACCGCTCCGGACGTTCCGATTCCGTTCAGCCCGCCGCTGGAGCAGGCGATCCTCCCGCAGCTCGACGACATGAAGGGGGCCTGCGTTGAGCTCCTCAAGTACTGAGCAGGTGGTCGCCGTCGAGATGCCGAAGATGGGCATCTCGGTCTCCGAGGGGACGATCCTCGAGTGGCGCAAGCAGCCGGGCGACTGGATCGAGGCCGACGAGACGATCGCCGACGTGACCACCGACAAGGTCGACGTCGAGATCCCCTCGCCGGCGACCGGCCGGGTGGTGCGGATCGCCGCCGACGCCGGCGACACGGTGCCGGTGGGCGAGACGATCGCCGAGATCGACTCGGGCGCCACTCCCGGCGAGGCGCACCCCGACGAAAGCCAGGCCCCCGCGCCAGCGGCGCGGCCGAGCGAGCCCGCCGAGCCTCAGGCCACCAACGGCGAGGCCGACCGCTCGGGCTTCCACTCGCCCGTCGTGCGCCGGATCGCCGACAAGCACGGGGTCGACCTCGGACAGGTCAAGGGCACAGGGATCGGCGGCCGCATCCGCAAGAAGGACGTGCTCGCGCACGTCGAGAACGGCGGCGCCACCGAGGCGAAGCCGGCGCCGATCCTGCACAGCGAGTCGCCCTACCGGCCCGACGAGCCGGCGCCGGCGGCGCCCGAGCCCGCGGTTGCCGAGGTGCAGCCGGCGGTTGGTGGCGAGCGGCGCGAGCCGATGTCGCCGATGCGTCAGTTGATCGCCAAGCACATGGTCGAAAGCCGCCGCACGGCGGCCCACTGCACGACGATCGTCGAGGTCGACATGTCGCGCGTCGCCGCACGGCGCGTCGAGCTCAAGGAGCCGATGGCGCGCCGCGGCGTCAAGCTCACCTATCTCGCCTTCGTCGCGCGGGCGACCGTCGGCGCGCTGGCCGAGTTCCCGATGCTCAACTCGTCGGTCGACGGCGAGGAGATCGTCCATCACGACGACGTCAACCTGGGGATCGCGGTCGCCCTCGACGACGGCCTGATCGTGCCGGTGATCCCGCAGGCCCAGCGGCTCAGCACCGAGGGCCTCGCGGCGGCGATCGCCGACGTCGCCGAGCGGGCGCGCTCCAAGCGCCTGGAGCCCGACGAGGTGCACGGAGGTACGTTCACGATCACCAACCCGGGCCAGTTCGGCGCGGTGCTTGCGACGCCGATCATCAACCAGCCGCAGGTCGCGATCCTCGATCTCGAGGCGATCGTCAAGCGACCGGTCGTGGTCGAGGGGCCGGATGGCGACTCGATCGCGATCCGGCCGATGACCTACCTGTGCATGTCGTGGGACCACCGAGCCCTCGACGGCGCGGTCGCGGCTCGGTTCCTCTCGGCGATCAAGCGCCGGCTCGAGGCGGGTGACGTCGAATGAGGATGCTGGAGACTGGCGGCAGGATCGCGCCGCGCCTGCAGCGGCGCCTGTCACAGTCGGCGCCGACGCAACCCGCGCGGCCGGCGCCGACGCTCGAGCTCGACCACGAGGAGCTCGTCGTGCGCCGCGGCCCGCGCAGCGGCGCCGAGGTGATCGTCGCGATCCACTCGACCGCCCTCGGCCCCGCGCTGGGTGGGGTGCGGATGTGGCCGTTTGCGACCGCGCTCGAAGGGGTCGCCGACGCGCTGCGGCTGGCGCGCGGGATGACCTACAAGGCGGCCGCGGCGGGGCTGGACCTCGGCGGCGGCAAGGGCGTGGTCCGCTGCCCCGCGACCAACGGCTCCTCCAACGGCGCCAGCGGGGATCTGCGCCGCCGGATGCTGCTCGACTTCGGCGAGGTCGTCGAGTCGCTGGCCGGGCGCTACATCACCGCCGAGGACGTCGGTACCTGCCCGGAGGACATGGTGGTGATCTCCGAGGTCACCAGCCACGTCACCGGCTTGCCTGCCGATCGGGGCGGCACCGGCGATCCGAGCCCGTTCACCGCGATGGGGGTCGAGGCCGCGATCCGTTCCTGCGTCGCCCACAGGCGCGGCGCTCCCAACCTGACCGGCCTCGGCATCGTGGTGCTCGGCCTCGGCCACGTCGGCTCGCGGCTCGCCAGGCGGCTCGCCGAGGCGGGCGCACGGCTCACGGTCGCCGACGTCGACCCGGAGAAGCGCCGGCTCGCCGACGAGCTCGACGCACGCTGGCTCGAGCCGGCCGAGGCGCTTCACGCGCGCTGCGACGTGCTCGCGCCCTGCGCGCTGGGCGGCGTGATCGACCGCTCGACGATCCGCACGCTGCGCGCCGAGATCGTCTGCGGGGCGGCCAACAACCAGCTCGCCGACGAGAGCCTCGCGCTGGAGCTCGACGGCCGGGGAGTGCTCTACGCGCCGGACTTCATCGCCAACGCAGGCGGGCTGATGAACGTCTATCGGGAATTGCACGGCCACGACGAGGAGTGGACGCGCCAGCGCGCCGCCGGGATCGAGCAGACGATGGACCGAATCCTCGCCACGGCCGAGGAAAGGCGGCTGACGCCGCTAGCGGCGGCGTACGAGATCGCCCGCGAGCGCCTCGACGCTGCTTTCCGATCGCGGAGCCCGAAGGGCGGAGCGGAGGAGCGCCGCTGTTGAGGCGCCTCGTGCGAAACTGACGCCCATGGCAGAGATCTGGGTCGTGCGCGCGGGCACGGTTCCCTACGAGGAGGCGCGGCGGGCGCAGAAGGCGCTCGAGCAGGCGCGCATCGACGGCCGCGTCGCCGACCTCGTGATCCTGCTCGAGCACCCTCCCACCTACACCAAGGGCCGCCGCACGACCGCGGACGAGCTGCCGATGGGCGAGGACTGGTACCGGATGCAGGGGATCGAGGTGCTCGACACCGACCGCGGCGGCCGGGTCACCTACCACGGCCCGGGCCAGCTGGTCGCCTATCCGATCATCAGCCTCCGCGAGCTGGCCGAGCCCGACGACGTCCACAGCTTTATCCGCAGGATGGAGTGGGCGATGATCGGCGGCCTCGGCGACTGGGGGGTCCAGGCCCATGTGATCGACGGCCTCACCGGTGTGTGGACCCTGGGTGAGCCGCCGCCCGCCGGCCAGGCGCGCAAGATCGGCTCGATCGGCATCCACGTCAGCCGCGGGGTCACAACCCATGGGTTGGCGATCAACGTCAACAACGACCTGCAGCCGTTCGAGTGGATCGTGCCCTGCGGGATCGAGGCCTGCCGGATGACCTCCGTCTCGCGTGAGCTCGGCGCCGAGCAGGACCTTGACGCGTTCGGGACCACGATCGCCGAGCGGCTGGCGCGCGTGTACCACCGCGTCCTCGTCGAGTGCTCCTGGGACGAGGTCGCCGGCTCGCTAGCGTTGGAGCCCGCATGACGGCGAAGTCCCCGGAGCGAATTCACGTCACGAGGTCGCGCGCCAACCCCGGTGGGGCGACGGGGATCGAGGGGCGGCCGTTTCGCGAGCGCAAGCCGCCGTGGCTCAAGGTACCGGCTCCGGGCGGGCCGACGTACCGGGCGCTGAAGGCGTCGATCCAGGCCGACAACCTGCACACCGTCTGCGAGGAGGCCAACTGCCCCAACGTCGGCGAGTGCTGGGAGCGCGGCACCGCGACCTTCATGATCCTCGGCGACGTCTGCACCCGGCGCTGCGGCTTCTGCAACGTGCAGACCGG
>DAIRGH010000121.1:0-8504 GCA_036794585.1 Solirubrobacterales bacterium | reverse complement strand
AGGCGCACGAGGCGCTCGCGGGGGCGGCGCCGGGCAACGGCGGCGGCACCCGGGGCCGCGGCGTAGGCGAGGCGTTTCTGGAGGTTCGCCGGCTGCTGGCCGAACTCGAGGAGCTGGGGATCGTGATCCGCGACCTCGACCGCGGCCTCATCGACTTTCCGGCGATCCGCGACGAACGCGAGGTCTATCTCTGTTGGCAGCTCGACGAGGACGAGATCGGGTTCTGGCACGACGTCGACTCCGGCTTCGCCGGCCGCGAGCCGCTCGACTGAAGTAGGTTGCCCCCGTGGCATCGTTGCTGGTCCACCTCGCAACCGGGCCGGAGAACCCGACGCGGGCGGCCCTCGCGCTGCTCGTCGCCCGCACGGCGGCGGAGCAGGGGCACGACGTCAGCGTGTTCATGGCCGGCGACGCGGTCCAGCTCCTGCGCGCCGAGACGGCAGCGGCAGCACAGGGGATAGGAACCGGAAGCTTCGAGGAGCACCTCGCCGCCCTACGGGATGCCGGCGTGCAGATCTATGCGTCGGGGATGTCGAGCAAGGCGCGCGGGGTCGACGTCGCGGCCGCGGGAGCCGAGGCCGCTCAGCCCCAGAAGCTGGTCGAGCTCGCGACCGGCGCGGAGACGACGCTCACCTACTGATCGCCTTGGGTCCGAAAAGGAGACGGGGCGCCCGCCCGGCGCCCCGCTCCTCGTCCACATGGGAGTTGTGATTCAGACTCCGCCGTCCTGTGGCGGAAGCACACCCCCTAGATCGGCCGCGTCGGCGAGGCCTTGAGCGACGACGGGAAAGCGTCATCCGGGCGAAAAAATGAGGACCGGAGCGCCTTTCCCTAGCGCTCCGGCCCTCGGCATCGGAGGTGCCCCCGCGGCGACCTGGAAACGGCCACCGGTGAGGGTCTTTATGGGTCTGGGTTGCGCCGGAGAAGCGACACTCCTGCGCACCCGTGCGTATCCCTCCCTCCATCGGTCCTGCCCGCCGAGGCCGGGAGCCCGCGGCCGGCTGGTGGACGCCTGTACGACCCCCGCGTCAGGCGTGCTCAGAGGTCGGCCACCAGGCGTCGGTCGTGCTCGTAGTCGAGCAGTGCGAGCGCGTCGTCCGGTTCGAGCCAGCGCAGCTCGTCTACCTCGTCGCCGGCGACGAATCGCCCGTCGAGCGGACGCATGCGAAACCAGCGCACCTCCTTCGAGCGGCCCTTCTGGTCCGTGTAGCGATCGGGGTCGAGCTCGCCCTCGATCTCGCAGCGCCAGCCCGTCTCCTCCTCGACCTCGCGCAGAGCGCCCGCCTCCCAGCCCTCGCCCTCGACGAGCTTTCCCTTCGGCAGCGACCAGTCGTCGTACTTGGGGCGATGGACGACCGCGACCTCGCGGCGGCCGTCGCGCTCGCGGACGATCACCCCGCCCGCCGCCCTGACCTCAGCCGGCATCGACCTCCTCGGTCAGCACGCGAAACCCGTGTTCGCGCACCGCCGCGAGTAGCCGCTCGCCATGCTCGCGACCCTCGGTCTGCAGCACCAGCCGGATGCCGGTCTCGCGCACGTGCAGGTCGACGCCCTCGCGGATGTGGACGACGTCGAGCACGTTTGCGCCCTGCTCGGCGACCGTGTTCAGAAGCTTGGCGAGGGCGCCTGGTTGATCCGGGACCACGGTCGAGAAGACCAGCCGGCGCCCGGCGGCGGTCTCGCCGAGGCGGATGCACTCGACCAGCCTCGCGGCGTCGACGTTGCCCCCGGAGAGCAGCGCGCAGATCTCGCCCTCACGCGGCAGCTCGACCTTGCCGGCGAGCAGCGCGGCGACCGACGCGGCCCCGGCGCCCTCGACCACCAGCTTTGAGCGCTCGAGCAGCAGCACCATCGCCTGCGCGACGTCGTCGTCGGAGACCGTCACCACCTCGTCGACGTGCTCGGAGACCAGCGGCAGGGTGAGCTCGCCCGGCCGCTTGACTGCGATCCCGTCGCAGATCGTGTTCACCGAGCGCGCCCTGACCGGCTGGTGGGCCTCGAGCGACGGCGGATAGGGCGCGCAGACGTTCGACTGCACGCCGACCACGCGCGCGGCGGGGAGCCTGGCCTTGAGCGCGATCGCGGTCCCGGCTGCCAGCCCCCCGCCGCCGATCGCGACCACCAGCAGTCGCGTGGCCGGTGCCTGCTCGGCGAGCTCGAGCCCGATCGTGCCCTGGCCGGCGACGACCACGGGGTCGTCGAAGGCGTGGATCAGAGTGAGGCCCTCGCGCTCCGCGGCGCTGCGCGCCTGCTCGGCGGCGTCGTCATATGAGCCGGGGACGAAGCGGACCTCGCCGCCGTACCCGCGGACCGCCTCGACCTTCGCCACTGGAGCGTTCTCGGGCATATAGAGCACTGCGGTGGCTCCGCGGTCGCGGGCCGCGACCGCGACGGCCTGGGCGTGGTTGCCGGCGCTTGCCGCGACCACCCCTTGGGCGAGCTCTGCATCGGAGAGCGAGGCGATCCGGTTGATCGCGCCGCGGACCTTGAACGACCCGGTGCGCTGCAGGTTCTCGGCCTTCAGGCGGACCGGCGCGCCGACCCGCCGCGAGACCTCACCGGCACCGACCACGGGCGTCTCGTGCACCTGGCCGCGGATCCGCTCGCGGGCGCGCTCGATCTCGGCGACGTCGACCTGGCGTGAGGAGCTTGGCGCGCGGGTGGCCACGAGCCGAGGGTAGTGGGCCCGCCTAACTCGCGGCTGTCTGTGCGGCGGCGAGCCGCTCGGGCGTGTCGTCGGTGAACTCGGCGAAGAACCTGCCGACCTCGTCGACGAGCTGGGCCTTCGACTCGGCCGCGAACAGGGTCGGCTGGTAGTGGGTGATGTCGTACTCGATCGTGCCCATCTCGTGGAAGTCCAGCGGCCGGATCTCCATGTTGCGGAACTCCTCGATCTCGCCGTAGCTGGAGAGGATCCCGGCGCCGTAGGCGCGCAGCTCGCCATCCTCGTGGACGACGCCGAACTCGATCGTGAACCAGAAGACGTCGGCGACGAACTGCACGCCCTCATCGGTCTCGGCGCGCCGGGCCGCCTCGCCCGCGAGCCGGTTGAGCTCGGCGAACTCGGGATCGGCGAGCAGGTTGCCGTGGCCGATCACCTCGTGGATCAGGTCGGGCTCCGGGGTGTACAGCGGCGCCGAGGGATGGCGGATGTACTGGGTCGAGTGAAACTCGCGGTCGGCGAGGTTGCCGTAGAACTCCTTCACCGGGACGATCCCGGCGGCGGGCACGTAGTGAAATCCCGTCAGCGGCTCGAGCCGGTCGGTGACCTCGTTGAGCTGCGGGATCCGGTCCGTCGGCAGCGACAGCGCCGCCTTGGCCTCGAGGAACGACTTGCACGCGTAGCGGTCGTGCTTGGGCGCGAGCTCGCGCTGCACCGTCCGCCAGACCTCCTGCTCGGCCTCGCTGTAGTCGATCTGCGGGATCTGCTCGCCGCGGCTCCAGTCGAGCGCCGCGGCGGCGATCTCGTTGCGCCGGCGCTGGTACTCCGGGTCGGTCTTGCCGGGATGGTCGTCGGAGAGGTGGACCGTAACCGAGCCGTCCTCGGCCGTGGTCACCGGCGAGTAGAGCTGTGCCTCTTCGAACATCGCGCTATCCGGTGGTCGACTGGGCGACCGGCGACGGCGCCTGATCGCGCCAGGAGTAGGCGTAGTCTGGCTGATCGAAGTCGGCGGCGAGCGCGGTCAGCCGCAAGGGCTTGAACGTGTCCCACATGACGGCCAGCTCCTCGGTCCGGCGCATGCCGAGAGCCTTCTCGACCAGGCCGGGTTGCGGACCGTGCGGGAGCCCGGAGGGGTGGATGGTGATCGACCCCGTCTCAATGCCCTTGCGACTGCCGAACTCGCCGGATACGTAGTAGATGACCTCTTCGGACTGAAGATTCGAGTGGTGATAGGGGATCGGGATCGCCATGGGGTCGTAGTCGAGCTCGCGCGGGCAGAACGAGCAGATCACGAAGTTGGGGCCCTGGAAGGTCTGGTGCACCGGCGGCGGCAGGTGCAGGCGCCCGGTCCGCGGCTCGAAGTCGTGGACGTTGAACGTGTACGGGTACACGTAGCCGTCCCAGCCGACGACGTCGAACGGGTGATAGTCGAGGGTGTAGTGCTGTAGGCCGCCGCGCACCCGCACGGTGAGCTCGAACTCGCCGGTCTCGCGCTCGGTGCGCAGCGCGGTCGGCGGGTGGAAGTCGCGGTGTGAGAACGGCGCCGACTCGAGCAGCTGGCCGTAGCGGTTGCGGTAGCGGTTCGGGGTCTCGATCTCGCCCGGGGTGTGGAAGACGAGCCACGTCTGCGGCGTCTCCGAGAGCGTGAACCGGTAGGTCGTGCCGCGGGGGATGACGACGTAGTCGTGCTCGGAATAGGGCACCTCGCCGAACACGGTCTCGAGCACGCCCGAGCCCTCGCAGACGAAGATCACCTCGTCGCCCTCGCCGTCGCGATAGAAGCCGTCCTGGTCGGAGACCGGTCGGCAGAGCGAGACCTCGATGTCGGAGTTCCACATCAGGCAGCGCCGCCCGGTGACGGGGTCGCCGTCGGGCTCGACCGGGCCGGTGAGCAGGTGGCGGTGGACGTGCGCGTCCGGCACCCACTCCTCGTGCACGATCGGCGTGAACTCGCCGGCCTCTGCGATCCGGCAGGGCGACTCGAGGTGATAGAGGATCGACTCGTTGCCCGAGAAGCCCTCGTAGCCCATCACCTCTTCGACCAGCAGGCGTCCATTGGTGCGGAACTGCGTGTGGCGCTTGCGGGGGATCTCCCCCAGGCTGTGGTACCTCACAGGTTTCCTCTCTTTTCCTGCTCGCGCTCGATCGCCTCGAACAGTGCCTTGAAGTTGCCCTCGCCGAAGCCCTTGGCGCCGTGGCGCTCGATCACCTCCAGGAACACGGTCGGCCGGTCGCCGATCGTCTGCGTGAAGATCTGCAGCAGATAGCCCTCGTCGTCGCGGTCGGCGAGGATGCCGAGCTCGCGCAGATCGGCCAGGTCCTCGTCGATCTCGCCGACTCGCTGCGGGAGCTCCTCGTAGTAGCTGTCGGGAGTGTTGAGGAAGCGCACGCCGCGCTCGCGCAACTCGCGCACGGTGGCGACGATGTCGGTGGTCGCGAGCGCGATGTGCTGGGCGCCGGCGCCGCCGTAGTACTCCAGGAACTCCTCGATCTGCGACTTGCGCTTGCCCTCGGCCGGCTCGTTGATGGGGAACTTGACCCGCCCCTTGCCGTCGGCCATCACCTTCGACATCAGCGCCGAGTACTCGGTCGAGATGTCGCGGTCGGTGAAGTGGATCATCTCGGTCATCCCGAAGACGCGCTCGTAATAGCCCACCCACTCGTCGAGGCGGCCGAGCTCGACGTTGCCGACGACGTGGTCGATGCCGACCAGGTGGTCGCCGTCCTCGGCGGCGCCGTTCGACGCCGCGGGCCCGTAGCCCGGCAGGAACGATCCCTCGTAGCCGGAGCGCTCGACGAAGGTGTGCAGGGTCTCGCCGTAGGTGGCGATCGTCGCCATCCGCACGGTGCCGTCGGCGTCGGTCTCCTCCCACGGCTCGCGCACGCCGAGCGCCCCGTGGCGTACGGCATGGCGGTAGGCATGCTCGGCGTCCGGGACCGAGAGCGCGATCACCTTGACGCCGTCGCCGTGTGCGGCGACGTGGCGGGCGATCTCGCTGGTGCCGAGCAGCGGCGACGTGAGCACGATCCGGATCCGGCCCTGCTCGAGCACGTGCGAGGCGCGGTCGCGGATCCCGGTCTCGAGGCCGGCATAGCCGGTCTCGCGAAACCCGAGCGCATGCTGAAACCAGTAGGACGCCTGGGTTGCGTTACCCACGTACAGCTCCACGTGGTCGATGCCGAGCAGGGGCATCTCGTCGACCGCCCCGTCGGTGGGCTGCGGCGCAGTCTTGAGCTCCATTTCGGCTCCTCTCCTCGACCCGATCGGTGAGGCTTTATGATTACGCGTTGAAAGCGGCCGCTCAAGCCTCATTCGTTGCGTCATCGCCGCTCTGAGCCCCGAGATGGACTCGATCGACCACCGAATCGTTGCACTGCTTCGCGAGAACGCGCGGCGCTCGTTTCAGGACATCGGCGAGCGCGTCTCACTCTCGGCCCCGGCAGTCAAGCGCCGCCTCGACAAGCTCGAGCACGACGGCGTGATCCGCGGCTACTCGGCGAACATCGACCCGGCGGCGCTCGGCTGGCGCGCGCACGCGTTCGTCGAGCTCTTCTGCGAGGGCCGGATGTCGGGCGCCGAGGTGCGCGAGGCGGTCGCCGAGTACCCCGAGGTCGAGGGCGCCTACACCATCGCCGGCGCGCCGAGCGCGATCCTTCACGTCCGCGCCGCCGACACCCAGCACCTCGAGGAGGCGCTCGAGCGGATCCGCGAGACCCCCGGCGTCAGCCGGACCCAGACCCAGGTCGTGCTCTCCACCTTGTTCGAGCGCCCAGTCGCCGGCGGCAAGGGCGGGTAGCCCAGGCGGCCGTCTGGCTGCCGGCGGGGTTGGGGCTGGGTAGGGGTGGGTCGGCATCGACTGCAGGGTTGGCGCCCCTATAGGGGCCAAAACTCTGCAGTCGATGCCGGAGCGTCTTCACGGCTCCCCTACTCAGCCAGGCAAGCGCGCCGCGGCATGCGACCGCCCGGGCGTCGCCGCTAAGGCGTCGCCAGGCCGGGGGTCGGCGGTTCGCCCGCCGGCGGCGAGAGCCCCCCGCCTTCGTCGATCGGCTTCGTCAATGTCTCGCGGCGGTAGTCGCGGTACTCGCGCCAGATGATCTGCAGCGAGGCGGCGACCGGGATCGCCAGCACGGCGCCGAGGACGCCGAACAGGGTCGAGCCGAACAGCACCGAGACCAGGATCAGGAACGGTTCGATCTCGACCGCGCGCTTCTGGATCTGCGGCTGGATCACGTAGTTCTCGATCTGCTGGTAGGCGATCGCCCAGATGATCCAGACGATCAGCCCGACGGGGAAGTTGACGAAGATCATCACGATCGCAATCAGCACGGCGGCGATCGTCGCGCCGACCACCGGGATGAGGTCGAAGAACGCGACGATCAGCGCCAGCGGGCCGGCGAACGGTGCTCCGAGGATGTTCAGGACGATGAAGGCGCTGACCCCGGCGATCGTCGCCTGAAGCAGGGCGCCGCCGACGTAGTTTCCGATCGCGGTGCGGATGTCACGCAGCATGCGGTCGATCCGCTCGGCGCGACCGGGTGGCTGGGCGCGGACGAACGCCTCGGTCCATCGCGGCCCGCCCGCGACCATGAAGATGCTCAGGATCAGGATGGTGAACACCGCGAAGATCGAGTTGACGACGCCGACCCCGATGTCCTGCAGCAGGCCCGCGGCATCGCCGATCCTCGACGGCAGGTCGTCGGCGGCGCTCTGGATCTCGCTGGTGAAGTCGTACTTGTCGTTGAGGTCGTTCAGGGTTTCGTTGTCCTCCACGAACTCGGTCACGTCCTGCGCGTACTCCGGCACGTTCTCGGCGAGGTTCTCGATCTGGTTGACCATCGACGGGATCAGCATCGCCCCGAGGCCTATCGGGACCAGGGTCAGGGCGATATAGGCGAGGGCGATCGCGAACCCGCGGCGCATCCGCCGCTGCAGCAGGTTCACCGGCCCGGACATCGCGACCGCGATGAACGCCGCGATCACCAGCCAGGTCAGCGGGCGGCGCAGCAGGTAGAGCAGATAGAGGGTGAGCGCGGTCGCGACCACGATCAGCACGGTGCGGAGGACGATCCGCCCGATCGGGTCGCGCGGTGCGACGACCCCGGTCATCGCCCGGATCCGGCTCGAGAGCCCATCCGGGAGCTATTCGGCAGGCGCGCGGGCGTTCCTACCGGATCAGGGTCTCAAGCCGCCCGAGACCCTCGGCCTCCAGCGCGACCACGTCGCCGGGCTCGATCCACCGGCCCTCGGGCCGCCCCTCCGCAGGCAGCGGGCCGAGCTCGAGCAGGCAGCCGCGCGCGAGCGTCCCCGAGCCGAGCACGTCGCCCGGGCGAAGGCGGGTGTCGCGCGCGGCATGGGCGAGGATCTCGGGCCAGCCGAAATGCTGCTCGGCGGCGTCGGCGCTCGTGACCTCCATCCCGTTGACCTCGACCCGGGCCCTGACGCCCAGACGCCCGTCCTCGTAGGGGAGCTCGTCGGGGGTGACGATCCACGGGCCCAGCGAGGTGCCGAAGTCCTTTGCCTTCGCCGGGCCGAGCCCCACCGTCATCTCGGCCGCCTGCACGTCGCGCGCCGACCAATCGTTCATCAGCGTGAACCCGGCGATCTCCACATCGCCACCGGCTCCCACGCCGGCCACGGCCGCGATCTCGAGCTCGAAGTCGAGCATCTCGGTGGCCGCGGGTCGAGTCAGGGGCTCGCCGGGGCCGAGGATCGAAGCCGGGTTGGAGAAGTAGAACGCCGGCGCCTCGTACCAGTGCGGGGCGATCTCGCGCCCGCGCAGCCGCGCGCCGGCGGCGACGTGGCGCTCGAAGGCGTAGAAGTCGCGCAGGCTGGGCGGCGCCG
>DAIRGH010000120.1:0-8525 GCA_036794585.1 Solirubrobacterales bacterium | reverse complement strand
ATGCGCTGGCCGACTTCGAGCTGCCGGAGCCGCGCGGCGGCTGCGCCGCCTCGCTCGAGGCCTCGATCGGCTACCGCGATCCGCGCGGCCTTCCCGTCTGGGAGGGGGCAACCGTGGCCGGCGCCCGGGTGGCCGAGATCTCCGCCGATGAGGCCAAGGTGATCGCCACGATCATCACCACGTTCGCCGATCGCGCCGAGGCCTCGGTCGAAGACGACATCCTCTACCTCGACCGGGTCGCCGGCCGCTGGCTGATCGCGAAGCCGAGCTCGACTCTCTATCGGGCGGTGGGCATAGCCGACATTCCGCCATCTGTGCTCGCACCTCCGAATGGCTAAGGTGAAGAGGGAGGGGGTTTCGTCATTCGATCCGAAAGGACCTGACTTGACCGCAGTCGCCGCGCCTCCGATCGTCCAAGCCGATGAGTTGACCCGCGTGTTCGGCGAGGGCGAGACCGCCGTGCGCGCACTCGACGGCGTCAGCGTCGACTTTCCCGAGGGCAGCTTCACCGCGATCATGGGACCGTCGGGCTCCGGCAAGTCGACCCTGATGCACATCCTTGCCGGGCTCGACCGGCCGACGTCCGGGCGGGTGACGATCGACGGCGTCGACCTCGCGGGCCTCGACGACTCCGAGCTCACCGAGCTGCGTCGCGACAACGTCGGCTTCGTCTTTCAGTTCTTCAACCTGCTGCCGGTGCTGACCGCGGAGGAGAACATCATGCTGCCGCTGAGCCTCGCCGGCCGCGACCCGGATCCCGCGCGGTTCGATGCGCTGATCGCGGCGATCGGGCTCGGCGACCGGCTCTCGCACCGGCCCGCCGAGCTCTCCGGCGGCCAGCAGCAGCGGGTCGCGATCGCCCGTGCCCTGCTCGCGAAGCCGTCCGTGGTGTTCGCCGACGAGCCGACCGGCAACCTCGACAGCCACTCCAGCGAGGAGGTGCTCAGCCTGCTGCGCCGCGCCGTCGACGAGTTCGACCAGACCGTGGTCATGGTCACCCACGAACCGGGCGCGGCGGCAATCGCCGACCGGGTGCTGCTGCTGGTCGACGGGCGCATCGTGCGCGACGAGACGTCGCAATCGACCGAACAGGTCGTCGACCTGATGAAGCAGGTCACCGCCTAACCGATGGCGCGGATCGCGTTTCGCAACCTCTGGGAGCGGAAGCTCCGCACGGTCCTGACCTCCCTGGCGGTCGTGCTCGGGATCATGATGGTCTCGGCCACCTACGTCCTCACGGACACGATCGATCGTTCGTTCGACGAGATCTTCACGACCTCGAACGAGGGCATCGACGCGGTGGTCACCAAGGAAGAGGCGATCGAGACGGACGACGGCCAGTTGCCACCGTTCCCAGCGGAGATCCTCGATCAGGTCCGCGAGACCGACGGTGTCGGCTTCGCAGAAGGGGCGATCGGCGATCCCCAGGTGTCGATCATCGGCTCCGATGGGGAGCCGCGCGGCGGCAGCGGGGCGCCGAGCTTCGGGTTCTCGGCGGGCTCCGACCGCTTCGACCCGCTCGAATACGTCGAGGGAGGCCCGCCGGCGGCCGACGACGAGGTGGTGATCGACAAGGCCTCGGCCGACGCCGAGGGCTTCCAGGTTGGCGACCGGATCGAGATCGCCGGCAAGGAGGCAGTCAGCGACTACACCCTGGTCGGCATCGCCACCCTGGGAGGCGTCGACTCCTTCGGCGGCGCGACGCTGGCGCTGCTGACGCTCCCCGAGGCACAGCGGATCACCGGCAAGGAGGGCCAGTTCGACCAGATCCAGGTCGCCGCGGCCGAGGGCACGACGCCCGAGCTGCTCGCGGCCAACCTGGCGGCCACCCTCCCCGACGGGGTCCAGGTCGAAACCGGCGAGCAGAACGTCGAGACGCAGCGCGAGGACGTCGGCGAGTTCATCGACATCCTGCGCACGGTCCTGTTCATCTTCGCCGGGGTGTCGCTGTTCGTCGCCTCGTTTCTGATCTTCAACACGTTCTCGATCACCGTCGCCCAGCGCACACGCGAGTTCGCGATGCTGCGCACGCTCGGCGCGAAGCGGCGCCAGATCCTCGGCACGGTGGTCACCGAGGCCTTCCTGACCGGGCTGCTCGCCTCGGCGCTCGGGATTCTTGCGGGGATCGGGTTCGCGCCGGCGATCAAGGCGCTGTTCAAGGCAGTCGAGATCGATCTGCCGGCCACCGGCACGGTGATCGAGCCGCGCACGATCATCGTCGGCATGCTGCTCGGCACGATCGTGACCGTGCTCGCGGCGCTGATCCCGGCGCTGCGCGCGACCCGGGTGCCGCCGGTCACGGGCCTGCGCGAGGGGGCGGTGATCTCCACCCCGCGCGAGCGGCGACTGCGGATGGCGACCGGCCTCGCGCTCACCGTCGCCGGCATCGCGGCGATGCTGCTCGGGCTGTTCGGCGCGCTCGACCCCGGCGAGGCCTGGATTGGCGTCGGCGCCGCGGCGATCTTCATCGGCGTCACGCTGCTGAGCCCGCGCCTGGTCACTCCGCTCGCCTCGATCGTGGGCAGGCCGCTGGAGCGCCTACGAGGCGTACCCGGCCGCCTGTCCCGCGAGAACGCCGTTCGCAACCCCAATCGAACCGCGGCGACTGCGGCGGCGCTGATGGTGGGGCTTGCGCTCGTCTCATTCGTTGCGGTGTTCGCGGCCGGGCTGCGCGGCTCGATCGACGACGCGATCGACCAGATCCTCATCGGCGACCTGATCATCTCCAACAACGACGGCTTCAGCGACATCCCGGCCGCCACCGCCGGCGCGGTCGCCGACGTCGACGGAGTCGACGTGGCCTCACCGATCCGCTACACCCAGGACGAGCTGATCGGGATCGACGGCGGCGGGTACCTCACTCTGGTCGAGCGGCAGACCGCGGCCCAGGTGCTGAACCTGGATTGGCGCGAGGGGACGCAGGAGCTACTGAGCACGCTCGGACCGAACGACGCCGTGGTCGACGAGGGCTGGGCCGACGACAACGACCTCGCCGTCGGCGACACGTTCGAGGTCAAGACCGCGTCGGGCAAGAACCTGACCTACACGGTCAACGGCACCTTCAAGGACACGACCGACTTCATCGGCGACTACGCGGCCTCCGACGTGAACGCCGCGGCGTTCGGCGAGGCCAACTCGATCACCAACGTGTACGTCAACCTGGACCCAGGCGTGGACGTCGCAGCGGTGCGAACCGCAATCGACGACAGGCTCGACGCCGAGTTCCCGCTCGCGAAGTCGGAGGACCGGGAAGGGCTCAAGGACTCGATCGCGAGCGAGCTCAACACTCTCCTCGGCGTCGTCTACGCGCTGCTGCTCCTGTCGGTGATCGTCTCGCTGTTCGGAATCGTCAACACGCTCGCGCTCTCGATCCACGAGCGCACGCGCGAGCTCGGACTGCTGCGCGCGGTCGGCACCTCGCGGCGCCAGGTGCGCCAGATGGTCCGCTACGAGTCGGTGATCACGGCGCTGATCGGCGGGCTGCTCGGGGCGCTCCTTGGGGTCCTGTTCGCGGTCGTGATGAGCCGCCCGCTCGCCGACGAGGGCTTCATCCTCAGCATCCCCGTCGGCACGCTGGTCATCCTGCTCATCCTCACCATCCTCGCCGGCGTCCTCGCCGCAATCGGCCCCGCCCGCCGAGCCTCACGCCTCGACGTTCTCGAGGCGCTCGCGTACGAGTAGCGGCCGCGCCTTGGCCGTGCGGCTCAGCGGCCGACCGAAAGGATCCGCTGGCGGGGGGCGGTGCCGTGGATCAGGGTGACGTAGGCGCGCTTTCTCGAGAGGGCCGTCGACCACAGGGTGCCGCCGCGGCGTGAGAGCAGCGTGCGGCCGGCGCCGCCGCCGACGGCGGCGAGCTTGAGCCGATCGGCGCGGCGGGTGTGGCGGACGTAGAGCAGGTCGCGGCCGCGGATCGTCGGGTTCGACAGACCCTCCTTGATGCTGCGCATCAGCGTCACCTTCGCCTGCTTCTTTCGCTTCACGCCCAGCAACCGCTTGACGATCACGTTCTCGCGGGCGGTCGCGCGAGCGTAGACGAGCCGGTTGCCGTCGAGGCTGGGGCGACCGAGCTGGGCGGCGCCGCCGGCTCGGCCGAGCGATTGCTCGGGCCCGGGAGCCGCCGGGTCGCGGAGGTTGCGCGCCCGCATCAGGTCGCGGCCGTAGACCCGGGCGCGCCACGCGAGCCAGGTGCCGGAGATCGCGACGGCGTCGGCTCCGGGGGCACTGACCCGCCCGACCTCGGTGAGGTCCTTGGCCGAGAGGATCACGATCCTGCCACCCGAGACGACCGCGACCCGGCCGTCACCGAGCGCCGGGTCCCGGCCGGGCAGGACGGTTTCCTTGCCGCCCTGGCGGACGACGCCGGTGCGATCGGGGCGCTGGTAGACGAGCCCTCTACTCCCCGTGGCGGGATCGGCCGCGGGCCGGGCCGCAGTCTTGGCGGCGCCCGCCGGCACGGCCGCAGTTAGCGCCACGGCGGCGCCGATCAGGGCGAGGCCGTCGCCCAGCCGGAAGCCGCGATAGATGGCGGGCCGGCCCGCCATCAGCTCTGTGACCACGATCCCGCCGGGGCGGTCGGCGACGGGGGCGACCGCCGTCACCGGCAGCGCCCGGCCGACCCCGAACGCGAGCCCGACGGCAAGGCCGACCGCCGGCTCGCCGACCGCGAACACGATCCCCGCCAGCGCGAAGACCCCGAACGTGAGCACGAAGGTCGTAAAGCCGAGGCCCAGGATGATCCCGTAGAGGCCCGCGGCGACCGGCATCGGCATCAGCCGCCGCCAGTGCTCGGGGAGCTGGCGGCGGACCTGGGGGACGATTGCGGCGCCGCGCAGCTCGGCGAGCGCGCCCGCCAGGGCGATCGCCACCGCGAGTCCGTACGCGAGGCCGTCTCCGGCCCCATGGGTGAGCACCCCCAGCGCCGCCAGGACGCCGAAGGTCAGCACGCCGCCTACCAGCGCTCCGATCGTGAACGTGACGCAGGCCGCCAGCGTCGTCGCCCTGCCGCCGCGATGGCCGACGGGTCCGATCGTTTCGATCATCGAGAAGCCGCACGGCGACCAGGTCCCCGTGAGGCCGGCGACGAACGCGGCAACGGCGAGGGTGACCTCCAGGCCCGTCAACACGGCACCTTCGTCTGGAAGTACATGACGCAGAAGACCTTGCGCCCGGCGTAGCAGTAACCCTCCAGCGCGGCGTCGCCGTTGATCCGCTCGTCCTTGTAGGAGCAGCAGTCGACGAGCTTGCGCACGTGCCCGCCGCAGCAGCGGTACCAGCCGCCGTCGACGTAGGGGCGGAAATTGTGGACCCGCGCCGTGACGTCGCAGACCTTCGTCCGCGGCGCCGGCGGCAGCGGCCGTCCGTCCGGGTCGTGCAGAGCCGCACCGTCGGCGTCGACCGGCACGCCGTCGCGGTTGACCTTGCGGCCGAGGTCGTCGACCGGCCGGCCATCGTCGGCGTCGAGCGGGTAGCCCTTGCCGTCGATCCGCGGCAGGCCGGTGGGATGGATGCAGGAGTCGGTGGTGAAGATGTGGCCGCAGAAGTGAAAGGCCTCGGCCTCCCCCGGCTTGACCGCCTTCGCCACCACGCTGCCCGCGGTGACCGCGGTGATCGCGCCCCCGACCCGGGCCAAGAAGCCGCGCCTCGACGTGTCACCGGCGAGCGTCTCGAGCGCTCGCGCGACGCGGCCCGGGTCAGACACCGACCGCTCCGGCGAGGTCCCTCTCGGCCTGGCGGCGTTCGGCGGCGCCCACCACGGTCTCGAGCTGGGCGAGGTTGTTGAACGTGCCCTTCGCGAGCACGGTGCCGTCGCGGTTTAGCGCGACGGCAAACGGGCTGCCGGGGATCTCGAGCCGCCGCCAGACCTCGGCCTCGGCGCCCTCCTCGAAGCTCGCCACGGCGACGACCGGGTCGCGGGCGAGCGCCGCGATCGCGGGCTCGAGCGCGCGGCAGACGTGGCAGCTCTCCGAGACGAACACGGCGAGCGCGAGCCGCGTCTCGGGGTCGAACCGGAAGCGCTCGGCCAGCTCGACGCGCGAGCCGAGCGCCGGCCCCTCCTCGGCGACCTCCAACGCGCCCTCCGGACCGAGCCGCAGCCGCAGCATCCCCACCTCGCGCGCCAGCGCCAGCACCGCCACCGCCAGGCCGGCGCAGGCGAGCAGCGCGACCACCAGGCCCAGCGCGAGCCAGTCGTCGGTCTGAAGGTCCTCCTCGGGCAGCAGTGGCAGCGCGGCGAACGCGGCGGCCAGCACGACGTTGCGCACGACGCCGGCCCAGCCGACCGTGGAGCGGGCGCCGAAGCACGCGCACGGAGCGCCCGCTTGGCCGCGCAGGATCGCGGAGACCATCGTCGCCGCGAAGAGCGCCATCAACGCCGCCGCCATCAACGCCGCCGGCTCGGATCCCGCGATCACGCCGGCGGCCAGACCGAGCTCGGCGCAGATCAGGAGCGGAAAGACGACCGCCTGTGCGCGTCTCGCTTCGATTCCGAAGCTCGCCAGTGCCGCGCGACTGGAGGCGGGACTGGCGAGCTTCGCCACGCTCGCTCCCGCAAGGATCCCGCCAAGGACCAGTCGAGCCGCCACCTCGAGCACGCGCTCAACCTAGCAAGCGCCTCCCGGGGCGGCGGCTCGAGCCGACCGCTGGCTGGCGGCGAACCGCTAGACGACGGTCACATGCTCACAGTTCTTCTTGACCTCGTCCCAGGGGTCGACGGTCGTGCGGTCCTCGTCGCCGGAGCCGCAGTTGACGGTGTCGATGCCGCCTTCGCTGCGCTTCTGACCCTGGGCCTTGATCTTGTCATTGCCGGGGCCGCCGTTGGCCTTGTCCTTGCCATCATTCAGGCGGATGTCGTCCTTGCCGGCGTTGCCCTTGACGATGTCGTCGTTGTCACCGCCGCGCATCAGGTCGTCACCGTCGCCGCCCTTCATCTTGTCGTCCTGCTTGTTTCCGAACAGGCAGTCGTCGGACTCGAGACCGGCGATCTTGTCGTTTCCGCCCTTGCCCTTGAGGAGGTCGGAGCCGGTGGTCCCGGTGATCGTCTCACCGGCATCGGTGCCGATCTGCTTCTTTGAGGCGCCGCAGCTCTCCTTGTACGGGCCGGGGAGAGCCTGAGTCCAGGTCTTCTTTACCGCCCGCGAGCAGGTCGGGCTTCCGCCTGACGGCGTGAAGCAGGCGACGATCTCGTCGACGCCTAGATTCGTCCCGGTGTAGGTGAACTTCACCTCGCCGTTGGCGTCGGCCACGCAGGTCGCCGGGCTGCAGGTCCCGGTCGCACCGGCGTTCGCGCCGGTGACCGTGAACGAGATGGTGTCGCCCGAGACCGGGTCACCTGCCGTGTCGGTGCGCTTCGCCGTCACCGTGTGGGTCGTCCCGGCCGGATTTGTCGCGTCGGCGGGCGTGAGCGAGATGCCGACCACGGACACGCCGCATGCCAGGCCCTGGCCGTCGAGGGGCTGCTGGAGCTCCTGGAGCCAGATCTTGGCGAGGTTTCCCGCGGGGGTCGACGCATCGGGTGACGTGCCCGTGCTCAGGAAGTCGACGTCGAAGCCGTTGTAGATCAGCAGGCCCGAGCCCGACGGGTAGTAGACGTGCGTGGCACCGGTCTGTTGCGCCGCGTTCGTACCCGACATGTGCAGGCAGATGTTCGGATCGTTCGTCGTCAGCACGTTCATGTCGCCGACCGCGTCGGTCTGCTGACCAAGCAGTTGCTCGTCGATGAAGTGCGGATCAGCCGAATTGTTGCTTGCGAGGAGGTTCTGCTCGACGATGTTCATCGTTCCCGTCCCTCCGAGGGCACCCGGATTGGCCGTCGCGAACGGGCGCGGCAGCCAGGAGTAATCCTGCGGCTGACATTCGGAGTCGTAGATGATCAACTTCCCGCCGCCGTTGAGGAAGCTCGCGAGATCGGCCTGCTGACCGGCCGTAAGCGTGCCCACGTCGCAGCTCATCCCCGGGCTGGCGACGTTCAGGAGCACGGTGTCAAAGCCGGCAAGGTTTGCGGCACTGACGTTGGCGGTAGGCAGATTCGTGAAAGTGAAATCGGTGAACGCGCCGGTCGGCCCACTCGTCGTCGTGGGGAAGGACCCGCCGTTGATGACGGACACGCCGTCGATGATCGCGACGTTCGTCGAATCGCCGGGGTGCGGGTCGGCCTGCGCGGGCACCGCCCACGCGGCGAACACCACGAGCGCCAAGAAAGTAGTTCTGAGCGCGGCACGCGTGCGACTACGAGTCCTGCTGTCCCGGCGCATGTGAACCTCCGTACGCTTTCAGGGGCTCCTCCTGAACCCCGCTGCGCCGACCCTACCCCGCTAAATGCAGGGAAGTCAAGCTCTCAAGCCCGAAAAGATGGCCAATTCGTCCAGCCACGCGGGGATTGTCTAAAGGTCAGCCGATCGCGACCATACGGTCGATCGGAGTCCGCGCGCGCGCGGCGATCTCGGGCGCGACCTTGACCTCGAACTTCATCTCGCGCAGCGAGTCGCGCAGCTTCGGCAGCGTGATCATCTTCATGTACTTGCAGAAGG
>DAIRGH010000038.1:0-25909 GCA_036794585.1 Solirubrobacterales bacterium | reverse complement strand
GCGTGCGGGCGCTCGGCAAGCTCGCGCGCCGAGCGCGCGAGCGCCAGCAGCCGCGCCTTCGCGTCGGCCGCCTCGCGCACCCGCGCGAGATGAATCGGTGGCGTCTTCCAGCTCGCGGTCACCTCGCTGACCGTCTGGGCGTCGCCGCGGCGCACCCGGCGCTCGGCGCCGTCGACGATCTCGGGGTCGAGATCGGGATCCAGGCGCATGTGGCTGAGCAGCGCCTCGACCGCCCCCTCGTCCTGGGCGGCACGGCAGAGGGCGATCAGCGATGCGCCGACGCAGCTGCCGGCCAGCGGCAGCGACGCTTCGAGCGCGACCGGCAGGCCGAGCTCGCGCAGGACGCTCGCCAGCAGCGGTCCGGCGCCCTCGGGATGCCGGGTGACGATCGCGATCGCGTCGGGCTCGTAACCGGCCTGGAGCAGTCGCGCGATCTCGATGCCGATCGCCTCGGCCTCGCCGCGCGCGCCCGCGGACTCGAGCAGCACGAGGCCGTCGTCGGCGGCGACGGTCTCCGCCTCGGGCTCGAACAGGCACTGGTCGAGGTGTCGCAGCGTCTCGCTGGCGGTGTAGGAGGGCTCGAACGGGAGCTCGAGCGGCGGCGGCGCTCCCAGCTCGTCGCGCAGCACGCCCAGCAGCGGCGCGCGCACGGTGAGCGCCCGGCGGTCCTCGTATGAGACGGCCACGTTCACCTCCCCGGCGCCCGCGAGCGCGTCGATCAGCTCGAGCTGGGCGCGGCTCAGGTCGTCGAAGCCGTAGACGAAGACGGGCCGAGCGTCCCAGGCCTCGGGTTCGGCGCGCAGTGCGGCGATCGCCGCCGCGGCGGTCGAGCCTTCGTCACCGCGCCCGGTCGCGTCGCGCAGCTCGACGTAGGCGCCGTACAGGTGGGCGAGCTCGGTCTCGTACCCCGGCTGGTCGAGCTCGGCGGCGATCCGCGCGAACTCGGCCGGTGAGAGCAGGGCGGCCTGCAGCTCGGCGATCAGGACGTCGAGCGCGGGCGCGAAGCCGGGCCGGGCGGCCGAGCGGCGAAGCAGCCGCGGGCGCTCGCGCCGGATCGCCGCCCTCACCAGCGCCTGGCGCTGCGGGACCGTGAGCGGCGGCGCGACGGCGACGCCGAGGGCGCGTGTGACCTCGCGCGCGAGCGCCGCGAAGGTCCCGATGGTGCCTCCCAGCGCGACGGGGTCGGAGCTGCAGAGCTCGCGCTCGAAGGTGACGACGTCGTCTCCGGTGGGGACGACGAGGATCGGCTGCGCGTCGAGCGCGGCGCGGAAGCGGTCGAACAGCTTGCCCGCCCGGCCCGAGTTGGGCGGTCCGACTATCAGCTCCAGCGCCATCGTTTGAGCATAGGTCGCGACTCGGCAGCCACACTGACCCACAAGCCCGCTCCTTCGGCGATTCGCCCCCACGTTTTGCCGTCCTCAGCCCGACCTAAGGTCCGGTCGAGTCATGTCGCTCTGCTTCATCGATCCAGCCGACGCCATTCGCGCGATCGCCGATTCGGTCGGCCTGGAGGCCCGCCGCCAGCTCCTGGGCGAGTCGGTGCGGGCGTGGGTCGACGAGATCCCCGACGACGAGCTTGAGTCTCATTACGCAAAGGCGATCTCCGAGCTCGACGAGCACGACATCTCGATGCTCGCCGCCTGGCACGCCTCCATGGACGTCGGCGTGCCGATCCCCAACCGCGACTATCTGATGGGCGCCTTTCCGGCGCTCGGGCAGCACCGTCGCGAGGCGCTCAAGCTCGCCGCCGGCTTTCGCGGCGAAGAGGTGGTCGACAGCGGCCTCACCGAGGAGCGCGCGCTCGAGACCGTGCTCGAGATGCTCTCCGGCCCCCGCCTGATGGAGCTCGCCACCGAGGCGGTTGAGCTCTACATCTGGGACCGCGGCGGCTCGGACAACTAGGCGGACTAGGGACAGCTCGCCAGCTTGTCGGGCGCCCGCCCGCCCTTGCAGCTGTCCTCGCCGCCGCCGCCGCTGATCCGGTCGGTGTCGCCGCCGCCGCGGAGCCGATCCTTGCCGGGGCCTCCCGAGAGTCGGTCGCGCCCGCCGCGCCCGCAGAGCCTGTCGTCGCCCTCGCCGCCCTTGAGCCTGTCGTCACCCTTCCCGCCGACGATCACGTCGGCGCCCTTGGTGCCTCTGAGCAGGTCGTCGCCCGCGGTCCCGACGATCGTGGCGGGCTTGCCGGCGCAGGATTCCTGCTGTCCAGTCGGGGCACCGCCGCCGCCCAGCGCGCAGCCCGGCCCGAAGTCCTCGGTCACGGTCTCGCCGCGGCCGACGGCGACCTGCTCGCTGACGACCGGGCCGCTCGGAAGCTGGCAGCCCATCGTGTAGGTCTCCGACGGAAACAGTGGCCGGCCCGACGGGTTCACGTGCCAGGTGTAGGTGCCACCGGACGGCACGGTGAGCTGGGTCTCGAGCACGTCCTGGATCGGCGTTCCGTTGCCGACCGTGCAGGAGGCGCTCTCGCAGGTCGGCGTGTTGAACGCCTTGCGCAGTGTCAGCTTCGCCCCGGGCGGCGCGGTGCCCTGGATGATCCCGTGGTGCGCGGGATTGGCGGCCCGTTCGCCGGCGATCAGATAGGCCTCGCGCACGCCCACCCCCGGAACGGCCGGATCGCCGTACTCGGCGACCACCATTTGCGCGTAGTTGGCGTGAAAGTTGGTGCCCTTGAGCTCGGGCGTGTAGCCGTAGGTGCCCTGGGAGAAGTAGTTCCAGTCCTCGGTTGCGCCCGTGATGTCGCAGAGCGACTCGTAGCCGAGCTCGGAGATCCAGTCGGGGTTGCTCGCGGCCGCCATGTCGTCGCCGAGATCGTCCATCGCCGCCTCGTCGGGCGTGATCGCGCCCATATCGCCCTCGTTCGCAGGGCAGGTGTCGTCATAGGTCGGGACTACCACCTGAGGCAGGAACGGCGCGTCGAATCCGGGCTGGCGCAGCCACCGCCCTTCCGTGAACGTGTGGTTGGTGATGAACACGGTCGGGTGCAGCTTCGAGGTGAAATCGTGCACGGCCGCCGACTCCGGTTCGGAGTAGGGCGCCGGGCCGCGGTAGGACTGCGCGCTTGTGCTCGTGCTCGACCCCGGCCCGCCCCAGTAGGCGCCGAAGTTGCGGTTGAGGTCGACGCCCGACGAGTTGCGCAGCGCGCACTGGATCGCGGCATCGCCCATGGTCGGGCGGCAGTTCTTGCGCTTGTAGGCGCCGGAGTCGGTGGCCGCCTGGCCGGCGGTGGCGCTCGAGTCGTCGTCGATCGGCGACACCATGCCGCCGTTCGCGTTGCGGGAGACGAGAAAGCCGTCGACGTTGACCACCGGCACGATCACCACCCGCACGCGCTGCAGCATCGAGACGATCCGGGGGTCGTTGGCGTTCCAGCCGTCGACGAGGTCGAGGGCGAACTCCATCGGCATCTCGGCCGAGGGCCACTCGCGGGCGTGGTGGGCGCCGAAGTTGAGAAAGACCGGCCTCCCGTCGTCGCTGCGCTGCACGTCAGCGGCGATCTCGACTCCCTCGATCGGCCGCCCCTCGAGCGTCTGCCCGATCTCGATCGAGCGGACCAAGGTCGGATTCGCCTGGGCGAGCGCCTTCATCTCGGTGGTGTAGTCGGTGTACAGGCGATAGGTGTCGCGGCCGCTCGGCAGGTTCGACCTAACGCCGTCGGCCGCGGCGCTCGCTTCGGCCGCGCGGTCCGCGGCGTCGCGGGCGACCATGTCGCCGATCACGGCGAAGAACTCGAATCCCACCGCTCGCAGCCGCGCGCGCTCCTCGTCGGAGTAGGTCGCGACCTTGGCCGAACCGGGCTCGACGTCGTGGGTGACGTCGAAGCCGAGTCGCTCCAATCGCATGACGTCGCCGCCGCCGGCGATCGCGACCGAGACCAACGCAAAGCGTTCGTCCGCGTCCTCGCCCGGCTGCGCCCGGTCGAAGTCGAGATCGAGCGGCACCCTGGCTCGGCCGCCCTCGCGCCGGCACGCCTGGATCACGAGTCGCTGGCCGCGGCGCACCCACGTGCTGGCGCTCTCATCGGACGTGAATGACGTTGAGGCGGCAATCGGCGCGTCGTCGGAGCCGCGGAAGAGGGCAAGGTCCCAATCGGGAGCCCGGCCACCGTCGAGCTCGACTGTCAGATAGCCGGTCGCGGGCGCCGACCATGTCGAGCGTGCCGCCGCCGGCGCGCCCGCGGGAAGCAGCCGCTCCTCGCAGGTCCTCGGCACGGATCCTGAGGCCGACAGCGAGCCCCCCGGATCGGCGCCGGCGGCGCCGGGCATCAGGAACGCAACCGTCCCAAGCACGGCCGCGATTGTTCCCGCCCCACGACGCATCGAGCCCAAGCTACACCTCGGGGCGAAAGCCGGAGCAGAGCACCCGCATCCAGACGATCCGCCCGCCCTCCTCCTCGATGTACGCCTGCTGCTCGACGAGGAAGGGCCCGTCTTCGTTGTGGCCGCGCAGCAGATACGAGATGCGCTCGCGGTCGGCCATCCGGCCCGTCTGCACGTCGACGAGCTCGTCGATGTGGTCGGAGTCCTCGAACCACCGCGTCAGCACGTCCGAGACGACGCTGGCAGCGTCTGAGGCCTCCCACGCGCGCGACGGTGTCAGCCCGCGGAAGCTCACCCGCGGGTCCAGCAGGTCCTGCACCCGCTCGAAGTCCTTGGCCGCGAGCGCTTCGGCGAACTGCCGTCCCAGGGTGCTCACAGCTAGTCGGCCTGGCCAGGCGTGAGGTACGCGCCCGAGAGCCCGCCGTCGACCATGAGCGTGGCGGCGGTGATGAACGAGGACTCGTCGCCGGCCAGGAAAGCGGCGGCGTGGGCGATCTCGCGCGGCTCGCCGAAGCGTCCCATCGGCACGTGGACCAACCGCTTCTGGGCGCGCTCGGGGTCCTTGGCGAACAGCTCGGCGAGCAGCGGCGTATTGACCGGGCCCGGACATAGCGCATTGACCCGCACCCCCCGATCGGCGAACTCGACCCCGAGCTCGCGCGACAGCGACAGCACGGCGCCCTTCGACGCCGTGTAGGAGATCTGCGACACCGCCGCGCCCATCACGGCCACGAACGAGGCCGTGTTGATCACCGAGCCGCGGTGCGGGGGGTCGTTTTCCAGCAGGTGGGGGATGCCGTGCTTGCAGCACAGAAAGACCGAGCGCACGTTCACGTCCTGCACCTTCTGCCACGCCTCGAGCGTGGTCTCGGTGACGGTCGTGTCCTCGCTCGGGTTGATGCCGGCGTTGTTGAACAGCACGTCGACGCGGCCGAGCTCGTCGCGGACCTGGGCGTAGAGGTCACTGACCTGCTTCTCGTCGGTGACGTCGGCCTCGATCGCGAGCTGGCCCTCCGAGCCCGGGTTGAGGTCGACGCCGACCACCGTCGCGCCCTCGTCTCTGAAGATGCGCGCCGATTCGGCGCCGATCCCGCTCGCCGCCCCGGTGATCACGCAGACCTTGCCCTCCAGTCGTCCCGCCATCTCAGTCCTCCTGGGTCGCGTAGAAGACGTTCTTGACCTCGGTGTAGTGCTCGAGCGCGTCGGGCCCGAGCTCGCGCCCGACGCCCGACTGCTTGAAGCCGCCGAATGGCGTCGTCACCCGTACCGAGCTGTTGGAGTTGATCGAGAGCACGCCGGTCTCCATCGCCCGCGCGACCCGCAGCGCGCGGGCGCCGTCGCCGGTCCAGACCGAGCCCGAGAGCCCGTAGATCGTGTCGTTGGCGAGCTCGACCGCCTCCGCCTCGTCGGCGAACGGGATCACGCAGGCGACCGGGCCGAAGATCTCCTCGGTCGCCGCCCGGTCGGAGTTGGAGACGGGGGCAAGCACGGTCGGGGGATACCAGTAGCCCGGGCCGTCGGGGACCGAGCCGCGAAAGGCGACCGGGGCGTCGTCGGGGACGTAGGAGGCGACGGTCTCGCGCTGATCGGCAGAGATCAGCGGTCCCATCTGCGTGTCCTCGGAGAGGGGATCGCCCACTCGGAGCGCCTTCACGCTGCGCTCGAAGGCGGCGAGGAAGTCGTCCAGGCCGGCGCGCTCGACCAGGATCCGCGAGCGCGCGCAGCAGTCCTGGCCGGCGTTGCCGAACACCGCCAGCGGTGCCGCCTCCGCGGCGGCCTCGAGGTCGGCGTCGGCGAAGATCACGTTCGCCGACTTGCCCCCGAGCTCGAGGGTCACGCGCTTGATCGTCTGCGCGGCGGCGGCGGCGATCTGGCGGCCGACCTCGGTCGAGCCGGTGAAGGCGATCTTGGCGACGTCGGGGTGCTCGACCAGCCGCCGCCCCGCCACCGAGCCCTTGCCGGCGACGACGTTGATCACGCCCTCCGCCAGCCCCGCCTCGAGCGCGATCCGCTCGAGCTCAACCGCGGTCAGCGGGGTCAGCTCGGCGGGCTTGAGGACCACCGTGTTGCCCGCCGCGAGCGCGGGAGCGAGCTTCCACGACGCGATCGTCAGCGGGAAGTTCCACGGTGTGATCAGGCCGACGACGCCGAGCGGCTCGCGGAAGGTCATGTCGACGCCGCCGGCAACGGGAATGGTCTGGCCGAGCAGCCGCTCGGGCGCGCCGGCGTAGTAGCGAAAGCACTCGATCACCATCGCGATCTCGCCGCGGGCGTCGCCGATCGGCTTGCCGGCGTTGCGGGCCTCGATCGTCGCCAGCGACTCGGCCTCGAGCTCGATCGCGGCCGCCAGCTCGCGCAGCAGCGCCGCGCGATCGCCGGGATCGATCGCGCGCCAGCCCGGGTACGCCTGCTTGGCGCGGGCGACCGCGGCGTCGGTCTCCTCGAGTCCGGCCCGCGGGACCTCGGCCATCACCTGCTCGGTTGCCGGCTCGACGACCTCGATCATGCGGCCACTGCCTCTTTTCGCTCGCGGGCGGCCGCGGTCAGCGCGCCGATCACCGGACTGTGCTCGTCCTCCTCGGTGTGCCAGAGGACCCCGAGCGCAAACCGCCGGGAGGGCAGCTCGATCGCCTCGATCGCCGCGCCCGGCTCCGCCCAGCCGGTCGCCGCCAGCCCGGCGCCGAGCCTGCCGATGCCCTGGTGGTGGTGCGAGCGCACCGCCACCCGCTCGGCGCCGACGACGCTCGCAGCGACCGAGCCGGGCTGCAGCCTGACCTCGTGGTCAGCGAACTGGCCCGGCGTGTGCAGGTGGATCGCAACGTCGTCGAGATGCTGGACGAGCGTCCCTCCCAGGGCGACGTTGAGCAGCTCCATGCCGCGGCAGATCCCGAGCAGCGGCAGGTCGCGCTTCAGCGCCGCCCGCGCCAGCGTCAGCTCGAAGCGGTCGCGCTCGGGGCGCGTGTCGACGGTCTCGGGCTCGGGGACGGCGCCGTAGGTCGCCGGGTCGATGTCGGCGCCGCCGGAGAGGATCAGCCCGTCGATCAGGTCGAGCATCGGCCCGGGGTCCTCGGTCGCGGCCGGGTCGGCCGGCAGCACGATCGGCAGCCCCGCCGCGTCCGAGACCGCGAGCGAGTAGGCGCGCGGGGAGATGTTCGACTCGACGTCCGTCCACACGGTCCACGCGGCGCGTTCGATCGCCGGGGTGATCCCGATCACGGGCGGCGCCACTAGTCGATCACCATCCCGCTCAGCCGCGCTCGAACATGCGGCGACGCTCGTAGTCGGTGACGACCTCGTCGAAGAGCCGCTGCTCGGTCCGCCCGTAGTTCAGGTAGTGCCCCCAGACCTGCTCGCCGAATGCCCGCTTGGCGAAGTCGCTGCCCTCCCACAGCTCAACCGCCTCGCGCAGCGACGACGGAAACGGCTCGGCCTCGGCCTCCTCGTAGGCGTTTCCCTTCAGCTCGGGCCCCGGATCGGTCTGGTTCTCGATCCCGTCCATGCCGGCGGCGAGCAGCGCGGCGATGCCGAGGTAGGGGTTCACGTCGGCGCCCGGGATCCGGCACTCGACCCGGCGCGAGGGGCCGTGGCCGACGATCCGGAAGCCGCAGGTGCGGTTGTCGCGACCCCACGAGATCGAGGTCGGCGCCCAGCTCTCGGTCGCGTAGCGCTTGTATGAGTTGATCGAGGGGGCGACGAACAGGGCCAGCTCGCGCAGGTGAGCGCGCATCCCGCCGAGGTAATGGCGGAAGGTGTCGGTCTCCTCGTCACCGTCGACGAAGACGCTGTTGCCGCCGTCGTCGACGAGGCTGGAGTGGACGTGACATGAGCTGCCGATGTCCTTCTCGGACGGCTTCGCCATGAAGGTCGCCGAGATCCCGTTGAGGAAGGCGATCTCCTTGACCCCGTTCTTGTAGATCGTGTGCCGGTCGGCGGCGGTGACGGCGTCGGCGTAGCGAAAGTTCACCTCGTGCTGGCCGTACCACGCCTCGCCCTTGGAGAACTCGACCGGGATCCCCGCGTCGTGCATGCCCCTGCGAATCGGACCGAGGTACGCCTCGTCCATGGTCGTCGCGAGGATGTGGTAGTCGAGGATGTAGGGGATCGTCGGGGTGAGGTCGCGAAAGTCCTGCTCCCAGGCCTCGGCGTAGCTCTGCTTGTAGAGGTAGAACTCGAGCTCGGTCGCGCACATCGGCGTAAAACCCATCTCCCGGGCGCGCTCGTATTGGGCGATCAGGATCTGGCGCGGCGACGCGTACACCGGCGAGCCGTCGTGGTTGACCACGTCGCAGATGACCAGCGCGGTGCGGTCGAGCCACGGGATCCGCCGAAGCGTCGCCATGTCCGGCGCCATCCCGAAGTCGCCGTAGCCGCCCTCCCAGTTGGCGAGCTCGTAGCCCGGCACCGGGTCCATCTCCATGTCGAGCGCCAGCAGGTAGTTGCACCCCTCGATCCCGTGGGAGAGCACGTCCTCGACGAAGTACTCGACCTGGATCCGCTTGCCGAACAGCCGTCCCTGCATGTCGGTGAACGCGGTGACGATGGTGTCGATCGTCCCTGCCTCTGCCTCGTCGCGCAGCTCGTCGAGCGAGAGCATGCCGCGGGTCTCGCCCGGACCGCCCGGGCGCTCGTGGTCGCCGCTCAGAGTGGGCCTCCGCTCATCGTTCTCCTGGTCGCTCGCTTATAAGGTGCAGTGATCGGACCTTTAGGCTCAGCCTATCCGTGAGCCCCTCCATGTCAACCCCACCGCAAGTGTCCGTGGCGGTCATCGGGGCCGGGGTCGTCGGAGCGGCGATCGCGCACGCCCTGGCGCGCCGTGGGGTCTCGGTGATGCTGCTCGAATCCGAGCGCGAGCCGGGCCTGGGAGCGAGTGGGACGAACTCCGGCATCCTGCATACCGGCTTTGACTCGCCGCCCGGCGAGCTGGAGACGAGGTTGATCCTGGCCTCCGCCAGGCTCCGCGATCCGGTCCAGGAGCGGCTCGGCGTACCGGTGCTTCGCTGCGGCGCGCTGCTGGCCGCTACCGACGCCGAGCAGGCGCGCGCGCTTGCCGAGCTGGGCGAGCGCGCGCGGTCGAACGGCGTCGAGGTCGAGCGGCAGGGCGAGCGCTCTCTCGCGGTCCCCGGCGAGGCCGTCACCGACCCGGCCGCCTTCACTCAGCGCCTGGCCGCCGCCGCGGTGGCAGGCGGCGCCGAGCTGCACGCCGGCAGCCGGGTGGTCGCAATCGAGCCGGTTGCGGCGGGCCTCGCGCTTCACTCCGATGACGGCCAACGCGTCAGTTGCGCCGCAGCCGTCAACTGCGCTGGACTGCGCGCCGACGAGGTCGCGACGCTGGTCGGCGACGGGAGCTTCTCGATCTATCCCCGCAAGGGCGAGTTCTTCGTCTTCGAGCCGCCGGGCGGCGAGCCGCTCGAGCGGATCCTCTTGCCGGTGCCGGACGAGCGCGGCAAGGGCGTGCTGGTCTTTCCGACGGTCGACGGCAAGGTGATCGCGGGGCCGACCGCGCACGACCAGGCCGACAAGGACGACTGGACGGTGCGAGACGATGCCTTCGACGAGGTGATGCCGAAGGCGACGCGGATGCTGCCGGCGCTGGAAGACGCCGATCCGATCTGCGGCTACGCCGGTCTACGGCCCGCGGGCCGCGACTGCAACTACGTGATCGGGCCCTCGCCGGCATGTCCCGAGCTGATCAATGTCGCGGCGATCCGCTCCACCGGCCTCACCGCGTCGCTCGGGATCGCCGAGCACGTGGTCTCGCTGCTCGAAGGGCTCGGGATCGAGCTCGGCGACGAGCGCGAGCTGCCGCCGGTGCCGGCCGCGCAGGCGAGCGAGCCCTGGTGGCAGCGCGCCGCCCGGCGGGACGCGCGCGTCTGATGGCCGAACCGCTGATTCTCGGCGTCGACGAGGGCACCACCGGCGTCAAGGCGGCCCTCTTTGACCGCGAGCTTCGCCCCGTCCGCGAGGCGCGACGCGACAAGGTCAACCGCCACCCGCAGCCGGGCTGGGTCGAGCAGGACGGCGAGGAGGTGCTGGCCGCGGTCGTCGAGGCCGTCGCCGAGGTGCTCGGCGACGCTCCGGGCGAGGTCGTCGCCTGCGGGCTCGACCACCAGGGAGAGTCGGTGCTCGTCTGGGACGCCGAGTCCGGTGAGCCGCTGAGCCCGATCGTCGTCTGGCAGGACAAACGCTCGCAGGAGGTTCTCGACCGGCTTGCCGACCGCGAGGGCGAGGTAAAGGCCGCGAGCGGGCTTCCGTTCGACCCCTATTTCTCCGCGGCCAAGCTCGCCTGGCTGCTCGAGCACGACGATGTCGTCCTGCGCGCGTGCGAGGCCGGGACGTTGCGCATGGGGACCGTTGACTCGTTTCTCTGCGACCGGCTCGGCGCGGGCTTTGCGACCGACCCTTCGACGGGCTCTCGCACCCAGCTCCAGCGGATCGACACCCCCGGCTTCGATCCCGTCCTCTGCGAGATCTTCGGCGTTCCGCTCGCGGTGCTTCCCGAGATCCGCGATACGGCCGGGTCGCTCGGCACCCTCAGCCATCCGAGCTGGCCGGCCGAGATCCCGCTGTGCGGGCAGACCGTCGACCAGCAGGCCGCGCTGGCCGGGTCGGGGGCGGTGGTCCCCGGTCGGGTCAAGGCCACCTACGGCACCGGCGTCTTCGTCCTCGCCCACGTCGGCGAGGGCGTGCCGAAAGCGGCCGGCGGGCTGCTCCCGACGATCGCCTGGAGCATCGAGGGGCGGATCGAGTACGCGCTCGACGGGGGCGTGTTCGCCGCCGGGGCGATGCTCGAGTGGCTCTGTCGCGAGCTCGGGCTTGCCGGCGAGCCCGCTGCTCTTGGCGAGCTGGCGCGCTCAGCCGAGGATTCCGGTGGCGCCCGGGTCCTGCCCGGGCTGGCCGGGCTCGGGGCGCCGTGGTGGCGGCCGAACGCGCGGGCGGTCCTCGCGGGAATCGGCGGGGGCACGACGCGGGCGCAGGTCGCGCGCGCCGCTCTGGAGGGCATCGCCTGGCGGGTCGCCGACATCGTCGAGGCGATCCGCGAGACGGTCGACGTCGCCAGCCTGCGCGTCGACGGCGGGCTCACCAACGAGCCGCTGATGCTCGAGCTGCAGGCGGATGCGATCGGTGCCCGTGTCGACGCCGCCGGCGCGGACGCGACCGTGCTCGGGGCGGCGGCGCTGGCGGCAGTGGGCTCAGGTGTGCTCGGGTCGCTGGAGGAGGCCGCCGAGCTGCTGCCGGTGGACCGCTCGGTCGAGCCGCGTCGCGACGACGCGTGGCGGGACGCCGAGCATGCGCGCTGGCGCGAGTTCGTGCAGGCGACCGCCGCGCTCGACCCGCTCTGAGCCGGATCGAGCGCGGCGCGCCCGCGTGCCGTCAGCTGGCCGCCGGCGGGGGTGTCGGCTCGGCGGGCTTCTCCTCGACGACGCCCAGCCCCTCGTCGAACTCGATCGTGCGCACCGGGCCCTTGTAGCTCTTGTTGGCGCCCAGCACCCAGGCGAGCCCGGTGCCCAGCAGGACTATCCCAACGACGAGCGGCGTGTAGTTGAAGAGGTTCCAGTCGAAGTCGCTCTCCCACGGGACGCCGGCGCTGTACGCGGGCAGGCTGAGGATGATGACCATCAGGATGACGAACACGACTGCGATCGCATTGATCCACTTGTATTTCGGCCCGAGGGTCCACGAGCGCGTCTCGAAGGAGTCGCCGGCGCGCCAGCGCAGGTAGACCGGCGTCACGTAGGCGATGTAGAGCCCGACCGTGCCGATCGCGGTGACCGCGAAGAAGGCGACCGGCGGCACGAAGCCACCGTCGTTGACGGCGGGCGCGAACAACGCCGGAAGCACGAGCAGGAAGGCGAGGCCGCAGCTGCCGACCACCGCCATCCCGGGCACGCCCTTCGCGCTCACCCGGCTCCACAACCGGTGGCCCGGGACCGCGCGGTCCCGCGAGAAGGCAAAGAAGGTCCGCGACAAGCTCGTAACGCACGCCATGCCGCAGAAGAACTGGCCGATGCATGCGATCAGGATGATCGCCTCGGCCCAGTTCTGGTTCATAGCTGCGGAGAGGAACACCGCGATGGAGCCGCCGGTGAGGGGAGTGCCGGCGCCCTCGGTGACGGCCTGCGGATCGGTCGCGGCGAAGAGGAACGCGAGCAGCAAGAACCACCCGATCAGCGCTGAGAGCGCGACCGATTGCCAGATCCCCTTCGCCGCCGCCTGCTCGGCGCCCACCGTCTCCTCCGCCACGTGCGCCGACGCGTCGTAGCCCGTAATCGTGTACATCGTCAGCAGGAAGCCGACGGGCAAAACCAGGAACCAGTACTCGAAGCCGCCGGTCGCGCCCCCATCGAAGCCGGAGTTGTTGAGCCGCTCGGTGAAGACGAAGTCGGCGCTCTGGTGGTGGTCCGGGACGAAGATGAGGATCCCGAGGATGATCAGCGTGCCGATCACGTGCCACCAGACCGAGATGCCGGTGAAAAGCGAGATCAATCGGTGCGAGTAGGTATTGATCAGGCCGTGCAGCACGAGGATGATCGCGAACACCCAGAAGATCTCCTGGATGACGTGCTCGCTGTCGCCGAAGTTGACGAAGCCAAGATCCCAGCCCCAGAGGCCGAACAGCGTGGTCGCGAAGACCGAGAGGACGTAGTCGACCGAAGCGACGATCCCGACCAGCCCGAGGACGTTGAACCAGCCGGTGAACCAGGACCAGCCGGCGCCGCCGAGCTTGTGAGCCCACCAGTACGGCCCGCCGGCGGTCGGGAATGCCGAGGCGAGCTCGGACATGCTGATGGCGACCGTCAGGATGATCAGGGCGATCAGCGGCCAGCCGATCGAGATGGCGATCGGGCCGCCGTTGTTCCAGCCCACGTAGAAGACCGTGAAGCAGCCGGCGAGGACCGAGATGATCGAGAACGAGATCGCGAAGTTGGTGAATCGCGTCCAGCCGCGGTCGAGCTCCTGCTTGTACCCGAGCTCAGCTAGACGTTTCTCGTCGAGCTCAGCTAGACGTTTCTCGTCGAGCGTTGGGTCGCTGGTGCCCTCAGGTGCCATACCGGGTCTCCTCCTTCACGCCTGGTCGGCCATGCGGTAAAAGGTGTGCAGGCCCGACCTATGGACGAACGCGAGCCTATTCCTGAGAGCGGATCCGCGTCAAGTCAATTGGACGATCTCATGCAAATCGTCGAGCAGCTCGCGCCTGTGCTGGGCGATCCCGAGGGCGAGCCGCAGCCCCTTGGGGGCGGGATCACCAACCGCAACTTCCGCGCCCGCTTCGGCGGCAGCAACTACGTGATCCGCGTCCCGGGCAAGGACACCTCGCTGCTCGAGATCGACCGCGGCGCCGAGAAGATCGCCAACGAGCGCGCGGCGGCGATCGGGATCGCGCCCCCCGTGGCGGAGATGCTCGACGAGCCGCAGGCGATAGTCACCGTCTTCGTCGAAGGCGAGACGATGGAGTCGTCGGACCTGAGAGAGCCCGCGACGATGACAGGCGTCGCCCGGTCGCTGCGCGCTATCCACGATCTGGGCGAGCCACTCCCGATCAGCTTCGACTCCTTTCGGATCGTCGAGATCTACGCCGGCACGGCGGGCGAGCGCGGGGCCGAGATCCCGGCCGCCTACGAGGAGGCGAAGGAGCGAGCCGGCGCGATCGAGCGGGTGTTCAGTGGGCCCGAGCACGATCCGGTTCCCTGCCACAACGACCTCCTCGCGGCGAACTTCATCCGCGGCGCAAAGCAGGTCTGGATCGTCGATTGGGAATACGCGGGGATGGGCGACCGCTACTTCGACCTCGCCAACTTCGCGGTCAACAACGAGCTCGGCGAAGCCGGTGAGCTGGCGCTGCTTCGTGACTACTTCGCCGAGCAGCCGACGGCCGGCCGGGTTGCCTCGCTTCGACTGATGAAGTTCATGTCCGACTTCCGTGAGGCGATGTGGGGAGTCGTCCAGTCGGTCGTCTCGGAGCTGGACTTCGACTTCGACGGGTACGCGGCCAAGCACTTCGCGCGCATGCTGCAGACGGCCGCCGAGCCCGATTTCGAGACCTGGCTCGCGGAGGCCAGTGAGCCCGCGAGCTGAGCTGCCCGACTCGGCGCGCTGCGTGATCATCGGCGGCGGGGTCGGGGGCACGTCCGTCGCCTATCACCTGGCCAAGCTCGGCTACGACGGCGTCGTCCTGCTCGAGCGCGCCGAGCTCACCTCGGGCTCGACCTTCCACTCGGCCGGGCTCGTCGGTCAGCTGCGCGGCTCGGTGACGCTGACGAAGATGATGATGCACTCGGTCGAGGTCTACCGCCGCCTTGCGACCGAGTCCGAGCTCGACCCGGGCTGGATCGAGTGCGGCAGCCTGCGGCTAGCGTCGAGCGAGGAGCGGATGGAGGAGCTGCGCCGCCAGGCGGGCTGGGCGAAGACCTTCGGCCTGCCGCTGGAGCTGATCACCGCCGACGAAGCGCGCGAGCGCTTCCCGCTGATGTCGACCGACGGCGTCCTGGGAGCGGCCTGGCTGCCGACCGACGGCTACATCGACCCGGCCCAGCTCACGTACGCGCTTGCCGACGTCGCGCGGCGCGACGGTGACGTGCAGGTGCTCCAGAACACCCGGGTGACCGGGATCGAGGTCCGCGACGGGCGCGTCCGATCCGTCGAGACGGAGGAGGGTCGGATTGAAACCGGCGTCGTGGTCAACGCCGGCGGGATGTTCGCGGCCGAGCTCGGGCGCCTGGCCGGCGTCCGCGTGCCGGTGATCCCGATGTCGCATCAGTACCTGGTCACCCAACCGTTTCGCGAAGCCGGTGGCGAGCGGCTGCCGACCCTGCGTGATCCCGACCTGCTGATCTACTTTCGCGAGGACGGCGACGGCCTCGTGATGGGCGGCTACGAGCGCGACAGCGCGCCGGCCTTCCTGCCCGATGGCACCGGGGGGCTCGACCGGATCCCGTCCGACTTCAACGGCCGCCTGCTCGAGGACGACTGGGACCGGTTCGCCGAGATCACCGAGAACTCCAAGCGCCGCGTGCCGGCGATGGAGGAGATCAAGGTGACCAAGCTGATCAACGGGCCGGAGGCGTTCACGCCCGACAACGAGTTCTGCCTGGGCGAGTCGGAGGTGCGCGGGTTCTTCGTCGCGGCCGGCTTCTGCGCTCACGGCCTCGCCGGGGCCGGCGGCATCGGCCGCGTGATCGCCGAGTGGATCGCCGAGGGCGAGCCGAGCCTCGACCTCTGGGAGATGGACGTGCGCCGGTTCGGCGCCCAGTACCGGTCTCCGGCCTATACGCACGCGCGGGTGCGGGAGACCTACGAGACCTACTACGACATCCGCTACCCGAACCACGAGCGCTCGGCAGGCCGGCCGCTGCGAAGCTCGGCCGCGAATCCCTGGCACGCTGAGCACGACGCGGCGTTTGGCGAGAAGTCGGGCTGGGAGCGCGTCAACTGGTACGCGTCCAACGCCGCCGCCGGCGACGAATCGCTGCGTCCGCGGGGCTGGGCGGGCAAGCACTGGTCGCCGGCGATCGGCGCCGAGCACCGGGCGACGCGCGAATCGGTGGCGATCTTCGACGAGTCCTCGTTCGCGAAGATGGAGATCGAGGGGACGGGCGCGGCCGAGCTGCTCGAGCGCCTCTGCGACAACCGGGTCGCCCGTGAGGTGGGAAAGATCACCTACACGCAGATGCTCAACCGGCGCGGCGGGATCGAGTGCGACTTCACCGTCGCCCGGCTCGGCGAGGAGCTGTTTCAGATCGTTACCGGGACCGCCTTCGGCAACCACGACCGCGAGTGGATCCGAAAGCACCTTCCCGAGGACGGCGGCGCCCAGGTCCGCGATGTCACCTCGGCCTGGTCGTGCTTCGGGATCTGGGGCCCGCGCGCGCGAGACGTGCTCGAGAAGCTGACTCCGGTGGAGCTGTCGAACGAGTCGTTCCCCTACATGTCGGTGCGCGAGATCACGGTCGGCAGCGTCCCGGTGAGGGCGCTGCGGGTCACCTACGTCGGCGAGTTGGGCTGGGAGCTGTACTGCCCGACCGAGTACGGGCTCGGCCTCTGGCGCGACCTCTGGGAGGCGGGGCGGGAGCATGAAATCGTCGCCGGCGGCTACCGCGCGATCGACTCGATGCGGCTCGAGAAGGGCTACCGCGTCTGGGGCGCCGACATCACCCCCGACGAGACGCCTTACGAGGGTGGGCTCGGCTTCTGCGTCAAGCTCGACAAGGACGGCGGGTTCATCGGCAGTGACGCGCTGGTCGCCGCCAAGGAGGAAGGCCCGCGGACGAGCCTCTGCTGCCTCGTGCTCGCCGACCCGCGCTCGGTCGCGCTCGGCAACGAGCCAGTCCGGATCGGCGGTGGGATCGAGGGCCGCGTCACCACCGGCGGTTACGGCTACACGGTCGAGCGCTCGATCGCCTACGCCTACCTGCCGCCCGGCCACGCCGAGCCTGGTACCGAGGTGGAGGTCGAGATCTTCGGCGAATGGGTCCCTGGAGAGGTCGCCTCCGAGCCGCTCTTCGACCCGAAGGGCGAGCGGATTCGCGGCTAGATCAGGCCGGCCAGGAGGTGCTCGGTGCCGCGGATGTGGCGGCGCATCAGCGAGACGGCGCGGTCGGCGTCGCGGGCGCGAAGCAGCGTGACGAGCTCTCCGTGCTGGGCGTTGGAGCGCGTCAGCACCTCCTCAGGATGGGGGATGCGAGCGATCAGGTCGCTCATCTCGCCCTGGACCTCGGTCATCTCGGCGACCAGGTGAGCCGAGTCGGCGGCCTCGGCGACGCTGATGTGAAAGCGGATGTCGGCGCGCCGGTAGGGCTCGAAGTCGCCCGATCTCGCCATCCGCTCGACCAGCTTGTCGAGCGCGTTGAACGCGTCGTCGCCGGCGCGTTCGGCGGCGAGGATCACGGCGCCGACCTCGATCGCGACGCGGCGGTCGAGCACCGCCCGAGCATCGCGGCCGAGCGGGTCTTCCTCGGCCTCCGACAGCGGCGGCCGCTCGGCGACGAACGTGCCACCGGTGCGGCCGCGAGCGGAGGTCAGATGCCCGGTCTGGACCAGCGTGGTCAGGGCCTGGCGAAGGGTCGAGCGCGAGATCCCCAGCTCCTCGGCGAGCTGGCGCTCCGGCGGGAGCTTGCTGCCGGCGGCCAGCAGGCCCGTGCGGATCGCGGTCCCGAGACGCTCGACGGTCTCCTCGAAGGTGGTCGGCGCCCGAACCGGCTTGAACACCGCCTCGACGGCGGCATCGCGCTTCACGAGGAAACGGTAGCGCCGCGGACCTATCCCAGCGCCGCTTGGATCTCGGGGATCGCCTGCTCGTTGGACTCGAAGTGCACGGCGTTCATGCCCAGCTCGCGCGCCGCCTCGACGTTTACCAACACATCGTCGACGAACAGGCAGTCGGCGGCGGCGATCCCGTCGCCGAGTTGTTCCAACGTCAGCTCGTAGATCCCCGGGTCGGGCTTTCGCATCCCGACGAACGCCGAGTCGACGACCAGCTCGAAGATCTCGTCGACCGGCAGCATCGAGCGCCACAGGGGCTCCCACTCGCGCACGTTGTTGGTCAGCAGCGCCATCCGCAACCCGCGGCCCTTCAGCTCGCGCATCAACTCGATCATCGGCTCGTTCGGATCGAGGGCGTCGAAGTAGATGTCGCGAAACCCGTGCAGCTTCGGCCGGTGGCCGAGCTCGGGGATCAGGGCGTCGGCGAGCTCGATCAGGAACTTCTCCTCGCTGACCTTGCCCGTCTCTAGCTCGAACAGCGGGTGGGCGCCGTCGCGGTCGGCGATCGCCTGCATCGCCCGGCCCAATGCCTCCGCCGGGATTCCGGTGTGGTTCTGAAACGCGGCGAACGAGCGCATCAGCGGCGTGGTCAGCACGCCGCCGAAGTCTGAGATGACGGCCTTGATCACTCGTCCAACGAGAGCACGTCGAGGACCCCGATCCCCTCATCGCCCGCCGAGCGCAGCTCGAACGCCGCCGTGTGGCGGCGGACGCTGCCGTGCCGGTCCGAGCTGCTGGCGATCACGTCCCCGGCGATGCGGATCGGCAGTGCGTCGGCGTCGCGGTAGAGCTCCAGCCCGATCCGCCTCACTGCGCCGTCGGGTCCGTACTCGGTCGACAGCAGCGACTCGTCGAGCTGCTGGAACTCGAGCGCGTCGCCCAGCGCCCCGGCGACGACCTCCTCGCCGTGGCCTCCGGCGCCCTTCGGCCTCAGCGCGCCGACGGCCAGCAGCCGGTCCGGCCCGAGCCGGGCGGAGACGATCCGCAGGCCTTCCACCTCGTCCCAGTCGAGCTCGCCGGCAAGCGTCCACGGCGGTTCCGCGTCGAGCTGCGGCGCGACCAGCGCCGCGAGCGCCTCGGCGCTCCATTCGATCCGCAGCGGATCGCCTGCCGGGTCGGTGAACTCCAGCGCGACGACCTCAGGCATCGCGGTTACCCGGGCGAAGCTGCTCGGGATCGTCGCCGACCTCGCGGGCGCTGCCCTCGTAGTCGTAGCGCCGCGGGGCGCGCCCGGGCGCCCCGACGACCGTCCACGTGAACGCCGTGCGCCGCCGCGCCATCCTCGCCACCGCGCCGCGCATCAGCGCCCGCGTCGGCGGTAGCAGCAGCAGGAGGCCGATGGTGTCGGTGATGAACCCGGGCGCGAGCAGCAGGGCGCCGCCGAGGATGATCATCGCCCCGTCGAACGTCTCGCGCGCCGGCAGCCGGCCTTCGGCGAGGGCGAGGTTGAACCGCGCCCAAGCCGCCCGGCCCTGCGAGCGCGCCAGCGCCGCGCCGACGAACCCGTCGAGGATCAGGATCGCCAGGGTCGGCAGGACCCCGAGCCACTCGCCGACCTGGATGATCACGTAGATCTCGGCGATCGGCAGGGCGATGAACAGGATCAGCAGCAGGAGGCCCATCGACCTACACCCTAGAGGTCGCGAAACGGCCGTTCTCTAGGATTGAGGCATGGCCAACGAAGAGGACGTCTACGAGGCGCTCGAAGAGGTGATCGACCCCGAGCTGGGGCTCGACTTCGTCTCGCTCGGGCTCGTCTACGACGTCGAGATCGAGGGACCCGAGGTCTTCGTCACCTTCACCCTCACCACCCCCGCCTGCCCGATCGGCCCCCAGGTCTCCGAGCAGATGCGCGAGTTCGTCGGCGACCTCGACGGCGTCGAGAAGGTCCACCCGAAGATGGTCTTCGACCCACCCTGGTCCCCGGAGATGATGTCCGAGGACGCCAAGTTCGCGCTCGGGTACTAGTCCGCGAGGTACTAGCGCACCAGGTCGAAGTCGATCCGGTCCGTTTCGGCGCCCAGGGTCGTGATCACGGCCTTGCCGGCCGCGCCGTTGAAGTCGCCGGTGCCGCCGGTGACGTTGAGCCGTCTCGCGTCACCCCGCTTCAGGTTGCCCTTCACCGTGATCGTGCCTTCGCCGCCGAGCTCGCCGTTGAAGAAGGCGATCGCGCGACAGTGGATCACGTCGTGGCTGCGCGGCTTGCAGCGGCCACGGTCGCGGCCGATGCTGTTCGACGGGTTCGCGGGATCGAAGAAGTTGTCCTTGAAGGCGAAGCCGCCGCCCTGGGTCCGGTGATCCTCGACGGACTTGCTGATCACGCTGAAGTGAGGGGTGAACGCGTTCGTGACGGCGGGCGCCGCGAGGGCGAGGGCGAGCGCGGCGACGAGGACGGACTTGCGCATCCTGGCCGACCCTATCGCACCGCATAGGGTTAACCGGCGCGCGCAATGGGCATTATGAATTAGCCTTCTGAGCGGGTCATTCCTAAGGGGTTAGGGATGGGCCGCTTTGAAAGGGAAGAGATGGGGCTTCTCGCAAACTTGCGGCTTTCATTTTGGATCGGCGCTCTGGGGGCGGTGGTCGTCTACGTGTTCTTCGTCGTGCTGGCGACGGTGCCGCTGCAGCACGTCGCCGGGCTGACCACGTTCGCGGGCATGCTGATGGGGATGTTCGCCGTGCGCAGCTTCCGGATCAACAACGAGCTCGCCGATCCGGGCGGCGATCCGCGGGTACGGCGGGCGCTCAACCACCAGCGCGAGCGGAGGGGGTTCTGAGATGAGGGGGAACGGAGCAATGCTGCGCAACCCGGAGCGGGTCCGGCTCGGCGCCGGCAGGCACGCATCGCCGGCCGAAGGCGCCTGCGTGGTCGAGCTCGCCTCGCTGCTTGCCAACGAGCCGTTCAGCGACCGTCCGCAGTGCGTGTGCCCGGTGATCGCGGCGTTCCTGCGCGGGTGGAACGATCGCTCGGCCTACGCCGACCGCGAGCGGGTGCTGCGGCCGTACGCGCACCGGATCGTCGGTACGCGCTCGAGCGCCAGCGTGACCTCGTGGCGCCGCGACCTCTGCCTCGCCTGGGTCGGCGTCGACCTCGGCGGCGGGCCGCTGCGCCGGTTCGTGCGGCGGATCGGGGTGCGGATGCGGATCGCGCTCTTCTGCGGGTTCAAGCATGCGCTGAGACTCAACGAGGGCGCCGCCGAGTACGCCGCGCGCGTCCTCTACGGAAGGCGCGACACGGCCGCCGCCTTCGGTCTGCTCGAGGCGCTGCTTTCGGCGACCGGCAACGGCACGGTGCGCGTCGGCGCGGTGGTTCCGCAGCTCGACGTGGACGGCGCCGCCTCCGCTCCCGCGGGCGAGCTCGAGCACGTCTAGCGCTCCCGCCGCTTCACCACTGATCCACATTCGCCGCAGCTCCGTAATCGGGAGCTGACAGTTCCCTTCTCATCAGAAAGGATTGGCGATGAGGACTCCACTCAAGCGCAGGCGGCGCTGGTCGCTGCTCGCCGCGATCGCGGCAGCCACGGCACTTGCCGTGCCATTGGCGATCAGCTCGTCACACCGCGAGGCGCCGAACATCATGCTCGACCCCGCCGCGGACAACACCGACGTGTACGCGTTCACGGCTCCCGGAGCCGAGGGCGACATCACGATCGTCTCCAACTGGATCCCGGGACAGGTTCCGGCCAACGGGCCGAACTTCTTCCGCTTCGACGATCGGGCCCGGTACTACAACAACGTCGACAACAACGGCGACGGCGTTGCCGACATCAAGTTCCGGTTCACGTTCGACACGAAGATCCGCAACCCGAACTCGTTCCTGTACGCGGGTCCGGGCACGCAGGACTTCAACGATCCGAAGCTGAACGTGATCCAGACGTACGACCTCACCCGTGAGGAGTACAACCGCAAGGGCGAGCTCACGGACACGAAGCGGCTCGTCAACAACGTCAATGTGGCGCCGCCGAACATCGGCCCGAAGACGTTCCCGAACTACGACAACTTCGTCGCCCAGGCGACGAGGACGCTCGGTGACGGGACGAAGCTCTTCGTCGGCTCGCGCGACGATCCGTTCTTCGTCGATCTCGGGGCCACGTTCGACGCGATCAACGTCCGCATGGGCACCGGCAACGAGGGCGCCGGCCGGGACGACCTGTCCGGCTACGCAACCTCGACGACGGTGATGCAGCTACCCGAGCGGCTCGTCACCCGCAACGGCCAGGCGGTCGCCTCGGCGGACGCCAAGAACGCCGTGGTCGGCGTGTGGTCGACAACCGAGCGCCGCAAGCTCGAGGTCACCAACGCCAACTACAGCAGCGGCTCACCCGAGAAGGTGCACAAGCACGCCAACAAGTGGGTGCAGGTGTCACGGCTCGGCAACCCGCTGGTCAACGAGGTGATCATCCCGCTCGGCAAGAAGGACAAGTTCAACCGCACCACCCCGGATCAGGACGCGGCCCTGTACGGCAAGTTCGTGACCGATCCCGAGCTGGCGGCGGTGTTGAACGCGCTGTTCAACGTCAACGCGCCCGAGCACGGTCGCGATGACATCGTGCAGGCGGTGCTCCAGGGAATCCCGGGGCTGAACGAGCACGCGGGCAAGTTCGCGGGTACCCCCGTCGACACGCTGAAGCTCAACCTGGGCATCGCCCCGTCGGCGACGCCTGACCGCTTCGGAGTGATCGGCGGCGACCTGGCCGGCTATCCGAACGGTCGCCGGCTGGAGGACGACGTCGTCGACATCGACCTCCAGGTGGTCGCCGGGTTCCTGAAGGACAACAAGGTGCCGCTCGGCGACGGCGTCGACCAGACGGACAAGCCGTTCCTGTCGACGTTCCCGTATCTGGCCGCGCCCGACTCCGGGTTCGACTCGAACCCCGGCCAGTACATCGAACCGACGCATCCCCCCGTCCCCGCGGGAGGCGGCTGAGACGCACGACCCGGTGGGGGAGCGCCACGGACGGGCGCTCCCCCCGCCGGTCTCCAGGAGGAGACCATGATTCGCAGGACTTTCGCTCAGCACGCGGCCTGGCTCGGAGCCCCGCTGATCGCCTTCGCGGCACTGCTCGCGACGCTCGCGATCGTCAACGGGACGCCGGCCCGCTCAGGCGGCGCCGGCGCCGGCGCTGGAATCGGAGCGACGGATGCCGAGGCCGCGCTCGCCCGCGGCAACGCCTACTACCAGCGCTCGCGCGAGACCGGCGACGGCCGCTTCTACGCGCGCGCCGATCGCGCCTACGCGCGCGCGGCCGAAAGCCCGGCCACGCGCGCCCCCGCGCTCGCCGGTCAGGCGACGATCGCGCTGGCCAACCACCAGTTCGCCGACGGCTTGGCGCTCGCCCGCCGCGCGCACCGGGCCGCGCCCGGCGTGCTCGCCCCCTACCCGGCGCTCGTCGACGGCCTGATCGAGACCGGCCGCTACGGCGAGGCCGCCAGGACACTGGAGCGGATGGTGGCGCTGAAGCCCAACCTCGCCGCCTATTCGCGGATCTCCTATTACCGCGAGCTCCACGGCGACCTGCCGGGAGCCGCGCAGGCGCTGCGACTGGCGATCTCGGCCGGCGCCGGGACGGTCGAGGGCACGGCGTACGTGCGCTCGCTGCTCGGCGACCTGCAGGCGGTTCGGGGTCGCTACGGCGCCGCCGCGCACGCCTACCGCGAGGCGATCTTCCTCGACCCCGGCTATCGCCGGGCCGAGATCGGCCTGGCGCTGCTGGCGGCCGGCCGCGGCGAGCTCGGCAGCGCGATCGCGACGATCCGCGCCCAGCTCGGCGACGCGCCGTCCCCGGACGTGCTCTTGCAGCTCGGCGAGCTCGAGCAGGCGGCAGGGCGGACGGCCGCCGCCCGCGGGCACTACGCCCAGGCGAGCGAGCTCGAGGCCCAAGGACTTCGGGAGGGAGCCGGCTACGACGCGGGCGTCACCCTGAACGAGGCCGAGCACGGCGACTCGGCGCTCGCGGTCGAGTACGGCCGCCGCGCATGGCGCTCGGCGCCGAGCGTCTCCTCGGCCGACGCCTACTCCTGGGCGCTCTACCGTGACGGCAGGATCGAGCGCGCCTCGCGCCTGTCGGCGGAGGCGATGCGGCTCGGCTCGCGCGACCCCGAGTTCGGCTTCCACGCCGGGATGATCGCCGCCGCAGCGGGTCAGGAGACTCGTGCCAAGCGGCTGCTCTCGACGCTGCTGGAGCGCACGCCGGGGTTCAACGCGCTCTACGCACCGCAGGCGGAGCGAACATTGAGCCGGCTGCGTTAGTGGTCTAAGCACCCTCGAGGTGAGCGGCCTTGACCGGTGCCGGGGTCAGGGCCGCGGCGACGATCACCAGGGTGAAGGCGGCCAGGCGGGCCGCGACGCCCAGCGGATCGTCGGGAAACGGCTCGGCGAAGACGATCGGTCCCGCGGCGATCGTGAGCGCGTTCGCGGCGACGCTGGTGAGCGCGATCACCGGCACCGCCTTGCCGAGCTGCAGGCTGCGGGCCGAAAACACGAGGCCGATCAGCGAGGCGATCAGGATCAAGGCTGCGAGCGGGCTGAACAGGATCGCGGCGGCGCTCGCCTCGCCGAGCTCGCCTGAGAGCGCCTTGATCGCGGTGTCGGAGGTCGCCCAGCAGAGGCCGGCGGCGACACCCAGCAGGACGCCCTCGTGGATGCTGCGTCGGGCGGCCAACCCCACCACCAGGGCGCTCGTGCCGACGAGCGCGAGGTAGCCGACGAGCCGTTCGGGTTCGTAGTCGGCGTGAGCGTCCGAGCCCGTGCCCTCGAGCGTGGCGGCGAGGAAGGCGAGCCCGAGCGCCGCGAGCGCGACGCCGACCCACTCCCGGCGGGTGACCTCGTGGGCGAAGAGCTGGTCGGCGCAGACCGTGAGCAGCACGAGTCCACCGGCGATCACCGACTGCACCAGCGAGATCGGCGCCAGCGCGAGCGCGCCGACGTGAAGCCCCCAGCCGGCGACCGCGATTCCCATCCCGAGCACGTACCAGCCGGAGCGAAAGAGCCGCAGCGAGGTCCGGATCGGCCGCCGCAGCTCGACCTCGGGCGACTGGATCGCGCCGCGATGCTTGAACAGGAACCCGAGCACCGACGCCAGCGCCGTCGCCAGCGCCAGCAGCAGCCCGAGCTGTACCGAGAGGCTCAGTGGTCAGGCCGCGGCGCCCGGAGGCTCGTCGGACCCGCGATCGGGATCGCTGGGGGCCTTTGGCTCGAGCTCGTGGTCGAGCTGGATCGCCCGGATCGCGTGCTCGTCCGGCAGCTTCGCGAGCACCTCGTTGATGATCGTGTGGATCTCGCGCTCGTCGTGCCCGAAGTCGTCCAGCAGGCTGCGCAGCGCCGTGTGCGTGATCTTCAGCTGCGCCGGCGTGAGCTCGAGGTGATAGTTGATCGACTCCACCCGGCGAAGCTTACTTTTGAGACCCCGCTACGGCGCCAGGATCCCGGTGGGGGCGGCGATCAAGTGGCGGCCTCGGCGGCCTCGGGCGCCTCCCTCTCGGCGACGGCCTCGGCCGCCTCGAGCAGCTCGGCGATCGACGCCTCGATGCCCTCCGCGATGTCGGCGACGTCAGGGATCGCGTCGTAGTCGGCAAGCAGGCCGAAGTTGATGCCGCCGTCGTAGCTCATGATCGCCACGAACAGCGCCTGGCTGGGCGGCAGGAAGCCGACCGGGAAGATGTCCTCGAGCTCGCGGCCGAGCACGTAGAGCGGGAACTGCGGGCCGGGGACGTTGGTGACCACGAGGTTGAAGAGACGGGTGGAGAAGTTGATCCGCGCCGCCTGCGCGAGCAGCGTCGGCGGCGCGAAGTCGTTGAAGCGCGAGATCACCTCGGCGCCGAGCGCCTGCTTGGACTGCTTGATCCCCTCCATGCTCTCGCGGCAGACCTCCAGTCGCTTGATCGGGTCCTCGATGTAAACGGGGATCGGCCCGCGGACGACCGCGAGCTGGTTGCCCAGCTGACCCGCCTGATCGGTGGCGCGGATCGAGACGGGAACCTGCGCGCGCAGCTCCATGCCCTCGGGGCGCAGGCCGCGCTTGAGCACCCACCGGCGCAGCGCGCCGGAGACGACCGCAAGCACCACGTCGTTGACAGTCCCGCCCAGCGCGTTCTTGATCCGCTTGAACTGGGCGAGGTCGCTGCGCACCCACTCGTAGCGCCGGTGCGAGCCGATCTCGACGTTGAGCGGCACCTTCGGCGCCGGGTTGGCGAAGTTCCAGCCGACCTCCCCCAGGGCCTCGGCCGCCTCGGCGACCTGGCGAGCGGTGCCGCGCGGGTGCTCGACCGCCTGCTCGACGCGCCCAGCAGCCGCAGCGGCGCCTTGAGCACGCCCAGCGCGTCGTTGGCGAGCAGCT
>DAIRGH010000119.1:0-8657 GCA_036794585.1 Solirubrobacterales bacterium | reverse complement strand
CCGCGCCGGCCCGCACCTGCGACGGCTCCTGGGCGAGCGCCGGCTCAGCCGGCGCGACAGCGCGCGCGCCGGCAGCCGCAAGCACCGCCGCCGAGCAGGCGACGACGATTCCCCTCCACCTCGCACGCACCACGATCGCATGAGGGTAAGCGGCCCGTACCCCGAGCGCGCCGGTTACCGTGCGGATCATGAGAGGCGCGCGCCTTCGAGTGGTCCTCGGGTGCTTGACGGCTTCGATTGTCCTCGTCACTTCAGGTGGTTGCTTCGGTGGCGATGAGGAACCCAGCACGAGTCCGCAAGCGCCGCAGCCGCCGTCGCCGCCCAGCGAAATCGAGCTCGAGGTTCCGGAGGCGCTCGAGGGCGGCCGCCTAGTGGCCGCGCAGTCGGGATGTCTCGCGTGCCACCGATTCGGCAGTAACGGAAACCCCGGACCCGGACCCAACCTCACCCATGTTGGAGCGCGGCTCTCGACCGCTCAGATCAGAAGCGCGCTCGTCGACCCCCGAGGCATCATGCCGCCCTACGCCGAGCTTCCCGACCAGAAGCTGGATGCGTTGGTCGCGTTCCTGGCTGGCCTTCGCTGATGCCACGCGGCGCTGAGGCGTTCAGCCCGGGTCGAGCTCGAACGCCTCGTCGCCGATCCGCACCTCGTCGCCGGGTGTGAAGCCGGCTCGCTCGAGCGCGGCGATCACGCCGATCTCGCGCAGCCGCTGCTCGAGGTAGGCGAGCGCCTCGAGGTTGGAGAGGTCGTGACGCTCGACCAGCATCTCCACCCCGCGCCCGAGCACCCGGAAGGCGTCGCCCTCGCGTTCGACGTCGAAGCCGCCCTCGCCCGCCGGCCGGTAGGTGATGTGCTCGGCCTCGAACTCTGAAGATGCGGCGCCGGCCGCCGCCGTCGCGCGCTCCTCGGCCGGGACGGCGGCGAAGATCGCGCGGGTGAGCTCGGGGAGGCCCTCGCCCGTCGCGGAGGAGATCGCGAGCACCTGCTTGCCGAGCGACTGGCCGAGACTCGCGGTCAGCGCCTCGACCTCGTCGGGGGGCGCGAGGTCGCGCTTGGAGACGACGGGGATCTCGGGCAGCCGGTCGAGCCCGGCGCCGTACGCGGCAAGCTCACCGCGGACGGTCTCGTAGCGCTGCAGCGGATCGGCCTGCTCGAGCGGGTCGATCGCGATCAGGTGGACGAGCACGCGGCAGCGCTCGACGTGGGCGAGGAACTCGTGACCGAGGCCGGCGCCGCCGGCGGCGCCCTCGATCAATCCCGGGATGTCGGCGATCACGAGCTGGCGCTCGCCGTCGTCGATCGTCCCGAGTACCGGCTCGACAGTGGTGAACGGGTAGTCGGCGACCTTGGGCGCGGCACGTGTGAGCCTCCCGAGCAGCGAAGACTTGCCGGCGTTCGGCAGCCCGATCAGGCCGGCGTCGGCGAGCAGCTTGAGCCGCAGCTCGATCCACCCCGACTGTCCCACTAGGCCGTGCTCGGCAAAGCGCGGCGTCTGTCGGGTCGAGGTGGCGAAGCGCTTGTTGCCGTGCCCGCCGATCCCTCCGCGGGCGACGATCGCGCGCTGGCCGGGCTCGACGAGGTCGAAGCGCTCACCGTCGAGGCCCTCGACCTGTGTCCCCGGCGGCACCGGGACCACCGCGACCTCGCCTCGCGCACCGTGTCGCTGCTTGCCGGAACCGTGTCCGCCCCGGCCCGCCTTGCGATGCGGCGAGAAGCGCAGGTCGGAGAGGTCGCGGCGCGAGGGATCGGCGACCAGGACGACGTCGCCCCCGCGGCCGCCGTCGCCGCCATCGGGTCCGCCGCGCGGCACGTGCGCCTCGCGGCGAAACGAGACGCTGCCGTTGCCGCCGGCGCCGGCCTCGACGTGGATCTTTGCCCGGTCGCTGAGCATCGACCGAACCGTAGAGCCGCTACCCCGTCGCCCGCAGCTCTCGAAACGCCGCGAGCGCCTGCTCGCGGGTGCGGGGAAAGTCCTCGGCACGCGCCAGCGTGCGCAGGGCGGCGATCGTCTGGCGGATCTGCTCGAGGTAGGTCTCGCAGCCGTCGCATTGGCCGAGATGGATCTCGACCTCGATTCGCCGTGCCTCGGCGAGCTGGTCCTCGATGTAGTCGGTGACCAGTTCGACGAACTCCCGGCAGCTGATCTGTGTTTGCGCGTCGGTCATTGGCCGGCCTCGGACTCGAAATGGCGCTCCAGCGCCGCCCTCACCTTCGAGCGCCCCCGGTGAAGGAGCACTCTTTGGTTCGTCTCCGTCAGATCGAGGGCGTTACGGGCCTCCTCGGCCGAGTAGCCGAGGATGTCGCGCAGTGTCAGCACTTCGCGCTGGCGCTCGGGCAGGTCGGCGACGGCCTCGAGCAGGGCGTCCCGGGTCGCGTCGGCTGCGAGGCGCTCTTCGGGAGAGTCCCACTCCTGCGGCGGTCTGGCCCATGCGCCCCGCTGCTCGCCGCGACGTTGGAACCGGTCGGCGTCGACCGCCGGCTCGTCGCGACCCTCCGCGCCACCACGCCAGAGCGAGGAGAACGGGAGCGTCCGCCGCTCGCGCTTGCCGCGGGTGCGGGCGATGTTGAGCAGGATCTGAAAGATCCACGTGCGCAGCGACGAGCGGCCCTCGAACCGGTCGATGCCGCGGATCACCGCGACCCAGGTATCGGCGACCACATCCTCGGCGATCGCATCGGAAGGAACGTGGGCGCGCGCAAGCCGCATCAGCCCGGGCGTCAGGTCGTCTACCAGCCCTGCGAACGCCGCCTCGTCGCCGGCCCGCAGCGCGGCGACCAGGCGCTCGTCGTCCTCGCGCGTCCCGGTCAGGCTTCTTCGACGACCGAGACGATGCGGCCCTTACGCGCTGGGCTGAACTCGACGGTGCCGGCGCGGGTGGCGAAGATCGTGTGGTCGCGGCCGAGGCCGGCGCCGTCGCCGGCGCGAAAGCGGGTGCCGCGCTGACGGACGAGGATCTCGCCGCCGCCGACCTTCTGTCCCGCGAAGATCTTCACCCCGAGCATCTTCGGGTTCGAGTCGCGACCGTTGCGGCTCGAGCCGAGTCCCTTCTTGTGAGCCATCTCTAGGAGTCCTCCTTCTTCGCCGCGGGCTTGCTGGCGGCCGGCTTCTTGGCCGCCGGCTTCTTGGCCGCCGGCTTCTTCGCCGCCGCCGGCTTCTTCGCGGCCTGCTTCGTCTCGGTTTCAGCCTTCGCCGCAGTCTCGGCCGGCTCCTTCTTCGTCGCCGGCTTGCGGGTCAGCAGCTTGACCTCGGTGACCTCGAGCCTCGTCAGCTCAGAGCGATGGCCCTGGCGCTTGCGGTAGCCCTTCTTCGCGCGGTACTTGAACACGCGAATCTTCTGGCCACGCTCGTGGCCGGCGATCACCGCTTCGACCTTGACCTTGTCGAGCTTGTCGGACTCGGTGACCACGTCCTTGCCGCCGCGGAACATCAGCGGCCGCAGCAGCACCTTGTCGCCTTCGTCGGCGCGCAGCCGGTCGACGAGCAGGGTCGCGCCCTCCTCGGCGCGGTACTGCTTGCCGCCGCTCTCGACGATCGCGTAGGTGCTGTCGGCCATGGTCACTCGTCTCCTGAGGCGCTCGGTGCCCCGGAACGACTACGGCGCCGGCCACCACGGCGGCCTCGGCGCCGTCCAGAGGGCTTCGATTCTAGCTTCTCGCCGTTGGCGTCAAGCAACGCGGCGGTCGCCGCCGAGCGGGCGACGCTCTCGATCCGCACCAGTTTCCGCTCGCCGATGTGGTCGCCGCCGCCGCCGACGCTGACGATGTAGGAGTCGACCCGCGCGATCGCATCGTCGGCGTTGTACATGTGCGGCTCCTCGATCGTCACGAGTACCTCTTCCCCGACCCGGAAGGGCAGGGCCCGCTCCTCGATCTGGTCGCGCGTGCCCGAATCAACGACGTCGTACGTGTTGATCGCCAGCGCCTCGCCGCCCTCGAAGTGGAAGTGCTTGCCGGTCTCGTCCTCGAGCTCGGCCAGCCCGCTGCCCTCGGCTACGAGCTCGGCCGCCACGTGCGGGTTGACCCGGACCAGGAACGCCTCCGGGCCGGGCTCAGAGCGCGAGAGCTCGCGCAGCCGGCGGATCACCTCGATCGCCATCGTCTCGGCCGAGGGGACGACGCCCTCGCCCTCACACGTCGGGCAGGTCTCGGTGAGGATCTCGCGGACGCCGTCGGTGACGTTCTGGCGCGTCATCTCGACCAGCCCCAGCGGCGAGACCTCCATCACGTAGCTCTTGGTCTTGTCGGCGTCGAGCGCCTTGCGCAGCGTCTTCAGCACCTGCTCGCGGTTCTTCGACCGCGCCATGTCGATGAAGTCGATGACGATGATCCCGCCGATGTCGCGCAACCGCAGCTGGCGCACCACCTCCTCGGCCGCCTCGACGTTGACCTTGGTGATCGTGTCCTCCAGCCGCCCCCGGCCGCGGCCGGTGAAGCTGCCGGTGTTGACGTCGATGACAGTCAGCGCCTCGGCGTAGTCGATCATCAGATAGCCGCCCGAGGGCAGGTCGGCACGCCGCGAGAGCACCTGTGTGAAGGCGTCCTCGACGCCCTCGCGCTCGAGCAGCGGCTGCGGGTCCTCATACAGCTCCACGAACTCGACCAGCTCGGGCGCGGTGCGCTGAAAGAAGCTCGTCACCCGGTGATGCTGCTTTTCGTCGTCGATCACCGCGCCGTCGAACTCCTTGGTGAGCACGTCGCGCAGGACGCGAATCGACAGGTCGGCCTCCTGGAAGACCAGGGCCGGAGCCTTGACCTCCTTGGCGCGGCGCTCCATGACCTCGTGCAACCGGTGCAGGTAGTCGAGGTCGCGTTCGAAGTCGGCCTTGCGCGCTCCCTGGGCGGCGGTGCGGACGATCACGCCGCCGTCGCCCCCCTTGTGCAGGTTCTGCAGCAGCTTGCGCTGGCGGTCGCGCTCAGCGTCGGGCAGGCGCCGCGAGGCGCCCACGCCGGCGCCGCTGGGCATGTAGACCAGGTAGCGGCCGGCGATCGAGATCTGCATCGACAGGCGGGCGCCCTTGGTCTTGAGGGGGTCCTTGACCACCTGGACGAGGACCTCCTGCTTGGGCTTGATCAGCTCGTCGATCCTGCGCCCGCGGCCGTGGCCGCGGCGCGGGACCTTCTGTCCGTCGGGCATGACGATCTCGTCGACGTGGAGGAAGCCGTTTCGCTCCAGGCCGATGTCGACAAACGCCGCCTCCATCCCGGGCAGCACGTTGTCGACGACGCCCTTGTAGATGTTGCCGACGATCGAGCGCGAGCCGCGCCGTTCGACGTACAGCTCGGCGACCTTGAAACCACCTGAGCCGTTCTGTTGCTGTTTGCCTCGGCCTCCGCCACCTTGGCGGGCCGAGCCCTTTCCTTCGAGTACCGCGACGCGAGTTTCCCCCGCGTCAACGGAGACGAGAATTCTCTTCTTCAGTTAGATCACCTCAAAGCGGTTGCGTACGCGCTCCGCTTCGAGGTCAGCTGCGCTTGCACGAAGATGCTCTGCAGGAGTCCGAGGGCCAGGAAAGTGACCACTACGGACGACCCGCCATAGCTCATCAACGGCAGTGGGATGCCGGTGATCGGCATGATCCCTAGGTTCATGCCGACGTTGACGAGCACCTGGAAGATCAACATCGCGGCGATTCCGCCGGCGATCATCGATCCGTACAAGTTCTTCGAAAGAGTCATCGTGCGCAGCGCCCTCCAGATGAGCAGGGCGTACAGAGACAGTAGGAATGCGGCCCCGACGAACCCGAAGCGTTCGCCGACGACGGCGAAGATGAAGTCCGTGTGGTGCTCCGGTAGGAAGCCTTGTTGTGTCTGGGTTGCGTCATCGCCGCGTCCGGTCTTGCCCCCGGAGCCTACGGCGATCAACGCCTGGTTGATCTGATAGCTGGAATCGGCCGGGTCGTCGGACGGATGCAGGAAGGCCGTGAGGCGCTCCTGCTGGTAGTCCGCCAGCACCGGCATCCCGACTGCGGGGGCGATCACCAGGACCGCGGTAACAAGGGTAGCGACAACTGCGCCGATCGCGACGAAGTGGGTCCAGCGAACCCCCGCGACGTAGAGGACCGCCAGTGTGATGACGCCGTAGACGAGCGCCGTCCCGAGGTCGGGCTGCAGGAAGACGAGCAGCGCCGGGAACATGCCCAGCGCCAGCACCCGGATCGTGCGCCGGCGCTCAGACGAGCGGCGCGAGCGGTCGATCACGAACGCCGCCAGCGCGACCACGAGCAAGATCTTTCCCAGCTCCGACGGCTGGAAGGTGAAGAACGGCAACTCGATCCAGCGGCGAGAGCCTCGGGTCGCTTCGCCCAGCAGCAGGACGAGCACGATCAGGGTGATCATCACCGTGTAGATGCCGACCCGCAGCTCGCGGAAGCGCGAGTAGTCCACCCTCGCTGTGGCGAGCATCAGCGCGATCCCCACAACCGCGTAGATCGCCTGGCGGACGACGTAGTAGTACGGGTTGCCGGCGATGTCGTCGGCGGTGGCGATGCTGAGCGTGTAGAGGCTGAACAGGATCAGCCCGATGCCCGCGACCAGCATCAGCGGGTCGAGGTTGGCAAAGCCGGTGCGCGAGATCAGCGACGCGCGCGGCTGCTCGAATGGGCGTGGTCGGGGAAAGGCTTCCATCACTCCGTCACCGCGGACTCTCCGCCCTCGACCGTCTCGATCTTCGACGGCTTCACGTCGAGCAGCTCGTTGAAGATCTCGAGCGTCGCGGGGGCGGCGGCGTCGGCGCCGAAGCCGCCCTCCTCGATCGTCACGGCGACCACGTACTTCGGGTCGGGGTACGGCGCCATCGCGACGTACCAGGACTGGTCGAGGTGCGGCGGACGCTCAGCGGTGCCGGTCTTGCCGGCGATCTCGACCGGGTAGCCGCCGAAGATTTCATACGACGTGCCGCCCGGCGCCATCGCCGCGTCGTGCAGGCCCTCGAGGATTGTCCGGCGCCACTCCGGGTCGATGTCGACATGGCGGCGGGCGACCGGCTCGATCTCCTGGATCGCGCGGCCCTGGGGGTCATCGATCTCCATGCCGACGTGCGGACGGACGATGTCGCCGCCGTTGCCGATCGCCGCGTAGGCGACCGCCATCTGCAGCGGGTTCGCCTGCAGGTCGCCCTGGCCGACCGCGAGGTTGACGTTGTCACCGATGCTCCACGGCCGCTCGGTGAGCTCGCCCTCCTCGATGCAGACCTCCTCGCCGCAGGGGCCCTCGGGGTCGGTGTTGGCGCGGAAGTTCTCGTTGCGCCACTCGGGAGTCGGGACCAGGCCCGAGCCCTCCTGACCGACGTCGAGTCCGGTCGGAGCGCCAAGGCCGAGCTGGCGGGCCCAGGACTGGACCGCGCCGCCATCGCCTTCGTCGATGTTGGTCTCGGCGCCCATGATGTAGAAGAACACGTCGGAGGAGACCTGCAGCGCGGAGCGCAGGCTGACGGACCCGTGGGAGACGCCGCCGGCGTTCTCGAAGGTGGTGTTTCCGTACTTCACCGAGCCGCCGTCGACGATCGTCCGCCCCACCGTCAGCGCGCCCGCGTCGAGCGCGCCCAGGGCGGTGATCGGCTTGAAGGTCGAGCCGGTCGGATACTCGCCCTGCGTCGCGCGGTTGAAGATCGGCGCCGCGGTTGCGGTCGGATCGGTCTCGCCGGTGCCGAAGATCTGCTCGGCGACCACCGGCGGGATCAGCGGCTTGGCGAACACCGAGGGGTCGTAGGTGGGATAGGAACCGAGGCCGAGGATCTCGCCGTTGTTGACGTTCATCGCCACGAACCCGCCCGGCAGGCCGCGCGTCGACAGCTCGCTCTCCCCCGCCGCCTGCACGTCGCTGTCGAGGGTCAGCTTCAGGTCGTTGCCGGTGCGCGGCTCGCGCTCGGAGAATTGCCTGCCCGTTGGTGTGCCCGAGGCATCCACCTGAACGCGGGTGGCGCCGTTGATCCCGCGCAGCAGGCTGTCGTAGGTCGACTCGACCCCGGCGGTGCCGATGAAGTCGCCGGGCTCCAAGGCGTCGAAGCGCGGATCCTTGAGCTGCTCGGCGTCGATCTCGCGCACGTAGCCGAGCAGGTGCGCGCCGAGGGCGCCCTGCGGATAGCGGCGCACGTAAACGCGCTCCACCGAGACGCCAGGGAAGCGGCGCTGGTTCTCGCGCAGGTAATAGACGGTGTCGTACGGGACATCCTGGCGCAGCGCCACCGGCGTTCCCGGCGCCTCCTTGCGCTGCGCCCAGATCCGCTTGCGGACCTGGTGCGGGCTGAAGCCGGCCAGCTCGCCGACCCGGGCGAGCAGCGCTGCCCGCTCCTCCCGGCTCTGTGGCAGCTCCTCCTCCTTGAGCTGCAGCTGGAGCGCGGCGCGGTTCTGCACCAGCGGCTCGCCGAAGCGGTCGAGGATCTCCCCCCGCGGCGCCTGCACCGTGAACTCGCGGATCTGGTTGTTCTGCGCCTCGGCCAGGTACTTGTCGCCCGAGAGCACCTCGAGGTACCAGAGCCGCAGGAAGACGACCGCGAAGACGACCAGGGCGATGCCACCGAGCACGGCGACGCGGAAGTTGAACTGGGCCGGCGCCGGCGGGCCGCGCCAGTCGCCGGGGTCTGAGCGGTACATCAGACGACTCCCCCGCGCAGCGCGCGGCGGCTGCGGGCGATGCGCGCCTGCCCTCGGCTGCGGCG